>DATHYZ010000061.1:0-16544 GCA_035458865.1 Candidatus Limnocylindrales bacterium
AGGCCTTCCCGGCACACGAGGGGGGCCCGGTCCGACCGCCCACCGGCGACGACAGCCGGCGGCCGCGCTTCGTGGAACCGCCCTCGCGACGGCCGCATCTCGGCGACATCGTCGTGTCCGTCGAGCGCGCCGTCGCCCAGGCCTCGTCGGGTCGCGGGGGGCAGACGGGTGACGTCCGCTGGACGCCCGCGGAGGAGCTCGGCCTGCTCGTGACCCACGGCACGCTCCACCTGTGTGGCTGGGACCACGCGGACCCGCGCGAAGAGGCCGCCATGCGGGACCTGGAGCGCCGGCTGCTGGGCGCCCGGCCGCCGGACGATCCCGCGGATCGGAGCTGACCGGGCCGGCCGCCCGCGCGGGCGCGGTACCATCCACGACGTTGGGCCCCGGGGCGGACGCCGTCGGGGCCGCTCGGCGTGGCCGACGACGGTGACGCCGGGATCCGCCAGCAGGGAGGTCGCGTGAAGCTCGTCGTCGGTCTCGGCAATCCCGGCGGTCAGTACGCCGGGACCCGCCACAACATCGGCTGGATGGTCCTCGACCGCCTGGCCGACCGTGCGGGCTGGACCGGGCGGGGTCGGGACCGCGATGCCGCCTCGTCGGTCCGCGGGCGTCATGCCGGTCTCGACCTGGTGCTGGCGAAGCCGCTGACCTACATGAACGACAGCGGGCTGGCCGTCCGCAAGCTGCTGGCCCGCGAGCGTGCCCCGCTCGCCGACCTCCTCGTGGTCGCCGACGACTTCGCCCTGCCGTTCGGACGGCTGCGCTTCCGGGAGGGCGGCGGCGCCGGCGGGCACAACGGGCTTCGGTCGATCATCGAGGAGCTCGGGACCGAGAAGTTCAGCCGGCTCCGGGTCGGGATCGGGGAGCCGACCCGGGACGCGGTCGACCATGTCCTGAGCCGGTTCGGTCCCGAGGAGCAGCTCCGCCTGGACGAGCTGCTCGACGCGTCTGCCGACGCGGTCGAGGCGTGGGCTCGCGAGGGCACGAACAAGGCCGCCAACCGCTTCAACGCCTTCCAGCTCCGGCCAGCGGACCCGGACCGCCTGGCCCCACCCGGGGAGATCGACGGCCCGCCGGACGCGGACGGGATCCGGCGCACCCGGACCGGCTGGCGCAAGGTCCGGTCGCAGGGGGACGGCCGATGAGTCCTCCGCTGCGCGGCCAGCGGGCCACGCGGCGGCGGGAGGTCGACCGGCTCTTGGGTGAGGCCCTTGCCCGCCGGGGTCCGCTCGACGGGGGCCCGGACCTCGAGGTCGCTGCCGCGGAGGCAGAGGTCGAGCTCGCCCGCGAGCGCGTCGCGTCGGACCGGTCCGGTGGCCGCGGCCCTCGCTCGGGTCCGCCGCCCGCCGCCGGACGCTCTCCCTCGCGGGGTGGGCGTCGGATCCCGGACCTCTCGCGGCTGCCCGGCCTCGTCGCCGGTTCCGGGGCGTTCGCCACGCTCGTCGAGCGGGTCGGCCCGCCGGGCGAGGCCGCGCCCCGAGCGGGCCGTCATGCCGCCGTCACCGCGGTCCCGCACGCCGCCAAGACCTATCTCGCGGCGGCCCTCGCCCAGGCCGGGGAGCGGGTCTGCTGGATCGCCCGCGACGCCGAGATCGGGGACCGCGTGGCCGAGGAGCTCGGCGCCTGGCTCGGCGACCCCTCGCTCGTCACCGTGCTCGAGCCCAGGACGGCGCTCGCCTACGAGCGCAGCGAGCTCGTCCCCGACGAGACGGCGACGCGGGTCGCTGCCCTGGCCGCCTGGCGGACCGGTCGGGCGCCCGTCCTGGTGGCCTCGGTCCAGGCGCTGATCCAGGCGACGATCCCGCCGTCCGAGCTGCCCGAGCCGCGGCAGTTGCGGACCGGGGCCCGGATCGACCTCGACGCCTTCCTCCGGGACCTCCACGGCCTCGGCTACAGCCGCGTCCTCGAGGTCGCCGGCCGGGGCGAGTTCGCCCGCCGGGGCGGCATCGTGGACCTCTTCCCGCCGTCCGCCGAGCTGCCGGTCCGCCTCGAGCTCTTCGGCGACGAGATCGACTCCATCCGAGCGTTCGACCCGACCGACCAGCGGTCGGTGGGACCGTCCGGGCCGGTCGAGCTGCTGCCGGCGAGCGAGTTCCTCCGCCCTGCCGGGGGGACCGGGTCGATCGCCGACCGGTTGGGGCGCCTGGCCGAGCGGCTGCCCGAGCGGCTGGCCGACGACCTGCTCCGTCTCGAGGGCGCCGGGGCGCCGACCACGCGTGCGCTGGCCGTCGGCGACGCCGCCGAGATCTGGGCTCCCGTCCTGGCCGGGACGACCGGCCTGGACCACGTGGATCCGGGGACGCTCCTGGTGATCGACGAGCCGGGCGACCTGGCCGACGCCGCCGAGTCCCTGTGGCGCCAGGAGGCGGAGCGTCGCGCCGAGCTCGTCGCATCGGGCGACCTGCCGGACGGGTGGCCGTCGCCCTACCTTGCGGACCGGACCTGGCGGTCCCGGCTGGCCGCGGCGCGGACCCTCGAGCTGACCTGGATGAGCGACCTTCCGTCGGAGGTGACCCTGGCGCGTGGCGGCCTGGCGTCCGGGGACCTGTTCGGCTGGCGCGAGCCGGTGGTGCTGCCGGGACGGACCGGCCGGCTTGCGGAGATGGTCGACGGGTGGACCGCCGAGGGCGGCAGGGTCGTCCTGGCGACCGACCAGGCGCCTCGCCTGGCCGAGCTCCTCGAGGAGGCAGGTCGTCCCGTCGCCGTCGTCACCAGGATCGCCGTGCCGCCCGAGGCCGGCGCCGTCGTCCTCGTGGAGCGCAGCCTCAACGGGGGCTTCGAGGGGGGCCCGGACGGGCTCGTGCTGGTGACCGACCGCGAGCTGTTCGGGTCGGTGCGCGTCCGTCGCCCGAAGGCGCTCCGGCGGGTCGTCCCACGCGACCTCCTGGAGCGGCTCACCCCGGGCGATCTGGTGGTCCACATCGACCACGGCATCGCCCGCTACGAGCGGATGATCCGGCGGTCCAGCGGCCTCGGCGACGACCGGGACTTCCTGGAGCTGCGGTTCGCGGCCGGGGACCGGATCTTCGTCCCCGTCGAGCAGATCGAGCGCCTCAGCCGCTACTCGGGCGGCGAATCCCCCGCGCTCAGCCGACTCGGCGGGACCGAGTGGCTCCGGACCAAGCAGCGGGTCAAGCGGGCGGTCACCGACCTGGCCTCCGAGCTCCTGGAGCTGTACGCCGCCCGGGCTGCCGCCCGCGGGCACGCCTTCGAGGTGGACACACCCTGGCAGGCCGAGCTCGAGGCCTCGTTCCCGTACGAGGAGACCCCGGACCAGCTCCGCGCCATCGCCGAGGTGAAGGTCGACATGGAGGCGGGCCAGCCGATGGACCGGCTGGTGGTCGGCGACGTGGGCTACGGCAAGACCGAGGTCGCCCTGCGAGCCGCCTTCAAGGCCATCCAGGACGGCCGGCAGGTCGCCGTCCTCGTGCCGACGACGGTCCTCGCCGACCAGCACCACCGGACCTTCTCCCAGCGCTTCGCGGCGTTCCCCATCACGGTCCGGCTGCTGTCGCGGTTCGTGGGGCCGGCCGACCAGCGGCGGACGATCGCGGGGCTGGCCGACGGGTCCGTCGACCTGGTCATCGGGACCCATCGGCTGCTGTCACGCGACGTCGCGTTCCGCGACCTGGGGCTGGTCGTGGTGGACGAGGAGCAGCGCTTCGGGGTGGCCGCCAAGGAGCGGCTCAAGCGGCTCCGCCGCGAGGTCGACGTGCTGACCCTCTCGGCGACGCCGATCCCGCGGACCCTCAACCTGGCCCTGGCCGGCATCCGCGACCTGTCGGTCATCGAGACCCCGCCGGAGGACCGCCTGCCCATCCAGACGCGGGTCGCCGAGGCGTCCGCCGGGCTCGTCCGCGACGCCATCCTCCGCGAGCTGGACCGAGGCGGCCAGGTCTTCTTCGTCCACAACCGGGTCGAGACGATCGACGCGCAGGCGGAGCAGCTCCGGCGGATGCTTCCCGGCGCGCGGATCGTCGTCGGCCACGGCCAGATGCCCGAGGGTGCCCTCGAGACCGTGATGGTCGGCTTCGCGGCCGGCGACGCGGACGTCCTCGTCTGCACGACCATCATCGAGTCGGGGCTCGACATCCCCAACGCCAACACGATCGTCATCGACCGCGCCGACCAGCTGGGCCTGGCCCAGCTCTACCAGCTCCGCGGGCGGGTCGGCCGCAGCAGTCGGCGCGCCTACGCCTATCTGCTCTACCGCCGTCGAGAGCGCATGAGCGACGAGGCCCGCAAGCGGCTCCAGGCGATCTTCAACGCCTCGGAGCTGGGGGCCGGGTTCCAGATCGCCCTGGCCGACCTCGAGATCCGCGGTGCCGGGAACATCCTCGGCGCGGAGCAGTCAGGGCACATGGCCGCCGTCGGCTTCGACCTCTACTCGCGGCTCCTGGGCGAGGCGGTGGAGGAGCAGAAGGCGACCCTGGAGGGCCGCGAGCCGGTCGTCGCTCCGCCGCAGGCGGTCCTGGACCTGCCGCTGGAGGCGCACCTGCCAGACGCCTACGTTCCCGACGAGGCCCAGAAGCTGGAGCTGTACCGGCGCCTGGCCCGCGCGCGGACGACGGGCGACCTCGCCGCCTTCCGGCAGGAGATCCTCGACCGGTTCGGGCCGCTGCCCGAGCCGGTGCTGCGGCTCGTGGAGGTCGCCGAGCTGCGGCTTCGGGCCGAGGCCGTCGGCGTCTCGTCCATCTCGCGCGAGGATGGTCAGCTCGTCGTCCGCTTCGGGGCCGAGCTGTCGCGAGCGACCGCCATGCAGCTGCTCGGCGGCGGCGGCCTGCCCGGCGTCCGGCCCGGCGAGCTGACCTTCGCCTCCAACCAGGTCCGCATCCGCCTCCCGCGGGACCCGGCCCGGAGCTGGACCCTCACCCAGGCCGTGGTCGCCCGGCTCGGCGCCTCCGGACCGCCCGGGGAGGGAGGCGGCTGAACCCGACCGGCGTCCTCCGTGCGGCCGCCACGGGCGACCTTGGCCGCGACGAGCTCGCCTGCCTGCGCAGCCTGTTCGACGAGGCGTGGCCGGACGGCTCCTTCAGCGACGACGACATGGCTCACGCCATGGGCGGCCGGCACTGGCTCGTCGAGGTCGACGGACGGATCGTCAGCCACACCGCCGTCGTCGAGCGGGTCCTCGAGGTCGAGGGGCGCCCGCTCCGAACGGGCTACGTCGAGGCCGTGGCGACCGCGCCGGGCTGGCGCGGTCTGGGCTTCGGGTCGCGGGTCGTCACCGCTGCGAACGCGTTCATCGCGGCGACCTTCGAGCTCGGCGCGCTGTAGGCTGGCCGGGGTCCGCGACGGCCGGACCCGCCACGGAGGCTGCGACATGGGGACGTGGGAGGCCGCGGAGGCAGCGGCGAAGCCGGTGCTCAAGTGCCCGCTCTGCGGCGGGACCGAGTTCGAGACCCAGCGGGGCCGGATGGACTCTCGCTGGGGCATCACCAGCCACAAGCTCGTGCTGAAGATCTGCCAGCGCTGCCGGCTGGTGCTCCAGTTCTCGGCCGGGCGCGGGATCTTCGACTTCGACTGACCCGCCGCAGCGGCGGGGCGATCGTGGGGTCACCCAGAGCGGGACGCGAACCACGCTGACGGGCCACCGTCGGGCTGGCCTACCATCGGGCGATGCGACCGTTCCGCTTCCTGGCTGTCGCCTCGACGCCCGTCGGGGGCCGGGCCCTGGCCGAGCTGGCCCGTCGGGCCGAGGGCACCGGCTTCGCGGCCCTCGTCGTTCCCGACCACCTCGTGGACCAGATGGCGCCGGTGCCGGCCCTTGCCTATGCCGCCGCGGTCACCGACCGGCTCCGGTTCGGCACGTTCGTCCTGAACAACGACCTCCGCCACCCGGCGGTCCTGGCCCACGACCTGGCGACGCTGGACGTCCTGAGCGCCGGCCGGCTGGAGATCGGGATCGGGGCCGGCTGGAACGAGCCCGAGTACACCCAGGCCGGGTTGCCGTTCGACCCCGTCGGCACCCGGGTCGCCCGCCTCGCCGAGGGGATCGCGGTCCTCAAGGGTTGCTTCGGCGACGAGCCGTTCTCGTTCCAGGGCGACCACTACGTCATCACCGGCTACGACGGCCGGCCCAAGCCGGTCCAGCGGCCCCACCCGCCGTTCATGGTCGGCGGGGGCGGGCGCCGGGTCCTGACCCTGGCCGGACGGGAGGCGGACATCGTCGGCCTGGCCCCGCGGACGCTGCCCGGCACGATCCGCGACCCGCGCTCGATCACCCTGGCCGCCACCGAGGAGAAGATCGGCTGGGTGCGCGAGGCCGCCGGCGACCGCTTCGCCGACCTCGAGCTCAACGTCTATCCGACCGGGTCCGCTCCGCTGCTCACCGACCACGCTCGCCGCGAGGCCGAGACCCTGGCCGAGGCGTTCCGCGGGCAGTCCGGCCGCGACATCAGCGCCGACGAGGTCCTCGAGTCGCCGCACATCTTCGTCGGCTCGGTCGACGGGCTGGTGGAGAAGGTCCGCATGTTGCGCGAGCGGCTCGGGATCAGCTCGTTCATGCTCGGCGAGGTGGGCGAGCTCGATCCCGTCGTCGAGCGGCTCGCCGGGACGTGAGCGCCGAGGTCGAGACGATGACCGCCCACCCGCTCCTGGACGCCGCCGACAGCCTGCTCGTGGTGGTGGACACGCAGCCGGGCTTCCTGGGGCGGCTCGAACCGGGCGTGGCCGACACCGTGGTCGAGCGGATCGCCTGGCTCGTCCGGGTCGCCCGGCAGCTCGGCGTGCCGGTCGTCGTGACCGAGGAGGAGTCAGACCGGCACGGCTCCACCGACGCCCGGATCAGGGAGGTCCTTCCCGCGGCCACACCCCGCCACGAGAAGGCCGTCTTCGGCCTGGCCGACCAGCTGGACATCCTCGACGCGGTGGTGGCCACCGGACGCCGGACGGCCGTCCTCGTCGGCCTCGAGGCGGACGTCTGCGTCGCCCAGTCCGCGATCGGCCTGCTGGGCCGCGGCTACCGGGTGGCGGTCGTCGCCGACGCAACGGCGTCGCCCGCCGGCGGCACCGCCGCCGGGCTGGACCGGATCCGGTCGGCCGGCGGCCTCGTCACGGCGACCAAGGGCCTCTTCTACGAGTGGACCAGGACCGTGGCGGAGGCCGACACCGTGATGACAGCGGTCGAGCCGCCCGCGGACCTCGTCCTCTAGCCGCGGATGGCCTCGACGCTGGGCGACGGCCTCTTCTCACCCGGCCGACGGACGCTGACCTTCGGCCTCGTCCTGACGATCACCCTCGTCGCATTCGAATCGCTCGCCATCTCGACCGTCATGCCCCTCGTCGCCCAGGACCTGGGCGGCCTGGAGCTCTACGGCTGGGTCTTCTCGGCCTTCTTCCTTGCCTCGATCGTCGGCATCGTGGTCATCGGCGGCCTGCTGGACCGGTCCGGCCTCGTCCGGCCGATGGCCGTGAGCCTCCTCCTGTTCGGCATCGGGCTCCTGATGGGCGGTCTTGCCCCGGCGATGCCCGTGCTCGTCGTCGCCCGGTTCATCCAGGGCCTCGGGGCGGGCGCGGTCGGGCCGACCGTCTACGTGGCGATCGGTCGCTCGATGCCGGAACGGCTGCGGCCACGGATGTTCGCCATCATGTCGACCGCCTGGGTCCTTCCCGGCGTCATCGGCCCTGCTGTCGCGGGTGTCATCGGCGAGACGGTCGGCTGGCGCTGGGTGTTCCTGGGCCTCCTGCCCCTCATCGTCGTCAGCGGCTCGATGACCCTTCGAGCCCTGCGTGGCGTGGCGGCCGCGCCACCCTCCGAGCACTTGGCCGCCGAGGCCGTGCGCCGCCGCCTCCCCCTCGCGCTCCTCGTGGCCGCCGGGTCGGCCGCGGCCGTGGCGGGCCTGACCTCGGGCGTGGCGCTCCTGGCAGCGGTCCTCGTCCCGGCGGGTGTCGCCCTCGGTCTGCCGGCGTTCCGACGGCTCAGCCCGCCCGGGACCCTGCGCCTGCGGCCCGGCCTGCCTGCGGCCATCGGCCTGCGCGGCGTCCTCACCTTCGCCTTCTTCTCGGTCGACGTGTACGTGGCCCTCCTGCTCATCGACTACCGCGAGGTCAGCGCCTTCGCGGCGGGCCTCGCCCTGACCGCGGCGACGATCGCCTGGACGGCCGGGTCGTGGACCCAGGCTCGCCGGATCGAGGTCCTGGGCGCAGCCTGGTTCGTCCGGCTCGGCTTCCTGGTCGTCGCCACGGGGATCGCCACGACGATGCTGGTCCTCATACCCGCCGTCCCGTGGCAGCTGGCGATCGTGACGGTGGGCGTCGCCGGGCTCGGGATGGGGCTCTCGTACGCGCCGCTGGCGCTCTACACGCTGCGGATGGCGGCGCCCGGCACCCAGGGGAGCGCCACCTCGGCGCTCCAGCTGTCCGACACGCTCGGCATCGCGCTTGGGACGGGCATCGCCGGCGCCTTCGTCGCGGCCGGGGAGCGCTCGGGGGCCGAGCCCTGGATCGCTCTGGCCGCCGCCTTCGGGATGGGCGCGATCGTCGCGGCGACCGGCTCCCTGGCCGCCGGCCGGATGGTGGCGAGGCTGCCGGCCGCGCCCTCGGGTGCCGCGGCGGACTGACCCGGCTGCCGGCCGGACCGGCCCGGCGAGGCGGCGATCGTCCGGTCAGCCGTCCCGGAAGGGTGACGCGTGGAGCCGTCGTCGGTCCACCCGCAGCTCCAGGACGTCGGGCCGGCTGTAGTGGCCGGTGGGGTCGAAGTTCTGGCGCTCCTCGCGCACCCGGGCCGGGTCGATATCGGCCACGACGAGCCGCTCCTCGCGGGCGACCGGCGCGACGACCCACTCGCCGTCCGGTCCGGCGATCGCGGAACCCCCGTCGTACAGGATGCCGTCGGGCCCGGCGGCGGCTCGGCAGGCGTCGAGGAGCGGGAAGTCCGCCGCGACGTCGTCGACCGACAGCAGGACGCTGGCCGAGAGGCAGTAGACGCGACCCTCGCGGGCGATGAACCGGGTCGACGACTCGGTCAGGCGGACCGCGCCAGGCCAGGCCGCGACGTGGACGTCCTCGCCACCCGCGTACATCGCCGTCCGGGCGAGCGGCATCCAGTTCTCCCAGCAGTTGAGCCCGCCGACCCGAAGGTCGTCGCGGAGGGCGTGGACCCGGAGGCCGTGCCCGTCCCCCTGGCCCCATGCCAGCCGCTCCTCGTACGTGGGCTGGAGCTTGCGGTGGGCGCTCACGATGCCCCGCTCGGGGTCGATCGCCACGAGCGTGCAGAACACCGTGCCCCGGGCGGGCCCCGGCCCGCGCTCTGCGATCCCGAGGTAGGTGAAGACCCCCAGGTCCCGGGCTGCCTCCACGACGGCGCCGACGTCCGGCCCGTCGAGCTCGACGGCGGCGTCCAGGTAGTAGGCGTGGGCCCGCTTCTGGTCGGGATCCTCGAACCTCGAGCCGTCCGTGAGGGCGAGCCAGAACGGGTAGCCGCCGAGGTACGTCTCGCCGAAGGCCAGCAGGCCGACCTCCTCGGCCGCCGCGCGGCCGAGCCACTCGATGGCCCGTCGGGCCGTCTCCGCGGGGCGGCCCCACGCGCCGTGGGCCTGTGCGGCGGCAATGCGGAACGGTCGTCCGGTCATGGCGCGACAGGATAGCCGGAGCTCGACGCCGTGGCGAGGTCGTCCCGGTCGTGCGCTGCGGTAGACTGGCGAGGCCCAATCGAGCCGACCTCGGCGCCGTCCCGGCGCCGCCCAGGACCACCGGAGGCAGCTGCCACCCATGTCCGCCGAGGACCTGCGCGCGAAGATCCGAGAGATCCCCGACTTCCCCAAGCCGGGCATCCTCTTCTACGACATCACGACCCTCCTCAAGGATGCCGACGCATTCCGCGAGGCCATCGAGCTGATGCTGGAGCCGTACCGGGACGAGGGGGTCGACGTCGTCGTCGGGATGGAGTCCCGCGGCTTCATCTTCAGCGCGCCGATGGCCTACGCCCTCGGCGCCGCGCTCGTGCCGGTCCGCAAGCTCGGCAAGCTGCCTGCCGAGGTCCTGTCGGTCGAGTACGCGCTCGAGTACGGCTCGAACACGCTCGAGATCCACCGGGACGCGATCGAGCCCGGGCAGAAGGTGCTCATCGTCGACGACCTCCTCGCCACCGGAGGGACCGTGCGCGGGACCATCGAGCTCGTCGAGCGGCTCCAGGGCCGGATCGTCGGACTCAGCTTCCTCGTCGAGCTCGACTTCCTGAAGGGTCGCGACCGCCTGTCGGACCATCGGGTCACGAGCGTCATCCGCTACTAGGCCGCCCGTTGAGCCACCCCGGCGACCCTCCCGACGCGTCCCCGCCGGAGCTGACGCCCGACGAGATGGAGGGGGCCGACCTCGGTCGGCGGCGCTTCTTCCGGCAGCTCGCCGGCGACCTGATCCAGACCGCGGCCACCGTGGCGGGCGCGGCGTCCGCCCTGCAGCGGACGACCGCCGAGGCGGCAGCCGTGATCATGGACCCGGAGGGTGCCCCGGCCCGTCTCGGGAAGGCTCCGGCATCGCGGGTCGGCGTGGGCGCCATGGGGTTCCGGACGGCCTTCCGCTGGGATGGCGACGTCCTCCGCGTCGTCGACCAGCGTCGCCTGCCGGGCGAGCTCGTCGATCTCGAGATCCGCTCCGCTTCGGATGCCGTCCAGGCGATCCGTGACCTCGCCGTCCGGGGGGCTCCGGCGATCGGGCAGGTCGCGGCGATCTCGCTGGCGCTGTCGGCGGGCCGCCTGCGGTCGACCCGGTCGTACGCCCGCCGGGCCTCGATCCGGGGCGCGGCCGCCGGCCTCTCCCGCAGCCGCCCCACGGCGGTCAACCTCAAGTGGGCCGTCGACCGGATGCTTGCCCGGTTCGAGGCGGTCGGCGAGCTCGAGGAGGACGGTCAGGCCGTCGCGGACGCCCTGCGGGCCGAGGCCGAGGCGATCGTCTTCGAGGCGACCGACGACCATGGACGCCTGGCTCGCTTCGGCGCGGAGGCCATGCCGGAGACGGGAGAGCGACCGCTGCGGATCCTCACCCACTGCAACACGGGGCCGCTCGCCTGCGGCCAGTTCGGCACGGCGCTCGGGATCGTCCAGGTCCTCCACCATGCCGAGCGGCCCGTCCACGTCTGGGTCGACGAGACGCGGCCCGTGCTCCAGGGCGCCCGCCTGACCGCCTGGGAGCTCGAGCAGGCCGGGGTTTCCCATGCGCTGCTCCCGGACGTCGCCGCCGCCTCGCTGCTGGCCTCGGGACGCGTGGACGTCGTCCTCGTGGGCGCGGATCGGATCGCGGCGAACGGCGACACCGCCAACAAGATCGGGACGTACCCGCTGGCGGTCCTGGCGGCACGCCACGAGGTGCCGTTCTACGTCTGCGCGCCGCTGACGTCCTTCGACCGCATGCTTCCCGACGGCTCCACGATCCCGATCGAGGAGCGGCCGGCGTCCGAGGTCACGAAGCTCGCCGGGCAGCCGATCGCCCCGGCGGGGACCGACGCCTACAACCCGGCTTTCGACGTCACGCCGAAGGACCTCATCACCGGGATCGTGACGGACGAGGGGGTGCTGCGACCGCCCTTCGACCGCGAGATCGCCGAGGCGTTCGCCCGGAACCGCGAGCGGCGAGCGCACCCACCCGCCCACGCCGACCTCGTCGTCGACGCCGCGACCGCGGAAGGGACCCGGCCGGCCGACGCCGTCCCGCCGGTCGCCGTCCCGCCGACCTCGGCCGCCCCCGGCGACCCGGTCTGATGGTCAGCACCGCGGCGACCACCTCCCGCCGACTGGTCGCCCGGACCACCAGCGACCGCGGTCTGCTGCGGGCCTTCCTCGAGGAGGATCGACTCTTCGCCGCCTACGCCATCTGCGACCTCGACGACCGGGAGTTCCAGCGGACCAGGTGGGCCGTCGCTCTCGATGGCGATCGACCGGTGGCGGTCGCCCTGGAGTATGCCGGGGTGACGCCGCAGCCCCTCTTCGTCATGGGCTCGAACGAGGGCATCGCCTCGATCCTTCGCGACGTCGTCCGTCCCCGGGCGGCGTACGTGGCGGCCAGGGCCGAGGCCCTGGAGGCGGTCGCCACCTCCTACCGGGTGGACCCGGCAGGCGAGATGATCCGGATGTGGGTCGACGCCGAGCGGTTCCGGCCCTTCCCGGCCGATGTCCAGCGGCTCACCGCGGCCGACAGCGGCGACCTGAACCGGCTCTACCAGCTGGGCTTCGCGTCATGGCTGCCGGCCGCCGCGATCACCGAGGGCGTCTACTACGGGATCCGGGTCCGGGGTCGGCTGGTCGCGGCCGCCGGCACCCATGTCGTCAGCCACGACGCCCGCCTGGCGGTCGTCGGGAACGTGCTGACCTCGGTGGAGTACCGTGGCAAGGGCTACGCGAAGGCGACGACCGCAGCGGTGACGCAGGAGCTGCTGCGAACCTGCGACCAGGTCGCCCTCAACGTCCGGGCCGACAACCCGCCGGCCGTCAACGCGTACCGACGCGTCGGCTACCGCGAGCACACCCGCTTCGAGGAGCGCCTCGTCCACCGGCTCGGTTCGCCGCTCGCCGCGCTGACAGCCCCGATCCGACGCCTGTTCCTGACCCCAAGGGAGCCTGACCGATGACCACGACGCTGCCGCCCCATGACGTGACCGATCTGAGCCTTGCCGAGGCCGGTGTTCGCCGGATCGAGTGGGCCGAGCGAGAGATGCCCGTCCTCCGCGCCATCCGCGAGCGCTTCGAACGCGAGCGCCCGTTCGAGGGCATCCGCATCGGCGCCTGCCTGCACGTGACCACGGAGACCGCGAACCTGGCCCGGACGCTGGCGGCCGGCGGGGCCCAGGTCAGCCTGGCGGCCTCCAACCCGCTCTCGACGCAGGACGACGTGGCGGCGGCGCTCGTCGCCAGCTACGGGATCCCCGTGTTCGCCCGCCGGGGGGAGGATCGCGACACGTACTACGCCCACCTCGACACCGTCGCCGACACCCACCCGATGCTGACGATGGACGACGGGTGCGATCTGGTCTCGCTCATCCACAGCCAGCGCCCAGACCAGGTCGCGGAGGTCCTGGCCGGGACCGAGGAGACGACCACCGGGGTCATCCGGCTCCGGGCCATGGCCGCCGACGGGGCCCTGCGCTTCCCGGTCATCGCGGTCAACGAGGCGATGACCAAGCACCTCTTCGACAACCGCTACGGCACCGGCCAGAGCACGCTCGACGGCATCCTCCGGGCCACGAACCTCCTCATCGCCGGGCGGAACGTCGTGGTCGCCGGCTACGGCTGGGTCGGCCGGGGGATCGCCAGTCGGATGGCCGGGATGGGGGCCCATGTCGCGGTCGTCGAGGTCGATCCCGTGCCGGCGCTCGAGGCGCTCATGGACGGCTACCAGGTCATGACCGCCAGCGAGGCGGCCCCCTGGGGCGAGCTCTTCATCACCGCCACCGGGAACATCAACGTCTTCCGGCGAGAGCACTTCGAGGCGATGCGCGACGGAGCGATCATGGCCAACAGCGGCCACTTCGACGCGGAGCTGGACCTGCCGGCCCTGCGAGCCATGGCCGAGGGCAACGTGGAGCAGGTCCGCAACGACGTCCAGGCCTTCGAGGTCGGAGGCAAGACGATCCACCTCATCGCCGAGGGGCGCCTGGTCAACCTCGGCGCCGCCGAGGGCCATCCCGCCGCCGTCATGGACATGAGCTTCGCCAACCAGGCCCTGTCGGCCGAGTGGGTCGTCGCCCATCACGGGGAGCTGGAGGGACGGGTCTACGTCGTCCCCGAGACGATCGACCGCGAGGTCGCCCGCCTCAAGCTGGCCGCGCTCGGCATCGCGCTCGAGCCCATGACGCCAGAGCAGGCCGAGTACGTGGCCTCATGGCGTCACGGGACATAGCCGCCATGGGATCCGGCACCGCCGGAGACCCGACCGTCTCGCCGTACGGAAGCTGGCGCTCGCCGTTCCCCATCGACTGGCTGACCCACGGGACGGTCCGGCCCCTGGAGCTCGACGGCGACGGCGACGACCTCACCTGGCTGGAGGTCCGCCCGGAGGAGGGGGGCCGACAGGTCCTGGTCCGTCGAGCCGCCGACGGCTCTACCTCCGATGTCAGCCCGGCGGGCGTGAACGTGCGGACCCGGGCCCACGAGTACGGTGGCGCCTCGTACCTGCTGCGCGGCGACCATGCCGTCATCTCCGACTTCTCGACGGGTCGCCTGCTCCGTCGGGGTGCCGACGGCACGTGGCGGCCGCTGACGCCCGAGCGGGCCTGGCGCTACGCCGACCTGGAGCTCGACGAGTCCCGGGGGCGCCTCATCGCGGTTCGCGAGGACCATGAGCCGGAGACGCTGGAGCGCCACGGCGAGGCGGAGAACGCGCTCGTCGCGGTGAGTCTCGTCGATGGCGACGTGACCGTGCTCGCCTCGGGCCGTGACTTCTACGCGGCGCCCCGCCTGTCCCCCGACGGCCGGCAGCTCGCCTGGCTCGAGTGGAGCCACCCGAACATGCCGTGGGACGGGACGGAGCTCATGCTGGCGGCCGTGGCCGCCGCGGGCGCCCCGGCCGACCCGGTCCGCATCGCCGGCGACCCCTCGACCTGGGTCTCCCAGCCCCTCTGGGCGCCCGACGGCTCGCTCTGGTTCGCTGCCGAGCCCGACGAATGGATGGCGCTCCACCGCTGGCGCGACGGGCGGACCGAGCGGATGACGACCATCTCCGCCGAGTTCGCCGGTCCGGACTGGCAGTTCGGCTACCGGTCGTACGTGCCGCTCGCGGACGGGACCGCGGTCGCCATCGGCCGGAGCTCAGGGCGCGACAGGCTCTATCTCGTCGGACCACAGCCGGGGGCGATCCGCGAGATCCCGACGCCGCTCACCGAGCTCGATCGGCCGGTCGTCCAGGGCGGGTCGGTGGTCGCGATCGCTGCCGCTCCCACCGACGCGCTGGCGATCGTGCGGATCGCGCTCGCCGACGGCTCGACCGAGGTCCTCCGGACGTCGACCGACCACCATCTCCCCACGGACGACCTGTCGGTCGGGACGCCGGTGGAGTTCCCGACGACGGACGGACGGACCGCCTTCGGGATCTTCTACGCCCCGCGGAATGCCGGGCACCGCGGGCCCGATGGCGAGCGGCCACCCGTCATCGTCACCAGCCACGGCGGCCCGACGTCGGCGGCGTCGACCGCACGCTCGCTGACGGTCCAGGCGTTCACGACCCGGGGGATCGCGGTCCTCGACGTGGACTACGGCGGGTCGACCGGCTACGGCCGCTCGTTCCGCAAGCGCCTCGAGGGGGAGTGGGGGATCGTCGACGTGGACGACTGCGTCGCCGGAGCCCGCTGGCTGGCCGAGCGCGGCCTCGTGGACGGCGAGCGGATGGTCGTCCGCGGCGGCAGCGCGTCGGGGTTCACCACGCTGGCCTCCCTGGCCTTCCGCGACGTCTTCGCCGGGGGCATCACGTACTTCGGGATCGGCGACCTGCACGGCTTCGTGACCGACACCCACAAGTTCGAGTCGCGCTACCTCGATCGGCTGGTCGGTCCGTGGCCGGAGGCGAGCGATCTCTACGAGGCCCGATCGCCCGGGCTCCATGCCGACCGCATGCGGTCCCCGGTCCTCGTCCTCCAGGGCGAGGAGGATCGGGTCGTGCCGCCGAGCGAGGCCGAGCGGATCGTCGCGGCCCTGCGTCGCAACGGCGTCCCGCACGCCTACCTCCTGTTCCCGGGCGAGGATCACGGGTTCCGGCAGGCCGCGAGCATCCGGCGGGCGTTCGAGGCCGAGCTCTCCTTCCTGGGACAGGTCCTGGGCTTCCAGCCGGCCGACGAGGTCGCGCCGATCGAGCTCGTCCGGGCCTAGCCGGTCATCAGGAGGTCGCGCAGGCGGACGATCGCCTCGCGGACCTCGCCGAAGCTCGTGGTCAGCGGCGAGAGCCCCAGCCGGAGGACGTCGGGGCGGCGGAAGTCGACGATCACCTCCCGCTCCGCGAGAGCCGCCATGAGGCGCTCGGCATCGGGGTGGCGGATCGCGACGTGGGAGCCGCGGCGCTCGGCGTCGCGTGGGCTCCCGAGCGCGGTACCGAGCGGGGCGAGCCAGGCGTCGTGCAGGGCCACGGCATAGTCGGTCAGCGCGATGCCCTTGGACCGGATCGCCTCGAGGCCGGCCTCCTCGACGAGCGAGACGCCCTCGTCGACGGCGACGAGTCCCAGCACCGGCGGCGTCCCCGCGGCGAACCCGAGGATCCCGGGAGCGCGCTCCCACTCGGGCGCCATCGCGAAGACGTCCCTGGCGGCGATCCAGCCCTGGATCGGTGGGCGGAGTCGTTCCTGGAGCTCGGTTCGCACGTAGAGGAAGGCCGGGGCGCCGGGTCCGGCGTTGAGGTACTTGTAGGTGCAGCCGACGGCGAGGTCGACACCGCTCGATTCCAGCTCGACCGGGATGGCGCCGGCGGCATGGCTGAGATCCCATAGGACGAGCGCTCCGACCGCGTGGGCGGCGTCCGTGATGGCCGACAGGTCGGCGATCGCCGCCGAGCGGTAGTGGACGAGGCTCAGGACGACGAGTCCGACATCACCGTCCAGGGCGCGCTCGACGTCCTCGGTCGACGGG
>DATHYZ010000062.1:0-2335 GCA_035458865.1 Candidatus Limnocylindrales bacterium
CCATGGCGGCGATGGCGGGACGTCCGTGGCGAGCGCGGAGCTCATGGGCGATGACACCGACCTGATGGACGAACCCCGGCGGCATCGTCGATCGGATCATCAGCACCGCGTCATCGGCCATCGCCGGGACGACGTCACCCAGGGCCCTCAAGATGGTCCCGGTCTGCCAGCCACCGTTCCCATCGTGGGTGCCGACGGCGATGATGACGATGTCCGCCTCATGAACGGCGGAGCTCGAGTCGGCGGAGAAGACGATCCGCCCATCTCGGATGGCAGCCTCGACCATCGGCGTCAGGCCGGGCTCGTGGAACGGCACCTTCCCGGCGCGGAGGCTGTCGAGGCGGTGCTCGGACGTGTCGACGCCGGTGATCCGGTGACCCAGATCCGCCAGACAGGCGGATGTCACGAGACCGACGTAGCCGAGACCGATGACTGTGATACGCATGTTGGGCTCCGGAGTGGCTGTCGCTGGGCACTTGCGGCAGTCGCCCACCGGGTGGCACCGAGGTGGCCCGGCAGAGCCCGCTCGCCGACGCTGGATGCTCGTCTCTGGCGTCGGATGAACGGCTTGGCCCTCAGAGAGGACCGCGATCTGGGCTGGGGATGGCACGACCCACCGGCCTAGCGCCCACGCCCGGACTGGTGGAGGACCAAAGTACCCCGGCCGCCTAGTCCTTGCCAGTCCCTTAACCGCACCACAACACCCACGCCCGAAGCGTTCGTGTTGCGCGCGGGCAACACTCGGCCCCGGGGCGCGGTCGTGTCGGGCTCGGCTGCGTCGGATCGATCCCACGGGCCCCGGACCCGGCCTCCGCTGTCCGTTCCCGCCCCATGCCCGCGGCCCTGACCGACCGTCGGCTAGCATGGTCGCGAGCCCGGGTCTCGCCGGGCTTGAACGAGAGGATCGAGTGCCCATCGAGCTGGCCGTGGCGTCAGCGATCATCTTCGGACCGCTCAGCAGCTGGCTGGCTCGCCGGGCTGGCCGCTCGACGATCGGCTGGCTGATCCTCGGCGCCCTCATCGGCCCGCTGGCACCGGCGTTGCTCTTGTTCGCCCCACCGGCCTTCTGCCCCGTCTGCGAGGCACCGTCGGACGGGTTCGCTCGAGCGTGTCCGGCCTGTGGGTACCGGTACCGGTCGGTCCTCCTGGGCGAGCCTGACGAGGTCCCGGAGCCGGATGCGACTCCGGTGCCGGACGTCACTCCGGCGCCGGACGCTCCCCGGGCCGCTGCCCCACCCGAGCACGAGCCGGCGGCGCCGGCGACGGCTCCGGCCCAGACCGCCCCACCCGTGGCTGCCCTCGCAGCGGTCGGGGCACCACCGGAGCCGACGGTGGCGGCACCGATGGCGGTCGCGGACCCAGACGCAGTCCCGAATGGAGATACGCTCATCTCCACGGGGCTCGAGCAAGCGGCGACCGTGCCGCGGGAGCCTGACCGGTCCACCATGGGCGACCGCGAGATCCTCGCCTACGGCGTGTACGTGACCGGCACCGCCAGGATGCCGATCGGATCGCGATACGCGATCGCGATCCAGGGACCCGACCTGGTCGTCCAGGGTCCGCTCGACGTCGACCCGCTGGGGATCGCTGCGCGGTACCCAAGGGAGACCCTGGACGCGTCCCACGTGAACGACCGGCTGCTTATCAGCGACAGCTCCAGCGGCCGCGTGAGCTTCGCCCTGTCCTTCATGGCCGTCGGGGTCGCTCCAGGTCGCGACATCGCCTCGCTCAGGCTCCGATCGCGAACGGCTCCGGGCCACGATGGCGACGCGGGGGACGACCCCGAAGCGCGTCCGACGATGGCCCCTGAGGTCGATCCGTGAACGGCACGAAGCCCGGTGCGGTCCGGATCGGCTTCGGTCCGGGGCTCGTGGGGGCGGCCATCGCCGTGACGCTCTGGGGCGGCGCGCTGCTCGGTCCGGGTCTCGTGGGATCGGTCGTCCCCCCGGGGCCGACCGGATCGGCCTCGCCGAGCACGTCGCCCGAGGCTCGACCGTCGGCGTCGGCCACGCCGGCGGTCGATCGAGCCACGCTGACCGCGATCCTTGCGGTCGACGCCCGCCTCATCGGCGCCAGGGACTCCCTGAGCGCCGAGGTCGACGTCACGCCGACGCGGCCCAACGCCATCGCGGTGCTGCTCCGCGACATCAAGGTCCAGCTCCGGGTGGGCCTGGAGCTTGCCGACCGGCTGGCGGTCCAGCCGGCGAGCGCCGCCCTGGCGATCGATCTCGCCGAGGTCTACCAGCCGGCTTGGGACACGATCGACGAGACCCTCGGGATCAGCCTTCGGGACAGCGCGGCCTACGAAGCGGGCGGTCGATCCGTGGTGGCACAG
>DATHYZ010000063.1:0-11329 GCA_035458865.1 Candidatus Limnocylindrales bacterium
CTCGCGCGGACCTACGAGGTCGACTTCGTGACCGACGACGGGACGACGAGCGAGCGCGGGCGCTACCTGGTGACCTTCCGGCGCGCGGACGGCGCCTGGCGTGTCGAGGCGATGGCGATCTTCTCCGACCCGGCCTGACCCGTCGCATCGGGCATATCGGCCCCGGGTCGCGGGACCCGGACGGCCCGGGACGGTCGGAGCGGGGGAGTAGACTCGCGGCGTGGACGCTCCGACCGGTCTGGACACGGTGCCCCCCGGCGCCGACCGGGACCTGCCGAACGAGCCCCCCTTCGCGCTGCGGGGCCGGATCCTGACCCCGCTGGCAGCCGGTGGGTCGCGCGACCTCGCCGACGGCATCGTCATCGTCGACGCGACGGGTCGCATCGCCGCCGTCGGGCCGGCCCAGGACCGCTCCCCGGCCGAGCGAGCGGCCGCCATCGACCTCGGGGGCCGGGTCATCCTGCCCGGCCTCGTCGATCTCCACGCCCATCTCTGGCAGCTGCCCAACGCCGGCATCGGCGCCGGCCTGGACCTGCTCACCTGGCTCCGCCGCTACATCTTCCCCATGGAGCAGGCCATGGACGTCCCGGCCGCCGAGCGCCTCGGCCCGGCCGCGTTCCGGGCCTTCGCCGCGGTCGGCACCACGACCGTGGTCGCCTACACCGCCGTCTACGCTGACTCCACCGACGCGGCGTTCCGGGCCGCGGAGGCCCATGGCATCCGGGCGATCATCGGCAAGGTCATGATGGACCGCGATCGCTACGACCTCGCGGTCCCCGACTCCGAGGTGCTCGAGCGCAGCCTCAGTGAGTCCGATGCGCTCTGCGAGCGCTGGCACGGGGCCGCCGAGGGACGCCTGGGCTACGCCTTCACGCCCCGGTTCGCGATCACCTGCTCACCCGAGCTGCTCCGCGAGAGCGCGACCCTGGCGGACGCCCGCGGCGCGTGGTGGCAGACCCACCTGTCCGAGGACCGCGGCGAGCTGGCCGAGGTAGCCCGCCGGTTCCCCGACGCCATCGACTACACGGACGTCTACGACCGGGCCGGCGCCCTGTCCGAGCGAGCGATCCTGGCCCACGCCATCCACCTGTCCGATCGCGAGATCGGCCGGATCGTCGAGAGCGGCGCCCGGATCGCCCACTGTCCGTCGTCGAACCTCTTCCTGGCCAGCGGCGTCATGCCGCTGGGCCGCTACCTGGAGGCGGGCATCCAGGTGGGGCTCGGCTCGGACGTGGCCGCCGGGCCGGACCCGTCGCTCTTCTCGGTCATGCGGGTCGGCGCCTACGCCCAGAACGCCCTCCGGGTCGTCCGGGGCGACGCCCATGACGCGCTCGACCCGCTCGACTGGCTTCGGATGGCCTCGCTGGAGGGAGCCCGGAGCCTTGGCCTCGACGACGTCGTCGGGACGCTGGAGGCGGGCAAGGAGGCCGACCTCATCGCGGTGGATCCCGCCCTGACCGAGCCGCTGCCCGCCTCGGCGACGGGGCCGGAGGCGGAGGGAGCCCTGGCCGATCCCCGAGCCCTGATGTCGCGCCTCATCCACCGGCCCCACCCGGAGATGGTGCGGGCGGCCTGGGTCCGGGGCCGGCGCCTCCCCGGGCCGGTCGGCTGGGAGCCGCCCGGCGCCACCGTCGCGACGGCGGTGACGCGCTGACGCCGCTCGTCCTCGTCGCCGCCGGAGGCGCCGCGGGAGCCGTCGCCCGGTACGTCGTGGACGGCTGGGTGCTGGAGCGGACGGGGGGCGATCTGCCCTGGGGGACCTTCGCGGTGAACGTCTCGGGGGCGTTCCTGTTGGGGCTCCTGTTCGCCCTGGCCATCGAGCGGGACGTCCTGCCGGCCGAGGTGCGGGGCCCGCTCATGATCGGGTTCCTCGGCGCCTACACCACGTTCTCGACGCTGATGCTCGAGAGCTGGCGGCTCTGGGAGGACGGGGCCGTCGCGTTCGCCCTCGGCAACCTGGTGGGCTCGGTGGTCGTCGGGATGGTGGCCGTCGTCGCCGGGCTCGCCCTCGGGAGGCTGCTCGCATGAAGCTCGAAGGCACGGGGCTGATCGCCCGGATCTACATCGGCGAGTCGGACAGCTGGGAGGGCCGTCCGCTCTACGAGGCGATCGTCCATCGACTGCGCCAGCGGGGCATCGCCGGCGCCACGGTCCTGCGGGGCATCGAGGGCTACGGGAAGCGGTCGGTGCTCCACACGACCCGGATCCTGCGCCTGTCGGAGGACCTGCCGATCGTCGTGGAGGTCGTCGACCGCGAGGATCGGCTGCGGGCCGTCCTGCCCGAGCTCGATGCGATGGTGACCGACGGCATGATCACCCTGGAGCCGGTCGAGGTCATCGTGTACCGGGCGGTCGGCATCGACCGCGTCCCGCTGGACCCATCGGGCGATGAGCCGGCTTGACACCGTGCCGGCCCGCTACCATCGTCCGGGAGGCGTGCTGAGATGACGGAGGACGACAAGGGCATGACCGACCGATCGGTGGAGCGGCCCCGGGGGCGGACCCTGGTCGACGGCCCGGCGGCGCCGGTCGTCGTCGCGCCCGGAACGCTGCCGGTCGGCCGGGCGAGCGGGCTGCCCCTGAGAGAGGAAGGACCGGCCAAGCTCACGGGCGAGGCGCTCTACGCCGACGACCTGGTCTTCCCCGGCGCCTGGTACGGCGCGACGGTGCGCTCCACCCAGGCCCGGGCACGGCTTCTGGGGATCGATCGCGACGAGACGTTCGCCTGGGACCGGGTGGTCGTCGTCACCGCCGACGACATCCCCGGCGAGAACGTCGTCAGCCTCATCGACGACGACCAGCCCATCCTCGTCCCGGTCGGCGGCGAGATCCGCCATCACGCCGAGCCGCTCGCTCTCATCGCGGCGCCCGACCGGGCGACCCTCGCCGAGGCGACGACGCGACTCCGGGTCCGGACCGAGGCCCTGCCACCGGTCCTCGACCCGCTGGCCGCCACCGAGATCATCTCCGAGCACGACATCGTGGTCGGAGACGTCGAGGCCGGCTTCGCCGCCGCAGCGGTCGTCGTCGAGGGGACGTACCACACCGGCCACCAGGAGCAGCTCTACATCGAGCCGCAGGCGATGATCGCCGTCCCCGAGCCGGACGGCGGGGTGACCGTGCACGGCTCGCTGCAGTGCCCGTTCTACGTGCTGGCGGCGCTGGCGCGAGGGCTCGGCGAGCCGGTCGAGCGCGTCCGGGTCGTCCAGGCGGTCACCGGCGGCGGCTTCGGCGGCAAGGAGGAGTACCCCTCGATGGTGGCCCTCCACGCTGCGCTCCTGGCCCTGGCGGCCCATCGGCCGGTGCGGATGATCTACGGCCGCCACGAGGACCTCGCCGCGACGACGAAACGCCACCCGTCGATCGCCCACCACCGCAGCGCCTTCACCGCCGACGGGACCCTGCTGGCCCAGGACATCGACCTGATCCTCGACGGCGGGGCGTACGCGACCCTGACGTCGGTCGTCCTGTCCCGGGCCACGCTCCATGCCGGCGGGCCGTACCGCTGCCCCAACGTCCGGATCCGCTCACGAGCCGTCCGCACGAACACGCCGCCGAACGGCGCCTTCCGGGGCTTCGGGGCGCCGCAGGCGCACTTCGGCGCCGAGCTCCAGATGAGCAAGGCCGCCGAGGCGCTCGGTCTGTCGCCGGCAGAGGTCCGTCGCCGGAACGCGTACCGGATCGGCGACACGACGCCGACCGGCCAGGTCCTCCGCCCGAGCGTGGCCGCCGAGACGGTCCTTGCGCGGGCCGTCGAGGCCTCGGGGTTCGAGGCCGTCCGGACCCGGACCGCCGAGGCGCGGGCCCGCGCGTCTGCCACGGCGCCCGATCCGGGCGATCCCGTGCGGACCGGCCCGGTGCGCGTGGCCGAGGGGGTGGGACTGGCCCTGGCCTGGCACGGTGCGGGCTTCACCGGCACCGGCGAGGTCAAGCTCGCCTCGGTCGCCGCGCTCGAGCTCGGGGAGGACGGCCGGGTCCGGGTCCTTGCCGGATCCACCGAGATCGGCCAGGGCTCGCGCACGGTCTTCCGCACGCTCGTCGCCGAGGCTCTCGGCGTGGAGCTCGACGTCATCGACGTGGCTCCCGTCGACACCGCCATCGTGCCGGACAGCGGCCCGACCGTCGCCTCCCGGACGACGATGGTCGTCGGTGGACTGCTCGTCCGCGCGGCCGGCGAGCTGCGCCGCCTCGTGGAGGAGCGGAACGGCGGGCGCCCCTTCGCCCGGGTGCGGGTCGAGGACGCCCGCCGCCATGGGCCGACCCGGGTCGACCGCCGCTTCGAGGCCTACCCCGGGGTCCACTTCGACGACGAGGCCTACCGCGGCGACGCGTACCCGACCTACGGGTGGGCGGCTGCCGTCGCCGACGTCGCGGTCGATCTCGACACCTTCGAGGTCGACGTGCGCTCGGTGACCGCCGTCGACGACGCCGGCCGGGTCGTCCACCCGGTCCTGGCCGAGGGCCAGGTGGAGGGCGGGACGCTCCAGGCGGTCGGCTACGCGACGATCGAGGAGATCAAGGTGGAGGACGGGCGCTACCGCAACGACCGCCTGGCGACGTGCCTGATCCCGACCTCGCTCGACGCGCCGCGCATCACCGCGATCATGGTCGAGGCTCCGTTCTCCGGCGAGCCGCACGGGGCCAAGGGGCTGGGAGAGCTGCCGATGGACGTGGCGGCTCCCGCCGTGGTAGCCGCCATCCACGACGCGGTCGGGATCTGGGTGGACCGGATCCCGGCGACCCCGGAGCGGATCCTCGAGCAGCTCCTCGGGGCGGCCGGCGACGGGCTCGACGCCCCCGCCGAGGCCGATGCGGAGGCTCGACCATGACGGTCGTCCGCTTCCTGCTCAACGGCGAGCCGGTCGAGGTCGACGTGCCGGGGATGCGGCGGCTCCTCGACGTGCTCCGCGAGGACCTCGGCATGACGGGGACGAAGGAGGGCTGCGGCGAGGGCGAGTGCGGCGCCTGCACCGTGATCGTGGACTCCGGCCCGGTCGTCTCCTGCCTCGTCCCCGTCTGCCAGGTCGACGGGCACACGGTCCGGACCGTCGAGGGGCTGGCCCAGGCCGACGGGAGCGGGCCGCTGGTGGACGACGCCGGCCGGCCGATGCTGGCGCCGCTGCAGCGGGCGTTCCTGGAGCTGGGAGCGGCCCAGTGCGGGATCTGCACGCCGGGGATGCTCATGGCCGCGGCGGCCTATCTCGACGTCGGCGGCGGACCCGACGAGGCGGCCATCCGGACGGCCATCGCCGGCAACCTCTGTCGCTGCACCGGCTACACGAAGATCGTCGAGGCGATCGCGGCCGCGGCCGTCGGGCGCCACGTGGGGGCCTCCGAGGCCGCGGCTCCGGCCCCCGGCCGTCGGGCCACCGCGCCGTCCCCGCCGCCGGCAGCCGAGGCCGGTGCAGCGTCCGCCGAGGGGGCCGCGGCGCCGACGGCCCTCGCCGAGCCCCCGGTCGCCTCCCCGAGGACCCTCGCCGAGGCGTACGACCTCCTCGGTGGCGGCGGGACGTGGCGTCCCGTGGCCGGGGCGACCGACCTGCTCGTGGAGCTGGACGCCGGCGGCGAGCCCCCGGAGCAGGTCCTCGACCTCTGGCGGCTGCGTGAGCTGCGGGGGATCTCCCTCGAGCCCAGGACGCTCGTCATCGGTGCGCTCACGACGTACTCGGAGCTCCAGCGCTCGAGCCTGGCCACGGAGATCGTCCCGGCGCTGGTGGAGGCGGCCGCCACCGTGGGAGCGGTGCAGATCCAGCACCGCGGCACGATCGGCGGCAACCTCGCCACCGCGTCGCCGGCCGGCGACATGCTGCCGGTCCTGCTGGCGCTCGACGCGGAGGTGGTCCTCGGCGGTCCGCGCGGCGAGCGGGTCGTGCCCATGGGCGACTTCCACGTCGGCTACCGCCGCACGGCCCGCGAGCCCGACGAGCTGATCCTGCGGGTCCGGGTCCCGATCGTGCCGGGCCGGGAGGTGCGCTTCCGCAAGGTCGGCACCCGGAAGGCCCAGGCGATCTCGAAGGTCAGCGTCGCCCTCGCCTGGCGGGCGGGCCCCGGGGACGATGGCGCCGAGGTCGCCTGGCACGGCGTCCGTGTCGCCCTCGGGTCGGTGGCGCCGGTGCCCATCCGTGCCGCCGCTGCCGAAGCGGTCCTCGAGGGCTCGGCTCCCTCGGCCGCGGTGGCCGAGCGGGCAGCCCTCGCCCTGGCCGACGAGCTGGCGCCGATCGACGACGTCCGCTCGACCGCCGGCTACCGGCGGACGACCGCGGCCCGCGTCCTCCACCGGCTCATCCGCGACGCCGCCGGCTGGTAGGAGCGGCAGGGCCGGCCCTCCCGGGCCATCGCTCCAGGCCGGCCGTCCCGACCGACGTCCGACCGCCCAGCGCGGGGCCCGATCACTCTGGTAGCGTGCCGCCATGGCGGCGCTGAGTCACCTCTTCGTGCACGTTCGCGACCTCGAGCGAGCCAGGCGCTTCTACGTGGACTACGTCGGGCTGGAGGTGCTCCAGGAGGGCGGCGGCTACCTGCGCCTCGGCGGATCCGGCGGGTTCCACATGGGGATCGAGGAGCGGCCCGAGTCCAGCGTGGGGGCGGTCGGCGTCGAGATCGTCATCCGCGTTCCCGACGTGGACGCCGCCGCGGCTCGCCTCAGGGCGGCCGGCATCGACGTCACCGAGCCGGCGGACCAGCCGTGGGGCGCGCGTCACGCCTGGCTCCACGACCCGGACGGCTACCGCCTCTCGCTGTACACCCCGACCGGCCGGACCGCCTAGGGAGCGGGCGGGCGGCGCCTAGCGGGTCGGCGGGCCGCCCCGGACCGTCGTCAGGACGGACAGGGCGCTGATGGCGGTCGCCAGGACCAGCAGCAGCCCGATCAGCAGGTCCATGCCCGGGCTCGTCGGAGCGAAGCGCTCGAGGCCCACGGCCGCGGCCACCGCCAGGATCGCGATCGCCAGGTACGCGTCACGGAAGCGGTCGAACATCGGCACCTCCTGGCCGGGATCGTACGACCGGGATGCGGCCGTGACACCCTACCTGTCACGCGACGGGCCCAGGATCCGGCCATGGAGACCACCGTCGTCGACTTCCCGTCCGGCCCGGCCGTCGTTCCGGGTGCCATCCAGGTCCCGCCCGAGGGCCCCGGGCGATCGGCCGCACCGGCCCGGCCCGCACCCGCAGCCCTCGTCGAGACCCGGGCGCCGGATCTGCCGCCCATCACCCCGGCGGTCGTCGCGGTCGGGGAGGAGCGGCTCGTCGTCGAGCGGCTCGTCCTCGCCGACCCGTCCCTGGCGGCCTTCGTCTCGGAGCGGCCGGAGGCGGAGCGGTCCGGTCTCGTCGAGCGAGCGCTCCGGATCGGCCTCCTGGCCCTCCAGGACGCCGGGGTCACGATGAACGTCGATGTCGTCCGGGCCGAGTTCGACAAGCTCCTGCGCCAGGCCGAGCGGTCCAACGAGCAGGCGACCCGGGCGCTCGAGGAGACCCTGCGGGCCAACTTCGCCGACGAGGAGGGCCGCCTGCCGCGAACGCTCGAGCGGTTCCTCGGCGACCGGGGTCAGCTCCGGACCTTCGTCAACGAGCTGTTCGACGAGACGAAGCGCGACAGCGCCATCGGCCGGATGCGCCAGCTGCTGGGGACGTACTTCGACGGCGACGCCAGCAGGCTCGCCACCCTCCTCGATCCGACGCGGATCGGCTCGCCGCTCCACCAGTTCCGCCAGGAGGTCGCCGACGGCTTCGCGGGACTCCACGAGCGACTCGCCGCCCTCGAGGCGGCTGGGCAGGCGCGGGCTGCCGAGCGGGCCAAGGGCACGGCCAAGGGCAGCGACTTCGAGGACCTGCTCGAGGACCTGCTCGCCGACCTGGCCCGGGGCGCCGGCGACCTCCTCGACCGCACCAGCGACGAGGCCGGTGACACGCTCCGGTCGAAGAAGGGCGACTTCGTCCTCACCATCGGGGAGTCGATGGCCCGCGGCGCGGACGTCCGCGTCGTCGTCGAGGCGAAGGACCGGGCCATGTCCGCCCGGGCGATCCGAGAGGAGCTCCGGGAGGCGAAGGAGAACCGCTCGGCCGCGGTGGCCCTCATCGTGTTCACGCCCGAGCACGCGCCAAGCGGCGTTGCCCCGTTCGACATCCGGGCCGGGGACGTCTACTGCGTCATCGACCCGGCGGCGCCGGAGCCCGCCACGCTCGAGGCGGCTGTTCGGCTGGCCAGGCTGCTGGCGGTGGCGACGCTCGACGAGCGCGAGGTCGAGATCGACCCGGTCGCGGTCAAGGCGGCGCTCGATGGGATCCGGGAGCAGCTCGAGGCCATCAAGGGTCTCAAGGCCCAGCTGACGTCCATCGGCAACGCCACCAAGGCCGTCTGGGGTGGCCTGGACACGCTTCGAAGCGGGGTCCTCGCGCGGGTGGCCGAGGCGGAGTCGCAGCTCCGGGCAGGCTAGGGCCGCCCCGGCCAGGCAGGCTCGCCGGTGCTGCCGGCGCCACGCCTGCCAGCGATCCGAGCGCGGGCGCTCGCTCGGCCCCGCGCTCCCGGCAGCCGGTCGCGGAGGGCTTGCCAGCCCGTGCTACCGTGGCCGTCCCGGTCCCGTGGGCAGAGGTCCCGGGAATGGCCGGCCGCCCGGACCGGAGTCTGAGGAGCCACGCCATGGCGCGCGCGATGTGGAAGGGGGCCATCCAGTTCGGCCTCGTGACCATCCCCGTCAAGCTCTACGTCGCGACCGAGTCGAAGAGCACGATCAGCTTCAACCTGCTCCACGAGACCGACCTGAGCCGGATCCAGATGAAGGTCTGGTGCCCGGTCGACGAGGTCGTCATCTCGCGCTCCGACACCGTGCGCGGCTACGAGTACGCCCCGGGTGAGTACGTCGTCATCACCGACGACGACCTGGAGCACGTTCCCCTCAAGACGGTCCGCTCGATCGAGATCGAGCAGTTCGTCCCTCGCGCCGACGCCGAGGACGGCACTGCCCAGACCCGCTTCGTGAAGCAGGCCTACTACGTCGAGCCTGACAAGATCGGCCGCAAGGCCTTCATGCTCCTCCGCGAGGTCCTTGCCGAGCGTGGCCTGACGGCGATCTGCAAGGTCGTCATCAAGGACCGGGAGGCGCTTGCCGCGCTCGACCCGTTCGAGGGGACCATGCTCCTCACGACGCTCCACTGGCCGGACGAGATCCGGTCGGTCGGCGAGCTCGACCTCGGCGATGAGGAGTACGAGTTCAAGCCAGCCGAGCGGGCGATGGCCGCCCAGCTCGTCGAGACCATGACCGGCGAGTTCGACGCCACGCAATACCGGGACGAGTACCAGGAGGCCCTGCGCGCGGTCATCGAGTCCAAGATCGAGGGCCGCGAGGTCGTCGAGGCACCCGAGGCCGAGCCCGGCGGCGCCCTCATCGACCTGATGGCCGCGCTCGAGGCCAGCGTGAAGGCCGCGACCGCCGCTCGGGACGCCGACCTCGATGCCCCCGTGCCGGTGAGCGCGGGCAGGCGAGCCTCGAAGCGCCGGTGGGACGAGGCCGCAGCCAGCGAGACCGCCGAGGACGTCGCGGAGGCCGCGCCGGCGCCGGCAAGGAAGCGCAAGTCCGCCTAGGGCGATCGTCGCGGCCCCAGAGCCGCCCTTCGGATCGGCCGCCTCGGCGAGGGTGGGGAGGAAGGAGACGGATGTCGAGCGAGAGGATCCGCGGGTCGATCGAGGGCGTGGCCGCCTACCTGGAGGCGCACCCTGGCGACGCCGTGAGCACCGACCCGCCGGCCGTCGCCGTGCGCGATGGCGAGCTCCGCTTCCGGGCGTCCGGCCCCAGCGGGCAGGAGGTCGTGACCGACATGGCCCGGGCCGTCGGCGGCGACGGCAGCGCGCCGTCCCCCGGCTGGCTGCTCCGGGCGGCCCTGGCGACCTGCGACGCGACGCTCATCGCCATGGAGGCCGCGCGGCGCGGCATCGAGCTGACGACGCTCGAGGTATCCGTGGATAGCGACTCGGACGACCGCGGCCTCTTCGGCATCGACGGCATCGCTCCCGGCCCGCTCGTCGTCCGGACGCGGATCCGCCTGGGCGCCGAGGGCGTGGAGGAAGGCGCCCTGCGCGAGGTCCTCGCCGCGGCCGAGGCGAACTCGCCGGTCGCCGACGCGATCCGTCGGGCGATGGACACGCGGACCGAGGTCGAGCTCGTCTAGCGGACCGTCAGCGAGACGAAGCCGATCTCGGCTTCGATCTCGAAGCGGTGGGTCGCCTCCTCGTATCCGGGGCTCTGCCAGCGGCCCGGGGCCTGCTTGGGGAACCGCACCACGTCCACCGAGACGATGTTCGGGGCGGGGCTCGGCGTGCGGATGCGCGCCGCGACGCCGGCCGGGACGACCACGTCGAGCGATTCCATCCCGCCTTCGATCCGGACGTGGCCGTGGCCGGCGGCCGTCGGGAGGATCACCTTCGTCCGGCCCACACCGCCCCCGAGCCGGAGGTCCGTGACTCGGGTCGCGGACAGGTCCAGCTCAGCGACGCTGACCCCGCCACCCAGCCGCAGCCGGGTCGGGATCGCCCGGGCCAGGCCCACGTGCCAGTCGCGGAAGCGGTACCAGGTGTCGGGGTCCGGGCGGAGCAGCACGTACCCCTGCTCGGTGCCCAGCCGGTAGTGAGCCCCGGGGTTGAACCGGCCCTGGAGCAGGAACCCCGGGTCGGCCGCCGTGACGTCGAGGCGTCCGGCGCCGAACTCGAGCTGGACCTCGGCGGCGCGCACGTCCCCGACGGGGATGTCGAGGTGGTCGGCGATCCCCTCGCGGTTCAGCGTGGTCGTCGTCATGGCGGCCTCCTGCGCGTGCCCGCGCACCGGCCCGGGACGGCGGGTTTCGCCGGATGGCGGGCCCGGGAGCAGTGTCCGTCGGCGGGGGAGCGTCGGCAAGGGTCCCATGGACGGGAGCGCGGTCGAGCGGCCGGACCGGCCAGGGACCGGGCCGGCCGCCGATCGCGCCGGGACGGAAGGGCGGACGGCCGCGCTAGGCGACCGCGGCTCGGTCCGCGGCGGGCGAGGCTCGGCCCTGGATCTCGAGCAGGCCGACGACGAGCCAGCCGATGAACAGCAGCCCGAAGCCGAGGAGCTCGATCATCGAAGCCGTCTCCTGGACCGAGACCCGCGCGGAGCCCTGCTCCATGGCCCAGGCCACGGCCCAGGCGCCGGCAGCGACGATGCCGCCGGAGAGCAGCGCACCTCGGAGGCGCCAGCTGGCGTCGTGGGTGAGCAGCCGGAGCCCGAGGATCCCACTGGAGAGGGCGAACGCCGGGATGACGAGCGCGAGGATGGGCCAGCCGGCGTCATCGATGAAGAAGAGGTAGATCATCGAGGCG
>DATHYZ010000064.1:0-8412 GCA_035458865.1 Candidatus Limnocylindrales bacterium
GCTCGAACCCCGCCTGACACGCCCGCGTCGTCACGCGGATCTCGCCACGGCCGGCATCCCGGGTGAGCCGCACAGGGTCGCCGCGTAGCCTTCGGCCCGGGCCTCCATAATCCCGCTCATGACCCAGGACGCCGCCGCCCCCCAGCCCGATCCCGCGGACGTCGTTGCCGGCCTCGAACCGGCCGGCCTGGACGATCGGCCGTCGCGTTTGCGGATGCTCGCGCTCATCCTCTTCCGCTACCTGCTGACCCTGGTCGCCCTCGCCCTGACGCTCTTCCTGAGCCCCTGGCTGACGCTCACCGCGGTGGAGGGCGAGGTCCTGGGCGAGATCGGCGACGTGGTGCTCGCGGCGGTCGTCCTGCTGGCCCTGCGGACCGTCCTCCGGCCCATCCTGATGTTCCTGCTCGCCCGCCTGATCTTCTGGTCGTTCGGGCTGGTCGGCCTCCTCATCGACGCGGTCGTCCTGGTCCTCACCGGCTGGTTGACGCCCGGGTACTGGACCATCACCTGGGACCCGGCGCTGCTCTGGATCTTCGTCACGACCGTGATCCTCTCGATCCTGCTGTATCTCATCGACGGCGTCTTCGGCTTCGGGGCGCTGTTCGTCGAGGACGCCCAGTCCTCGCGCTGGTACTGGCGCGTGCTCGGCCGGCTGTCGGTGGGCGGGCGGAACGCCGTCGTCGACAACCTGCGCCTCGTGCAGACCCTCAGCATCCTCGGCCGCTACGCGACCCAGATCACCATCGACCGAACGCCGTTCGCCGCGATCCGCCGGCGGATGCAGGCGTGGCTCTACCCGAACCGCGACATCCTGACCACCGAGGATCTCCCCAGGACGTTCCGCTACCTTCTCCAGGACCTCGGTCCGACCTACGTCAAGATCGGTCAGATGCTGTCGTCCCGGGCGGAGGCGCTACCGCCTGAGTGGGCGTCCGAGCTCGAGAAGCTCCAGAGCACCGTGGCGCCCTTCCCGTGGGAGGAGGTGGAGCACACGGTCGTCAGCGAGCTGGGGGCTTCGCCGAGCGAGCTCTTCCTGATGTTCGAACAGGAGCCGCTCGCCGCTGCCTCGACCGCCCAGGTCCACCGGGCGACCCTCCCGGATGGCACGGACGTCGTCGTGAAGGTGCAACGGCCCGACATCGACGTGACCGTCCGGGCCGATCTCAACATCATGCGCCAGGTCATCCGCTCGCTCGAGCGTCGCAGTCCCTCGATCGCCCGCCTTGGGCTGTCGTCCTTCGTCACCGAGTTCGCCCAGAACGTCGTTCGCGAGCTCGACTACACGAACGAGGCCTACAACATGCGGCGGGTCACCGTGAACATGGAGCGCTACCCGGCGATCCACATCCCGATGGTGACCGACGACCGTTCGTCGCGGCGGATCATCACGATGGAGTTCATCCGCGGCGTGAAGCTCAGCGACAGCGCCGCGATCGACGCCGCCGGCGCCGACCGGGACGCCCTGGCCGAGGACCTGACCCGGGCGATGGTCAAGCAGGTCATGTTCGACGGCTTCTTCCACGGTGACCCGCACCCGGGCAACATCTGGTTCGAGCCGTCGACCGGCCGCATCGTCCTGCTCGACCTGGGGATGGTCGGCGAGCTTGACCAGGAGCTGCGGATCGCCCTGGCCGACCTCGTCGCCGCGATCGACGAACCCGACTCCGAGGCGATCGCATCGGTCCTCATGTCGATGAGTCGTTCGAGCCGCCCCGTGGACGCGAAGGAGTTCAAGGAGGAGGTCGACCGGATCGTCAAGCGCTACATCGTGTACGGGACCGGTGCCTCGCTCCAGTCGGTCATCGGGGCGATCCTCTCGTCGATGTACGACCGCGGGATGCGTCTCAACGAGCAGCTGACGATCGCCCTCAAGGCGCTCTTCCAGATCGAGGAGGCCATCGCCACCCTGTCGCCGCGCATCCCGCTGCTCGACGTCGCCAAGGCCGAGGCGGTCGAGCTCATCAAGGACCAGATGACGTTCGACAACCTGTCGAAGACGGTCCAGCGCCAGGCGACGAGGACGGTCCGCGAGCTCGTTCGGCGGGCGCCGAGCCTGTCGGATGCGACGCTCAAGTGGATCGACCAGTATCAGTCGGGGCGTCTCAGCGTCCACATCGACACGAGCGACCTCTCGAAGGACCTGGAGGATCTGCGGGGCGACGTCAGCTCCATCATGGAGCGCCTCTTCATCGCCCTCATCCTGGCCGGCCTGCTCGTCGGATCGGCCGTCGTGACCCAGCTGCCGGAGGACATCGTCGTCCTCGACGTCAGCCTTCAGACGCTGGCTGGCCTGGTGTTCGTGCTCGGCAGCTTTGCCGGGCTCTACTTCGTCCTGAACTACGTCTGGCGCGCGTTCCGGCGGTCGCTCGGCTGATCGTCCCAGGCGCGTGGCGGGCGATCCGACCCGCCGACCGGTGGGTTCGGGCTAGGCGGCCTCGGGCGCGCCCTTGGGGCGGCGGAACCAGACGATCGCCGAGATGATGAAGCGCAGAACCAGGCTCAGACCGTACAGCGCGCACCAGATGCACACGGCGTGGATGATGAAGATCTCGACGAAGGTGAAGTAGACCTCGAAGAGCATCCCCACGAGCGACAGGAAGTAGTGCGCGGCCAGCGCCCAGGTGGCGTTGGTCCGCCACCAGACGAAGGCGAACGCGAACAGCGCCGCCGACAGGAAGACCCCAAGGACGGCGACCGGCAGACCCTCTGGCCCACCGATCCTGGCGTACTCCGAGAGGGCCACCGTCTCGCAGCCGGACAGCGGGCCGCAGTAGGGAAGCTGCCCCTGAAGCTCGACGACCGACAGGTAGGAGGCGACGGCGAAGCCGAAGGCGTCGAGGGCCATCAGGATGATGGCCGGGTGGATCGAGCGGATCCGGGCAGCGAGGGACACGGGGACGACCTCCGATGGTTCGATGCCGACAGCGTGCGGCCGCGCGGAGGGCCGCGCCACCGTCCGAAGGTCACGGTCCGGCGGGGCCGGCCGACCCTCGTCTCGGGACGAGCGTCCCGACCGGCAGCCCGTGGCCGGCGCGCCGCAGCGGTCCCGGACCGCCCACAATGGGGCTCGTGCGACCGGTCATCCTGCCCTTCGCCGCCGCGATCACCGCGTCGGCGTTCCTGCTGTTCTCGATCCAGCCGCTGGTCGGCCGCCTGGCGCTGCCGGCGTTCGGTGGGGCGCCCGGGACGTGGGCCGTGATCCTCGCCACGTTCCAGGCGGCGCTCCTGGCCGGCTACGCCTACGCCCATCTGTCGGTCCGCCGGTTCGGCCGGCTCGGGCCGCCGATCCACCTCGGCCTGATCACCCTCGCCATCGGGGCGCTCCTCCTCGCTCCCGAGCGCCTGGTCGACGTCCGCGACACGGGCCTGCCGGCGCCGATCGACCTGCTTCGGCTCCTGGCGCTGACCATCGGCCTGCCGGCCGTCGCGCTCGGCGCCACGACGCCGCTGTTGTCGGCCTGGTCGGCAGCGACGGCCGCGCCGGGCCGGTCCGCCGGGGACCCGTATCGGCTCTACGCGCTGAGCAATCTTGGCTCGTTCGCGGGTCTCGTCGCGTATCCCTTCGTGGTGGATCCGCTCCTGGGCCTGGCCACGCAGCGGTCGCTCTGGACGGCCGGCTTCGTGGTGCTCGCGCTGGTCCTCGTGGTGGCGGCGAGCATCGCCTGGCGATCAGGCCGCGGCGATGCGGACGCCCGGGCGAGTGGTCCGAGGTCGGCGGCGCCCTCACGGATCCGCCGGATCCGCTGGGTCCTCCTGGCAGCGGTACCGGCCGGGCTGCTCTCGGCGGTGACGAACTTCATCGCCACCGACCTGATGGCGGCACCGCTGCTCTGGGTGGGGCCGCTCGGGATCTACCTCCTGACCCTCGTGGCGGCCTTCTCGGGTCGCCTCGGCTCCTGGCCTGGACGGCTGGCCTGGACCGCCCCGGTCGCCGTCGCCGTCCTCGTCGTGCCCTACGCGGCACCGGTCGACTGGCCGGTCCTGCCGCTGCTGGCGGTCGAGTGGGGCGGACTGGCGCTGATCGCCCTCGTCCTCCACGGGCGGCTCGCCGCGGACCGTCCGCCGCCCGACCGCCTGACGGAGTTCGAGCTGCTCCTGGCGGTCGGTGGCGTCACCGGGGGTGCGTTCGTCGGCCTGCTGGCCCCGGTGGCCTTCCCCGATGTCTGGGAGTACCCGATCCTGCTCGTCCTCGCTCTCGCTGCCGTGGCTGCCACGGAGCCCGGTCTTGCCGGGCTGCCGGACCCGCGTCGAGCGCTCGGCGGGTTGACCCGCCGGATGACCGCCTACCTCGCCGTCGCCGGGATCCTGGCGGTGGCCCTGACGCTCGGTCGCTCGGTCGCCCTGGCCGAGGCGAGCACATGGCTCCTCGTCGGTGCGCTGGTGGTCGCGGTGGCGGGCGATCCGCGGGTCGCCATGGTCGTCACCGCGGTGGTCCTGGCGGTCGCCGTCCTGGCCCCGGAGCCTGCCCTCCTGCGGGACCGCAGCTTCTTTGCCGTGAGCGAGGTGGTCCGGTTCCTGCCCGACGACGGTCGTCCGGAGCAGACGGTCCTCTACCACGGCACGACGGTCCATGGCGTCCAGTCGACCGATCCCGAGGCCGGCCGGGAGCCGACCGCCTACTTCGTCCGCAGCGGCCCGCTCGGCGACATCATGGCCCGCCTGGAGGAGCGGGTGGCGGGCGGTCGACGGGTCACCGTCATCGGCCTCGGTGCGGGGACGATCGCGGCCTATGCCGGCCCGGGCGACCAGTACCGCTTCGTCGAGGTCGACCCTCTGGTGATCGACATCGCGCGCGATCCGGCGCTCTTCACCTACCTCTCGGGAGCCCCCACGACGATCCAGGTCGAGCTCGACGACGGCCGCCTCGCGATCGAGCGGACGGCGGACGCCAGCGTCGACCTGCTGGTCCTCGACGCCTTCGCCTCCGACGTCATCCCGGCCCATCTGCTGACCGTCGAGGCCCTGGCCGAGGACGATCGCGTGATCGCCCCCACGGGCCTGCTCGCCGCGCAGGTCTCGAGTCGGGCCTACGACCTGGCCCCGGTCATCGCGGCCGGCCTTGAGCCCACCGGCCGAACCGTGCTGCGGGTCCGCCACGCTCCGACGGATCAGGAGGCCGCCGCCGGGGCGATCGCCTCCGAGTGGGTGGTCGCCGTGGACGGCGCGGACGACGCCGCCTGGTTCGAGGCCCGCGGCTGGCAGCGCGTCGAGCCGGACGAACGCCCGCTGACCGACGACCGCTCCGACACGCTGCGCCTCCTGCGGCCGGAGGCGCTGCTCTAGCCGGGGCGGATCGGCGAGACCGTCCCGAGCGCGTCGCCTGGGGCCGGTAGCTCGCGCCTAGGACCGCTTGCGGGCGATCCAGGCCTCCTCGCACGGCCAGCGACGGGCCCACTCGACCGACATCCACGAATACGTCGTGGTGGCGCCCTCGGGCGGGCGCAGCTCGACGAGGTCCTCGACCTCGAAGCCGCTGTCGCGGAGGAGGCGGATCCAGTCGCCGTGGGACAGGTGGAACTCCACGCCGCCCGTCTCGTCGTCGGGCCAGGTGATCCGGTGCATCCCGAACATCGGGCGCTTCAGGCGCTCGTCGACGGGCCCATCGGCCTCCATGTCGGGGACGCAGAGATAGGCCAGCAGGTGGTTCGTGAGGAAGACCAGCCGACCTCCGGGTCGCAGCAGCCGGGCCGCCTCCGGGATCCAGGCGTACGGGTCCGCCCAGAGGGCCGCTCCGTATTCCGAGATCGCGATGTCGAAGGACCCGTCGGGGTAGGGGACCGTCTCGGCGTTTCCGAGCAGGAGCGGGAACTCGAGTCCGTGCTCGGCCTGGAGCCGTCGGGCCGTCTCCAGCTGCTTCGGCGAGTTGTCGATCCCGACCGGCCGCGCGCCGCGTCGGGCCGTCCATGCCGACACGTACGCCGTCCCGCAGCCGAGCTCGATGACGTCCTTGCCGGCGAGCTCGTCCCGGAGGAGCCCGGCATCCGCCTCGGGGATGCCGAAGAGACCCCAGAAGGGCTGGGGTGCCGCCCAGGCCCGCTCCCCGGCCTCGACGTAGTCGGCGGCGGCGAGGTCCCAGGACGCCCGATTGAGCCGGACGTGCTCCGGGAGGTCGTCGGCGCCGGGGACGCTCATGCTCGCCTGGCTCCGGCGACCTGGAGGACACCGGCGCCGCCGACGGCCACGAGGCCGATCACGACCAGCTCGATCGAAGCTGCGACGAGGAGCCCGAGGACCACGAGCAGGATGCCGAGGACGGTGAGGGTCGCGACGGGGATGGTGGTCGGCATGATGTCCTCCAGTGGGTGGGTGGCGCGCGTCGGCGACGGACCCAGGATAGGGCCGCGCGAGCGATCATCCTCCTCGCCGCGGGGTTCCCGCCTCGTCGGGATGGCAGGACGGGACCACGACGTATGACGTAGCAGCGGGATCGGGACTGCGGGAAGTCCCGCAGTCGCGGGGGTCCGTCGTCCCGTACAGTGGCCCCGTGCTCCGCCTCGTCATCGTCGACGACCACCCGGCGATCGTGGATGCGGTGCGGCGGCGTGCCGCCGACGAGCTCGATCTCCTCGTCGTCGGCTCCGCCGCGACCCTCCAGGACGCCCTTCGGGTCGTCCGCTCCGAGGATCCGGACGTGGTGCTCTGCGATCTGCAGCTCGCCGGCGAGGGTGGTGGGCTCGAGCTGCTGGCCGCGCTCGCCGGAGGCGGACGCCCGGCCGTGGTCGTCCTGTCGGCCTTCGAGGGCCCCTCGCTGATCCGGGGTGCGTTCGAGCGCGGCGCCGCCGGCTACCTGCCCAAGTCCGCGGACCTGGACACGATCATCCAGGCCATCCGCGACGCGGCTGCCGGGCGATCGGCCTTCCCGACGAGCGTCCTGCGGGCGATCCGGACCGCCCCGCGGCCGCCGTCGGTCCGCGAGGTACAGGTCCTCGAGGGCCTGGCCGGCGGGGCCACGAACGGCGAGATCGCCGGGCGCCTCTCCATCAGCGAGAAGACGGTCGAAAGCCACCTCCGCCGGATGTTCGATCGCTACGGGGTGCTCAGCCGGACCGAGCTGACCGTCCTGGCGCTTCGCGAGGGCTGGCTGCGCGACCCGGGCGCCGTCGGTCGGCCGTGAGGGACGAGCCGCTCGCCCGCGGACTCGCCGTCGCCACCGTCCTCACCTCCGGCGGCGTGCTCGTCGCCGTCGTCACCTGGCTGCTCTCGGGGGGCGCTGGCGAGGAGGACGCGGTCGCGACCGGTTCCGGGATCCTGCTGGCGATCGGGCTCCTCTGCCTTGCCGGGCTGACCCTGTATCGGATCTCGGCCATCGCCTGGCCCTCGCTGGCCTTCGCCGCCATCTTCGCCACGCGGGCGCCGGCCTCGCTCCAGGCCGCGCTTCGGGAGCGGGGGATCGACGAGGCCTGGCTCGCCGCCGCGTCGATCGCGGCGGTGGCGGCGGTCTCGGCTGCCGTCGTCGCCACGCTGTACGCGACCCGCCCCGACCGGTCCCTCCACCGCGCGGTCCGTCCCCTCGCATGGGGGCTGACGGCATGGCTCGCCGCCGCCTCGGCGGCGACCGTCGCCCTGACCGTCGCCGGGTTCGACACGAACAGCCGGATCCCCCTGAGCAGCGTCGCCTTCCTGCCCATCCGCGTGTGGGGGATCGTGGTCATCGGTCTGGCCCTCGTCGGCCTCGCCGAGGACGTCCTGCCGGCCGTCGGCCGCACGCGGGCTCGGCGGGCCGTCGCGGACGTCCGGCCAGGTCCGGTCGCCTGGTTCGGTGCGTTCTTCGACGAGCTCCTGGGTCGGGCCGACGCCCGGCGCGCCGCGGCCGAGGGCGAGCGGCGGCGGCTCGCCGGAGAGCTCCACGCCGACGCCATGCCGGCCATCCGGGCCGTCCTCGCGGACCTGGAGGCGGGCCGCTCGGGGGACGAGGTCGCCGTCCGGCTCCGGGCCATCGCGGCCGACCTGGAGGGCGTGGTCACGGAGCGGCGTGACCCGATCCTCGAGTCGCTCGGGCTCGTGGCGGCCCTCGAGGCGCTCGCTGAGCGGACGGAGGCCCGCTGGGGCGGGACCGTGGAGCTGGCCATCCCCGACGACGCCGGCGACGGTCGCCCTCCGCCGGCCGTGGAGGCGGCCGCCCTCCGGACCGCGGTCCTGGCGGTGGACAACGCCGTGCGCCACGCCTCGGCCGCGCGGATCGAGATCCGCGTGGCGGCAGGCGCGTCCGGGGTCGACGTCGAGGTCACCGACGACGGCGATGGGATATCCGAGCGCGCGGAGGCCGATGCGCTCGCCCGGGGCCGCCAGGGGCTCGCCGAGATCCGGCGCCTGGGGGCCGAGACCGGGGCGCGAGCCACCGTCGCGAGCGCGCCGGGCGGCGGGACGACGGTCCGCTACCGCTGGACGGCTCGCTGACCCTTCGCCCAGGTG
>DATHYZ010000065.1:0-7437 GCA_035458865.1 Candidatus Limnocylindrales bacterium
GCCGGTTTCGCTGCGGGTGCGAAACTTCGAAAGCGGGAAGCTGAAAGTCAACGACAACTTGGGCAACCCGATCGAGATCGCGGCGGTCGTGGTCTGGAAGGTGACCGATACGGCCGAGGCGCTGTTCGAGGTCGACGACTACGAGAGCTTCGTCCACGTCCAGTCGGAGGCCGCCCTCCGGGGTCTTGCGATGGCCTACCCGTACGACGCCCACGACGAGGACGTGATGTCGCTCCGCTCGAGCCCGGGCGAGATCGCCGCGCAGCTCCAGGACGAGGTTCAGGACCGGCTCCAGAAGGCCGGCGTCGAGGTCCTCGAGACCCGCATCAGCCACCTCGCCTACGCACCCGAGATCGCCAGCGTGATGCTCCGTCGCCAGCAGGCCGAGGCGGTCATCGCCGCCCGGACCCGGATCGTGGAGGGTGCGGTCGGCATGGTCGAGATGGCCCTCGACTCGCTCTCGCAGAAGCGACTCGTCGAGCTCGACGAGGAGCGCAAGGCGTCGATGGTCAGCAACCTTCTCGTGGTCCTCTGCAGCGAGCAGCAGACCCAGCCGGTCGTGAACACCGGCACGCTCTACGGATGACAGCCTGAGCCATGGCCGAGCGGAAGACGTTCCTCCTCCGCCTCGATCCCGCGGTCTACGACGCGCTCCAGCGGTGGGCCGCCGACGAGCTGCGGAGCGTCAACGGCCAGCTCGAGTTCCTGCTCCGACAGGCGCTCCGCGACGCGGGGCGCCTGTCGCGTGACGGGGGCGATCCCACGAAGCCACAACCCCCGCCCTAGGCCGTCAGCAACGTCCGGCGGCTTCTCGCGTCTCCATCGCGGAGGCCCGAGATGAGCGCGACACAGCCGATCAGTGCGCCGCACCCCAACGCCAGCGTGGATCGCCGGATCCTGGTCGGCGGCGGCGCGCTTGCGGTCCTCTTCGTCGCGATCCTGGCCGTGGCGCTCGTGATCGGCGCCCGCCCCGCCTCCTATCCGGCGGGGTCGCCCGAAGCGGCCTTCCAGGCGTTCCTCGAGGCATCCGAGGTGGGCGACACGGAGGCCGCCTATGCGCTGCTCTCGCCTCGCATCCGGTCCACCTGGACCTACACCCTCTTCGACCAGGAGCAGCGGATGTATCGGGGCGGCGGTGAACGCACGCTCGTCTACATCGACCGGGCCGTCGCGAGGGGCGACGACGCGGTCGCGCTGTACCTGACGATCGAGCATGTCTACGGCGAGGGGCTGACGTCGAGCCGCTGGACCGAGCGGGACGTCCCGGTCCGGATGGCCCTCGTCGACGGGACCTGGTACGTGGACCAGGCCCTGGCCGGGACCCAGGAGATGTTCAAGTGACGGTGGCCTGACCGAGGGAGGCGATCACGATGTTCACGATCCGACGGCTGTACCTCTATGGCGTCTCGGCGATCGCGCTCGCGCTGATGGCCGTCGGCGCCGGGAGCCTCATCGAGCTCGCCTTCGAGCGCCTCGGGCGGGCGATCGCGGGCACCGGCGTCATCGGCCCCGGGCTCGACCGGGAGCTGCTGGCCCTGTCGGTCGCCCTCCTGCTCGTCGGCCTGCCGCTGTGGCTCGTCCACTGGTGGCTCGCCGAGCGGTCGGTCCGTCGCGACACGCCGGAGGCCGACGCCGAGCGGCGCTCGGTCATCCGCGCGTTGTACCTCGCCGGCGTCGCCGCGGTCGCGCTCGGCTACCTGGCGACCGGCGGCGTCGCGTTCGTCGAGACGCTGATCCGCGCCCCGTCGTCCTGGCCCGTGGATCTCGCCGGACCGCTCGCCCACACCCTGGTCGCGCTCGCCGTGCTGGCGTTCCATATCCGGACCCGGATCCTCGACACGGCCGCCGGCTCGCTCGCCGGCGCGGCGGCCTGGCTCGGCCGGCTCTACCTCTACGGGGCGGTGGTCGGCGGCGCGTTCGTGGGCCTGTGGGGTGTGTCACGGGCCATCGAGGTGGTCGGCAACGAGGTGCTCGGCACGGGCGCCATCGGCACTGCCTTCCGCTTCGAGCTCGCCAACGCCGTCGCGCTGACGGTCGTCGGCGCCCTCGTCTGGCTCGCCCACGCCTGGTACGCCCGGCGCCTGCCGACGTGCGATGACTGGCGCGGCGAGGCCGAGCGGGCCTCGCTCGTCCGGGCGGCCCACGGCGTCGTCGGGGCCGGCATCGCCACCGTGATCTCGATCTTCGCCGTGGCGTCCACGCTCGGCTGGCTGTTCGGCCAGGCGCTCGGCGTCGGCGCTGCCGCCGACACGGCGCGCGCGATCCAGCAGACCGTCGGCCCGCTGGCGGCCATGCTGCCCTTCCTCGTCGGCGGCGTGCTCTTCGGCGCCCTGACGGTGCGCGAGGCGTCCCGCTTCCGCGGACCGGAGGCGGCCGTCGCCGCACGGAGGTCCCTGCGGCTCACCATCGCCGGCATCGGGCTCGCGATCGGGTCGGTCGGCCTGGTCCGGGCGCTCGGCGTCACCGTCGAGGCCGCCCTCGGCCCGGCGGCGATCGGGGGCATCGCCTACCAGGACGAGATCGCCCGGATGCTGCCCTACGCCGTCGTCGGCCTGCCGACGTGGCTCGTCGCATGGGCGCTGGTCCTGCGGGACGGCGCGGGGGACCGGCTCGGCGAGGCCCGCTCCATGGCCCGGCGGCTCTACCTGTTCCTCGTCGTGGGCGTGTCCGTCACCTCGGCCGGTCTGGCGCTGGCCTTCCTCATCTACCAGGGCCTGCGGGTCGTGCTCGACATCGGCTACGTCGAGGGGTGGGAGCTGGGCCAGCCGTTCGTCATCGTCGTCGTCGGCGCGGTCGCGCTGCTGTACCACCTCTGGGTCCTCCGCGGTGACCTCGCCCTCAAGGCCATCGCCGAGCCGACCGTGGCGCCGGCGGCCGAGGGTGTTGCCGCGGTCGTCGAGGAGCTCGTCCTCGAGGGCCCGGCCGGCAGCGACGTCGAGGCGGTCAACCGGGTCCTCCGCGAGCACCTCCCGAGCGGCTGGACGATGCGGGTCGTCCATCACGGGGCCGGGGCGGGCCACTGAAACGGCGGCGACGCCCCTGGCGGTCGTCCGAGATCATGGCAGGGGTCGGAGCCCCCCACCGACCCCTGCCTCCCTCGCCGGGCGCGCTCCGTCGATCGGTTTGCGAGGCGGGGCTCGCAGGTCGAAGATGCCCTCCATGACCGACCCTTCCCCGATCCCCCTGACGGAGTTCGACCCGACCACGCCGGCCGTGCTCGAGCCATCGGTCGTCGTCCGCCGGATCGAGGCACCCGAAGCCTTCGTCCTCTGCTTCTTCCCCGACGCGATCGGGCGGCTGGTGACCGAGCTCGACGGGCGCGAGATCGCCAGGCTCGAATCGGAGATGGGCGCCCATCCCGTGTTCGAGGTGGCGGCCGGTGATCAACGCGTGGGGCTGGCGCTCGCCGGTGTGGGCGCCCCGCTCGCAGCCGGTTGGCTCGAGGAGCTCATCGCGCTCGGTGGCCGTCGCTTCGTCGTTGCGGGCGGAGCCGGCGCGCTCGTCCCCGACCTCACGCTCGGCCACGTGATCGTGCCGACGGCGGCCGTCCGCGACGAAGGCACGAGCTTCCACTACGCGCCGCCCAGCCGAACGGTGGCCCCGTCGGAGGACGCGCTCGCGTCGGTCATCGCCACCCTCGACCGGCACGCGATCCCGTATCGAGCGGGCCTGACCTGGACGACCGACGGCTACTACCGGGAAACGCGCGCCAAGGTCGCAGCGCGCGTCACCGAGGGATGCATCGCGGTCGAGATGGAGGCCGCGGCCCTGTTCGCGGTCGCCCGGTTCCGCGGCGTCTCGCTGGCGCAGATGCTCTACGCCGGCGACGACCTCTCCGGTGAAGCGTGGGACCCGCGCGGCTGGCAGGCGCACGTGACGGGTCGCGATCTCCTCCTCCGCCTGGCGATCGAGGCGGCCCTCGGGATCGACGGGACGTAGGGGCGGCCGACTCGCAACCGGCCCCATCGTTCGGCCCTTGCCGCGCGCCCCCCGTCTGCGCACGATCCCGGCATGGCCGACTGGCGCGACCGGCTGGATGCCGATCCCCTCCCCTGGCTCCTCGACGGGGATGAGCCGGCGGTCCGCCATCGCGCGCTCCGCGAGCTGCTCGACCGGCCGGCCGACGACGCCGACGTGAGGGCCGCGCGCGAGGCGGCCATGGCGGCCGATCCGATCGCCAGCATCCTGGCCGCCCAGGACCCCGAGGGCTGGTGGGTCAAGCCCGGCGGCGGCTACTCGCCCAAGTACACGGGCACCGTCTGGTCATTGATCTTCCTGGACCAGCTCGGGGCGGATGGCACCGACCCGCGGATCCGGCTCGGCTGCGCGTACCTGCTGGAGCACACGAGCACGCCCGGCGGCGGGTTCGGCTGGGCAGGCGGCAAGTCCGCGCCGACCGACGCGACCGTGGCCCACTGCCTCAACGGCAACCTGCTGCGGGCGCTGCTCGGCTTCGGCTGGCTCCACGACGAGCGCGTCCAGGCGTCGCTCGCCTGGCAGGCCGCCGCGATCACCGGGGAGGGGATGGCCCGCTGGTACCGCACGGCCACCTCGGGCCCCGGTTTCGAGTGCGCCGTCAACGAGCACCTGCCGTGCGGCTGGGGCGCGGCCAAGGCGGTCCTCGCGCTTGCCCGGGTGCCCGCCGACGCGCGGACGCCCGAGGTCGAGCGGGCGCTCCGGGCCGGTGTCGAGTTCCTGCTCTCGGTGGACCCGTCGACCGCGACCTACCCGATGGGCTGGGGCAACACCAAGCCGAGCGGCAGCTGGTTCAAGCTCGGCTTCCCCAGCGGCTACGTCGCCGACGTCCTCCAGGTCATGGAGGCGGTGACCGAGGCCGGTGCCGCCGGCGACCCCCGCCTGGCGTCCTCGATCGAGTGGCTGCTGGCCCAGCAGGACGCCGACGGCCGCTGGAAGAACCGCTACAACTATCGGGGCAAGATGCACCTCGACATCGACACCGGCGGCGCCCCGAGCCGCTGGGTCACGCTGCGCGCCTGCCGGGTCCTGAAGATGGCCGCGGAGACGAGTGACGGGCGGTTGGACCGAGCATGATCGTCGAGCCCGTCGGGCCGCCCGGCAGGAGCCGACTCCGCCGCTTCACCAGCGCGCTGACCCTGGCCGTGCCCGCCCTGATCCTGGGTGCGGTCCTGGTGGGCGGGCTGCTGGGGCGCGCAGGCCAGGAGGATCCTGTCGAGGGCGACCGGGCGGGCGCGGCCGATCCGACGCAGACCGTGTCGTTGCCGACCCCGGACGGCCCCCGGGCATCTCCCGGGGTGCCCGACGTCGTCGCTCGAGCGGCGGAGCGGGCGTCCTTCCCGGCCTCCATCGACGGCCTGCCGGTCCGCGACGTGGGAGCCACGGTGCGACGCCAGGACGGGGGAATCGGATCGGGCATCCAGGCGGTGATGGGCTACCTCAGCCTCGGCGAGATCCCGCCCGCCTGTGTGGACGAGATCCTGGGCCCGGCCGGGGCCCTCTGCTGGCGTCACGGCCTCCTGCTCGACGAGCTCGAGTCCCCGTGGGCCGCCGACGCGGCACCGCGGATCGCAGCCGCCCCGGTCCTTCGACCGCAGTTCCCACCGGGGGTCCGGCTGCCAGCCGAGGTGGCCGGGACCATCGCCAAGGGCGACGGGCCGCCGCTCCCGGTCGTCCTGCTCGGCCGGTTCGAGGGACCCGTGTCGGGCGTCTGCCTGGGTGCCGGGTGCCCTGCCGCGTTCATCGTGCGAGGCGTCGCCTGGTACGACGGCCACGTCTGGCGGCGACCCACCGTCCTCCAGCCCACGCTCGACTTCGACATCGTCGACGATCCCTGGCCGGAACGCCGCGCCGCCGCCCGAGACGCCCTTGGCGACGTCGAGCGCGTCCTCGTCATCGCCCTGGTCAGCCCTCTGCGGCTCGCGACGATCGATCGGGTCGCCGCCGGCGCGCTGCCCAGACCGGCCTCCGAGCGCGTCTGGTACGTCCTCGGCCTCGAGGTGACACCGACCACCGACCCCAACGAGCCGATCGGGACGACGCGCTGGGTGGTCGTGGACGACGCGACCGGGGAGCTACTCGCCTCGGGCGGCGACGAGGCCGAAGGATAGCCCGCTAGCGTCCAGCCCTACCCCAGCTTCGGCAGCACCTGCAGGTCCGTCTGGGCCTTCGCGAACAGGTCGCCCCGCTCGGCGACGCGGGCCGGCATCGACCGGATCGTCCAGGCGTCCGGCCGAAGCCCAGGGTCGTCCAGCTCGTCCCAGGCGATCGGGGCCGAGACGGGTGCCCCGGGCCGCGGTCGCACGGCGTAGGGCGCGACGAGCGTCTTGATCGGCACGTTCTGCGTGTAGTCGAGGCGGGCCCGGCCGCCGCGATCGCTCTTCGACCACTCCCAGCTGACGAGGTCGGGCACGGTTGCCGCCACCGCCCGTGAGACGCCCTCGACCCAGGCGCTCGTCTCCTCGAAGGTGTAGCGCGGCTCGATCGGCACCCAGACGTGGACGCCCCGGCCGCCGGTGAGCTTCGGGTAGCCGCGGACGCCCAGGTGCTCGAGGGCCGTCCGGAAGAGCCGGGCCAGGACGAGCGTCTCCTCCCAGGTCGTCCGCTCACCCGGGTCGATGTCGATGAGGGCGAACGTCGGCGTGAACGGCGCCTCCAGCCGGCCGGTCCAGGCGTGGATCTCGAAGGCCGCCTGGTTGCCCAGCCAGCAGAGCGTCGCGGTCCGGTCGGCCACCAGGTGCTCGTTGGCGTCACGCCGCTCGACGCCGACCTCGCGCCATCGCCGCAGCCACTTCGGGTCGGTCGGCCGGAGGTCCTTCTGCCAGAAGCCGGGCTGGCCGGCGCCGTCGGGGAAGCGCTGGAGGTTGAGCGGCCGGTCGGCCAGGTGCGGCAGCATCGCCGGGGCGATCCGGGCGAAGTAGCCGATGAGCTCGCGCTTGGTGACGGGGGGCTCGTCGTCGGGGCCGCCCTCCGACGCGGGCCGTCCCGGGAAGAGCACCTTGTCCAGGTTCGTCAGCTTGAGCTCCTGGCCGCCGACCGACCAGCGGCCCTCCCGGCCGAGCGCCTCGAGCGCAGCCAGCTCCGCCTCGCTGGCGGCGGCCCACTCGGGCGGGGGCTCCGTGGGTCGCCCGGTACGACGCCGCGGCTGCGACTCGCGACCCGGGGCCGCCTCCGGCGCCGGTCCCGCCTCGGCCTCCGCCTCCGAGGACGCCAGCAGCGACGAGACCGCCGACTCCCGAACGACCCCGGCCGGATCGCGCCCCTCCTCGATCCCCTTGAAGGCCGCCTGGCGGACGAGCCCGTCGCGCGACCAGCCACCGAGCTCGGCCCGGATGACGAGCCTCGGCTCGACCCAGGTCACGCCGCGCAGGTCGGGCCGCCGGCCGGGATCCGGGTCGAAGGGGCAGCGCTCGGTCGCCAGCGCCTCGAGCCGGTCGCGGAGGATCCGCCGCGACCGCTCGT
>DATHYZ010000066.1:0-9657 GCA_035458865.1 Candidatus Limnocylindrales bacterium
GGAGCGGAGCTGATCGCCGCGCCGGTCCGCACGCCGTGGGACTCGCTCAACGCCCGGCTGGAGGGGCCAGGTGACCTCCAGCTGACGCTCTTCACCGAGCTGGGCTGACCTCATGACCTCGGGCCATCGCCGGACCCTGACCCATGGCCCCGGAGGCCCGGCCATCCGGCCGTTGGCTCCCTGGGCGCCCGCCGGCAGGGTCGGTCCCATGAAGACGGGGCTCGGCATCCTGCCATGGGCGGTCGTCCTGGGCATCGGCATCGACATCGTGCTGCTCGTCGTCGTCCTTGGCTCCCCCTGGGGCCCGGCCGCGATCTGAGCGCGTGGCGCCGAGGGCGCGGGCGGTTCAGCGGCCGATGAGCCGGGCGAGCACCTCGTAGCCCTCGGGTGTGCCCGGCCATCGTCGCCGCAGCTCCTCGCTGCCGAGCTGCGCGCGGACGAACCGCAGGACGAGGACCGTGACGATGACGTCGTCGAGCGGTCCCAGGACCGGCACGATCTCGGGCACCAGGTCGATGGGGCTCACGAGCCAGACCACGAGCAGGACCAGGGCCAGCCGGACCCGGACCGGCACGGACCCATCGACGACGAGGTCGCGACCCAGGCGGAGCACGTCCGGCACGACAGCCACGACGGCCCCAAGGCCGACGTCCCGCGGCCGCGCCAGGTACAGCACTACGAGCAGCAGCGCCCAGATGGCGAGGAGCCCCAGGACGACGCCGACGACGATCTCGATGGCCGATGCCTCCTGCCCGAGCGCTCAGGGCTCGATGCGGTCCTCGATCTCCCAGGTGTGGTCGAGCGCGTGCCAGGCGATCCGCCGGACCGCGTAGCGCTGCGGCCAGTGGCGCCCGGCCAGCGGCGAGCCGTCCGATGGAGCCCGCAGGATATCGAGCATCGCTCCTCGCATCGCCGCGACGCCCGTCTCGTCGCTCGGCACGGCCGGCCGGAGCCGGACCCCGATCTCCCTGGCGTAGGCAGCGTCCGCCTCGATGACGTGGGCGACGACCTTCGAGCGGTCACGACCGCCGCCCCGCGGGCCCTTCCGGAGCGCTTCAGGAGCGGCTCCGGCGATCGCGTCGAAGGCGGCCCAGGAGGCCTCCACGACGGACGCGAGGCGGGCGGCCTCGGCCGGATCCGTCGGGAGTCGGTCGACGTCGGCGATGGCGCCGGGGACGCCGAAGTCGGTGCCGGAGCTGCCCGGGAGACGCTCGACGACCTCCACTCGAGCCGGCATCGCGGGGAGCTCCAGACCGACGCGCCGGAGGACCGCGTCGTAGCGTGCGGCCGCCGCCAACAGCCCGTCCACGGCTGCGTCCTCGCCTCGCCCGGCGCGCGCCCAGCCCGGCCAGTCGAGGGCGATGGCGAAGGTCCGCCGCGGAGCGGACTCGATCGCGAGCCGGAGGTGAGCCGAGCGCATGCGGCCATCGTAGCCGTGGTGCGGCCCGGGACGGACCGCGGGTCAGCGAACGACGACCTCGGGCGGGGTGATGGCGTAGGGCTCGGTGCCCCCGGAGACCGAATCGACCTTGAAGGCCAGCGACGGAGCGGCGTCCGTTCCTCGGCGGCGCAGGTGCACCTCGGACCAGTCGTACGGCGCGATCATGTTGTGCCAGGCGATCGTCATCTCCCACTCGTCCGACCAGTACGCGTAGTGCGAGACGACGAGCAGGATCGAGACGAACTCGGGATCCCAGGCCGTGTCGGCGGTGATGCCGAGCTCGGGGTGCTCGGCGATCAGCCAGGCGAGCCAGCGCTCGAAGTGCGGCTCGGCGTCGGCACCTCGCTCGTCGGCCATCGGGAAGATCGGCAGCGACCGCGACTCGCTCAGCACGTCGCCGCCGCGCGAGGCGGTGATGGTGACCGAGGCGGTCGTCTCCGTCGTCGCCGGGTCGGGCACGACCCAGACCTCCCCGACCACCCCGGGGACGAGCTCGGCCGGCTCGATCGCCTCGACGGTCGCGCCCTCGGCGGTCGCCGCGATCGTGGCCGGATCCGAGGACCCGGTCCGGTCCTCGAGGACGACGAGGAAGCAGACCCGCTGGCCGGGGATGGCCATCCGGACCTCTGGCGGGTCCTCGGGCGGGAGCACGAGGAGGGCGAGGTCGCTATCGGCCGGCGCCACCGACGGAGAGGGCGACGGCCCGGTCGACGGCTGGACCGGACGCTCGCGGCTGGGGACCGGCGACGGCGAGGGGCTCGGCGCGGCCGTGCCGGCACACGCGGCGAGCGACAGCGCGAGGAGGATCGCGACGGAGGAGGACCGGACGGCGCGCATGGCTCGAGGCTCCACTGGAAGCTCACGGGACGCCACCAGGTAGACGCGCCAGGGGCTCCGGCGGTGCCCTCGCCGGGAGCGCTGCCGGGCTAGCCCTCGCGGAGCGCCTCGACCATCGCCACCACGTTCTCCCCCGGGACGTCGGCCTGGACGTTGTGCACGGCGGCGAAGACGAACCCTCCGCCCGGCGCGAGGTCGCCGACCCGCCGGCGGACCTCGGCCCGGACCTCGTCCGGGGTCCCCGACCCAAGGACGCGCTGGGTGTCCACGCCACCGCCCCAGAAGACGAGGTCGCGCCCGAACTCGCGCTTGAGCTCGGCCGTGTCCATGCCGGCGGCCGAGACCTGGACCGGGTTGAGGACGTCGACCCCGATCTCGATGAGGTCCGGGATCAGCTCGCGGATCGCACCGCACGAGTGGAAGAAGATCCGTGCGTCCGTGCTGGCCCGGAGGAAGGCGAAGAGCTCGCGGTGCAGCGGCTTGACGAGCTCGCGGTAGGTCGCCGGGGAGAAGAGCGTCCGATCCTGGCCGCCGAGATCGTCGGCCTCCCCCACCACGTCCACGAGATCGCCGACCTCGGGCAGGATCCGCGCCCAGTAGGCCAGCTTGACCTCGAGGATCCGCTCCATGACCCGGCGGGCCCGTTCCGGCTCGGCCGCCAGGTCCATGTAGCCGTCCTCGAAGCCCCGGAGCTTGAAGAGCCCTTCCGTGAGGCCGCCACAGATCGAGCCGACGTGGACCGCCCGACCCTCCTCGGCGACGATCCGTCGGGCCGCCTCGACCATGCCCTCGAACCGGGCGGGATCGGTCGCATCGGGCCAGGCGTACGTGTCGACGGCCCGATCGTCGATCTCGCCGGCGAGGGGCGGCGCATACGAGTCGTAGTAGAGCCCGCCATCGAGCGGGGTCCGCCGGCCGACGCCCCACTCGTCGACGAACGTCCGGTATCGGCCGTCCTCGCGGAACTCCCGCCGGTACGTGGAGGCCGACCGGGGCCCGACCAGCCGGACGTCCACCCCCAGCCGGTCGAGGACATCGTCGTCGACCTCGGCCAGCTGCTGGGTCAGGTCGCCGATCCGGGGCTCGACCGCCGGCAGGCCGAGCGCCGCCCTGAGCTGCACGTAGGCGCGAACGTGGATGCCGGTGACCCGGGACCCGCCCAGGTCGAAGGGGATCCGGTCCGGCTCCCGGTGGTCCAGCGCGTCGCGGACCCGCCTCCGGCCGTCCCCGCCGGGCGACGGGACGGGCGCGCCCGCGCTCACGTCTCCGTCGGTCCGGCCGCCGTGGGCTCCTCGACGTCGAACCGGACGTCGAGCGCGTAGCGATCGGCCTGGTAGCGGGATTCGGTCACCTCGACACGCCGGCCGTGGGTGTCCTCGATGACCCGCCGCTCGACGAGCAGGGGATCGCCGACCCGGACCCCGAGCTGGCGGGCGTCGTCCCTGGTGGCCGCCCCGGCTCCGATCGTCGCCAGGCCCCGGCGCAGCACGATCCCGACCCCGGCCAGCGCCTCGTGCAGCGAGCCGCTCTCGAGATCGGCCGCCATCACGGCGGCGGCGCAGGCCTCGATGAGGACCGCCGTCTCCAGGGCGATGGGCTGGTCGTCGGCACGGCGGACCCGCCGGAGCACGACGACCCTGGACCCGGGCCCCAGGTCCAGGGCGGCGGCCTCGTCTGGCGTCGCCGGCCGGACGCGCCGTTCGAGGAGGGTCGAGCTCGGACGCCGGCCGTGGCGTCGCATCTCGCTCGAGAAGGTCAGGAGGCGGTTGGCACGCCGGTGGTCCGGCGGCCGGGCGACGAAGCTGCCCCGGCCGCGCTCGCGGACCACGATGCCCTCGTCGGCCAGGCGCTGGACGGCCGTCCGGGCGGTCATCCGGCTCACCCCGAACTCGGCGCAGAGATCGGCGTCGGACGGCAACCGGTCGCCGGGCTCGAGCTCGGCGATCCGCTCGCGGAGGGCCTGCTCGATCCGCCGGTAGCGAGGCACGTAGTCGTCCGTCATGCCCCGGCGTCCTCGGCCTGCTCGGCTCCGTGGACGGCCGCCCCGATCGCACCCGCCAGGGTCCCCAGCTCGGCGAGGACGAGCTCCACGTCGTCGAGCGAGGTCACCCGGACGCGCGCACGCAGCTCGGCCCTGATGGGCTCCAGGAGGAGATCGCCGGCCCGGGCGACGCCGCCCCCGATGACGACCCGGTCGGGGTTGACCACGACGACCGCATTGGCGATCCCGATGCCGAGATGGCGACCCACCTCGGCAAGACCGCCCACCGCCACGGCATCGCCGGCGCGCGCCCGATCGACCGCCTCCTCCACGGTGCCCGTGCCGCAGGCGGCGGCGATGACGTCGGCCCGCGCGAACGCCTCGACGCAGCCACGGTTGCCGCACGTGCACCAGGGGCCGTCGGGGTCGATGGTCTGGTGGCCGAGCTCGCCACCCGTTCCGTCGTGGCCCTGGTGGACCCGACCGTCGATGGCGATGACGCCGCCGACGCCGGTTCCGAGCGTCAGCCCGATCATCGACGTCGCTCCCCTGCCGGCCCCCATCCGCAGCTCCGCCAGGCCGAAGGCGCGGGCATCGTTGATGAGGGCCGTCGGGCGACCGGTGGCCTCGGCCACCGGTCCGGCCACGGGCCGGCCGGTCCACTCCCCGGGCAGGTTCGGCAGGAACCGGGCCGTTCCCCGGGCGGGATCGTAGAGCCCCGGGACCCCGATCCCGATCGAGGCGATGGCGGACCGGGCGGCGATCGCTCCGGCCGCGACCTCGATCAGGCGATCGACGACCGGCCCCGGGCCATCCTCCCCCCGGGTCGGCACCTGTCCGTCCTCGAGCGGTCGCCAGGCGGCCGCATCACGCTCGACGACGACCCACTTGAGGTTGGTGGCGCCGAGGTCGAGCCCCAGGTGGAGCGAGGCGCCGACGCTCATGGCCGATAGCGTACCGAACGCGGGTCGGTGGCTTGAGGTCAGTAGCCCACCGACGGCAGGTAGGCGCCCCGCGGCTCCTGGTAGATCCCGATCGCCATCAGGTTGACCTCGAAGAACACCCGCAGCCCGTGGGCCAGCGACCAGCGCATCAGGTCGCCGTTCGTGACCGGCACGAGGAAGCCCGGGGTCCCGAAGCTCTCGGCCTCGCTGATGAGCGCCATCAGGTCGTCGTTCGTCTCGGCCACCGAGTGGGCGAAGTAGTTGATCTTCGTGGTGTAGCCGGTGATCCGGCCGAGCCGCTCGACCACCCTGAGGTCGCCCGCGTCGATCGACTCGCGGACCTCGCCGGCCCGGGTGTGACCGTGGACGCGCACGCAGAGGGCGTTGCAGGCGGCCTCATCGTCGAGCGTGCCCCGGCGCACGTCGTAGCCGGGCATCCGCTCGCCGATCGGCTCGCCGTGCATGGCCGCGAAGGACTGCTTCACGTCCATCCCGAGCTTCGTGTACAGGCCCAGCGACCGGTTGTGATAGGCGATCTGCACCAGCCTCACTCCCGGCGTCCCGGTCTGGCGGGCCCGCTCGAAGGCAGCCTCCATGAGCATCCGGCCGATGTGGTGGTCCTGCTCGGCGGGCTCGACCGTGATCGGCCCGATGGCCGAGATCGTCCCGCGCTCGTCCATGTGGTTGCTGCCGACGACCCGACCCTCGTGCTCTGCGACGAGGCTGAAGAACCCGGGGTGGTTGATCATCCAGTGGATCGGCTGGGCAGCCGCCGCGACCGTCGGGAAGTCGTGGGGGAACCCGTGCTCGTCGGCCAGCGTCGCGAAGGCCTCGTAGCAGATCCGGCCGGCGTCCTCCCAGTCGGCTTCGACCGCCTCCCGGACGATCACCCCGTCCGTCTCGTACGCGCCGGTCTCGCCGATCCTCCGAAGCGCGATGCTCATGGCTTCCTTCCGGGACGCGCTGGGGCGGGGCGATCGCCCCGCCGGACTGCTACCTACCGCGCCGCCACCGCGACCGCCTCGCCACCCGTCGGCATGTAGTACCGGCGGTACTCGGCTGGCGACAGCGCGCACGAACGGTAGAACACCTTGTAGAACTGGCTCAGGTTCGTGTAGCTGACTGCCCGGGCGACCTCGGCGACCGACAGATCCGTCGCCAGCAGGAGTCGCTTGGCCTCGGCCACCCGGACCTGGGTCACGTACTCCTTGAAGCTCACCCCGGTCACGTCCTTGAAGACGTGCCGGACCCGCGATGGGCTGACGTGGACGACCTCGGCGACGTCGCCCAGGGTGATGCTCTCGCGACAGTGCCGGTCGACGTAGGCGAGGACCGGCCGGATCTGCTCGCGACGGTCCGCTGCGGCCCGCGCGGCGGCGGCCGTGGAGCCGGTGCCAAGGTGGCGGTTGACGAGGGCGAGGGCCCGTCGCAGCGTGGCGTCGGCCAGGTGCCGCTCTGACGGATCCCGGCGGTCGAAGATCGCCTGCAGCTCGGTGAGCACCGATCGCACGTCCGCGGCGATCGGCGAGCCACCGCGCAGCCGCGGCGAGGCCGTCCGCTCGTCGGCCCGGAACGGTGCCAGGTAGCCCTCGTCCAGCTCCCGGCAGCCGGGACCGGCGATCAGCTCGGGCCGGAACAGGACGAGCAGCAGCCGCAACGAGGCGTCCGGCTCGGCCAGCGCGACGTGCGGCTGCGAGTTGTCGACGAAGAAGACATCGCCGGCAGCGGCCGGAAGGACGCGGCGGCCGAACCGGAACGATCCCCGGCCCTCGAGGACGACGGCGATCTCGAGGTGGTCGTGCCAGTGCATGCGGTCGCCGTCGCCGTGGGCCGTGTACTCGAGCACGGCGAGCGGGAAGTCGGGGTCGAGCTCCTGCTGCCAGACGTAGACGGCCATGACCCCACCCTCGCAGCGGGGCAGCCGCTACGGGCAGGGCCATGTGGAGCGTTTCGGGGACGCCGCTTGGCTCGGGCAGCCGGTTCTGTCACTTCATCGACCGGCTCTGGCATTGCCCGGGATCCCGCCGCGGGCGAGCATCGAGAGGTCGAGATCTGCCCGTCACCAGGAGAGATCCGGATGGCCTTCCCGCACCTGTTCAGCCCCCTGCAGCTCGGCTCCATGGAGCTGCCGAACCGCATCGTCCACGTTCCGACCGACATCAGCTCGTCGGCCGCCGACGGCGAGGTCAGCGAGCGCGACATCCACCACCACGGCAACATCGCCAAGGGTGGCAGCGGATTCATCATCGTCGGCGCGACGACGCCGGATCGGGCCACCGGTCGACCGACCGTCACCTGCCTCGTGGCAGACGGCGACGAGTACGTCCCAGGCCTCGCCCGCCTGGCCGATGCGATGCACCGCTACGGCGCCAAGTGCGCCGTCCAGCTCCAGCATCCCGGGCGCCAGTGCGCGATCCCGCGGTACAACACCCTCGGCGCGACGGACCGGGTCCTGAAGCTGCCCTGGTCGGCCGGCCACGAGATCATCTACGAGAACGCCGAGGAGAAGGGCAAGGAGATCCGCGAGGCCTCGATCCCCGAGATCCTCGAGCTGGTCGACCTCTTCAGCGAGGCCGCCTGGCGGGTCAAGCAGGCCGGCTTCGACGCCGTCGAGCTCCACGCCGCGCACGGGTACCTGCTGTCCGAGTTCATGAGCCCGTATCTCAACATGCGCACGGACCGGTTCGGCGGCAGCTTCGAGAATCGGATGCGCTTCCCGCTGGCGGTCATCGACTCGATCAAGAAGAAGTGCGGCAAGAACTACCCGGTCCTCGTCCGCTACTCGTTCGAGGAGTGGTGCCCCGGCGGCCGCGGGATGGATGAGGGCCTGGAGACCGCGCGCGTCCTTGAGCGAGCCGGCGTCGCAGCGCTCGACCTCTCCCAGGGCATGCAGGAGAGCCCGGGCGCCGGCTTCGACCCGATGCAGTACCCGCAGGGCTGGGCGACCTACGCCGCCGAGGCGACCAAGAAGGTCGTCAAGATCCCGGTCATCACCAGCCACTCGCTCCGCGACCCCGACTACTGCGAGCAGATCCTGGCCGAGGGCAAGACCGACCTCGTGGGCCTCGCCCGGCAGCTCCTCGCCGACCCGTACTGGCCGGTCAAGGCGAAGTACGGCAAGGTCCGCTCGATCCGCCGCTGCATCTCCTGTCTCGGCGGTTGCTGGCAGGAATCGCTCATGGCGAAGCACGAGATCGCCTGCTCCATCAACGCCGCCTGCGGCCAGCCCGGCTACGACGACATGAAGCGGACCCAGACGCCGGTCCGGGTCGCCGTCGTCGGGGGCGGGCCGGCGGGCATGGAGGCGGCCCGGGTCGCTTCCGAGCGGGGCCACAAGGTCACCCTGTTCGAGAAGCACGACGAGCTGGGCGGCGCGATGCTCTACGTCTGCCTGGTCCCGGGCAAGGAGAAGATGCGCTGGTACCTGGACTGGGTCCGGGACCAGATCCTCGACCTGGGCGTCGACATCCGCCTGGGCCACGCCCCGACCGTCGAGGAGCTCCGCGGCTTCGACGTCGTCCTCAACGCCACCGGCGCGAAGTCGTTCGTCCCCGACGTCGCGGGTGAGGCCGACCGCGTGGTGCCCTTCGAGGAGGCGATGGCCTGCCCCAAGATCGCCTGCGAGTGCCACCCCGGCGGCCGCCGGATGCGCAAGCTCGGCGCCAGGGTGCTCCTGTGGGGCGACAGCTACGCGGCGACCGACACCGCGGCGTTCCTCGGCGACATCGGCAAGCAACTGACGATCGTCACGGAGAACCGCGAGTTCGCCGCCGACTGCGAGGTCATCCACCTGTACGTCCTGCTCAAGCGCTTCGAGCAGGGCGATGCGGAGGTCCTCAGCTCACGGCCGTACAAGCACCCGGTCAGCGTCGTCACCGGCACGACCGTCGAATCGATCACCCCGGTCGAGGGCGGGTTGGAGGTCGTCCTCCGCGACAAGGACTTCGTCCGCACGACGATCGAGGTCGACGACGTCGTCACCTGCCACACGCGACCGGAGGTCGGCCTGTTCACCGAGCTCCGGGCGGCCGGGGTCAACGTCATCAACGTGGGCGACTCGGTCAGGCCTCGGAACCTCTACCACGCCGTCAAGGAGGGCTCCGAGTTCGGGCTGCGGGTCGACGAGCACCTGCTCTTCAACCCCAACGGGGCCATCGTCGACGATCTGCCGCTCGACGTGCTGGCCCAGCTGACCCGCGAGGAGGGGCCGGCCTACACCGCCAAGCGGATGGCCGAGCTGGTCTCGGCCGGGACCGGCGGCAACGGCTCAGGATCGTAGGAGGCGGGCCCGGTCGGCCGCGAGCCGGCTCGGGACCGACGATCGAGGACGGGCGTCGGGACGACCGGCGCCCGTCCGGCTGTCCGGGCCGCGGTCGTCAGGACTCGGCGGTGATCCGCGTGTAGAGCGCCGCGACCGCCACGATGATCGACCCGAAGAGGATCTGGCGGACCGC
>DATHYZ010000067.1:0-2956 GCA_035458865.1 Candidatus Limnocylindrales bacterium
CCCGAAGTAGACCAGCAGCCCGGCGGTCGCCTCCGCGTCGGGGAGAGCCCGATGGGCTCGACTCAGCTCGATGCCGAAGAAGGCCGCCAGGTCGCCGAGCCGGTAGGACTCGCCACCCGGGTAGCCCTCACGGGCGATCCCGAGCGTGTCGATGTAGCGGCCCGGCTCGAACCGGTAGCCGTCTCCCAGCGCCTCCTCGATGAAGGCGAGGTCGAAGCCCACCGAGTGGCCGACGATCGTCGCGTCACCCGCGTAGTCGACGAACCGTCGCGCAGCCTCGGCCGGGCTCGGGGCTCCCGCCACGTCGGCGTCGGTGATGCCGTGCATCTGGTTGCCGACGATCGACCGGCCCGGATCGACGAACGTCGACCAGCGGTCGACGATCGCGCCCTTCTCGACCTTGACCGCGGCGAGCTCGATGAGGTCGGCGGTCTTGGGATCGGTCCCGGTCGTCTCGGTGTCGACGACGACGAACGTCCCGCCGGCCGCGAAGCGATCGACGAACTCGAGGACCGACGCGGTGCTCGGCTCGATGTACGGCAGGCGCTTGGGCTTGCCAAGCTCCTTCCGCATCTCGTCCTGGAGGTCGATCAGCGGCTGCAGCGAGCGGTGGCCGAAGAGGATCGCCTCGGCCATGACGTCCTCCGGCAGGATCTTCGACCCGGCCTCGACCATCATGATCGCGTCCCGGGTACCGGAGACCACCAGGTCGAGCTCGGAGTCGGCCAGGTCACTGATCGTGGGGTTGACGACGAACTCGCCGCCCACCCGGCCGACCCGCACCGTGGCGACGGGGCCCAGGAAGGGGATCTCGCTGATGGTCAGGGCCGCGGAGGCGGCGACGGTGCCGAGGACGTCGGGGTCGTTCTCCTGGTCCGTCGACAGGACCGTGAGGACGATCTGGACGTCGTCCTTGTAGCCCTCGGGGAACAGGGGTCGGATCGGGCGGTCGGTCAGGCGGGCCGCGAGGATCGCGGCCTCGGACGGGCGCGACTCGCGCTTGATGAAGCCGCCAGGGATCTTCCCGGCGGCGTACATCCGCTCCTCGAAGTCCACCGTCAGGGGGAAGAAGTCGAGGCCGGGGCGGGGCTCGGACCGGTTGGCGGTCCCAAGGAGCATGGTGTCACCGTAGCGGACGGTGACGGAACCGCCGGCAAGCCTGGCCAGCTTGCCGGTCTCGATGGTCATGGTGCGACCACCAAGGGTCGTCTCGAAGACGTGCGACACGGGTAGTGTTTCCTCCTGGTCGTGGAGGAGGCGATGCTTCGTGGGCGCTGATCCGTCCGCTTCCGCCGATACTGTCGGACCCCGGGCGATCAGCCCGAGGTCCCCTGGGGGCGGCTGCTAGCGGCGGAGCCCAAGCCGTCCGATGACGGCTCGGTAGCGGGCGTCGTCGGTCTTCACCAGGTAGGCGAGGAGCCGGCGGCGATGGCCCACGAGCTTGAGGAGGCCGCGTCGCGAATGGTTGTCCTTCGGGAATCGCCGGAGATGGTCCGTCAGTCCCTTGATGCGCTCCGTGAGGAGCGCGATCTGGACCTCGGGCGAGCCGGTGTCGCTCTCGGCGACAGCGTACTCGGCGATGACCTGTTGTTTCGTTTCCCGCGCGAGCGGCACTCGGTCCTCCGACACGAACTACTGAACTGCTTCTAAACCTCTACAAACCGTCGCAGGATAGCAGGCATACCCCGGGACAGCAAACGACGCGGGGTCCGGGCGCCCCGCCCGGGGGACGACCTCGCGACCCTTGGATCAGCCGATGGCGACTCGCAGCCCGCCCGGGTGGCGACGCGCCACACCCTCCGGAACGAGGAGACGGCCGCCATCCACGACCGCCCGGAAGGGCGCACTGCGCCCATCCCCCGGTCCGAACGCCGTCCACGGGGCACAGCCCACCGCCCGGTAGCGCCCGTCCGGGGGCACGGCCATCGGCACCGTGGGTCGTACCTCATGCAGATCGCCGGAGTCCGCCACCGGTCGTCCGACGACGGCCGGGCGACGCCCCAGCAAGCGTCTCGCCTCGGTGAGGTCGCCATCTTCGACGAGGTCCCGGATCCGGTTGCTCCGGACCGGTCCACCGTCGAGCTCGTACGGCTCCACGACGACGACCGAGAACCCGCGCTCGCGACCCAGCTCGGCGAGCGCCTCGGGTGTGCCGCGACGCTCGTGCCCGAAGGCCGCCTCCGGCGTCATGACGAACCCGGCCAGCTCGATCCGGGCGCCCAGCGCGGCGACGAACCGGTCATAGGGCGTCCGACGGAGCGCTTCGTCGAAGTGCTGGACGACCACGGTCGAGATCCCCGCCCGCGCGAGCCGGCCGAGGCGCTCCTCCTGGTCCAGGAGGAGCGGCGGCGCGTGGCCGCGAACGACGGCGTCGGGGTGCGCATCGAAGGTCACCACCGCGGGATGTGCGCCCACGCGCCGGGCGGCGCGTCGGAGTCGGGCGAGCAGGTACCGGTGGCCGCGATGGAGCCCGTCAAAGACGCCGATGGTGAACATGAGGCGCTCTCCCTCGGCGGCGAGCTGATCGACGCCGAGGACCAGGCGGATCGGGGCCGCGGACCCGTCAGGCATCTGCTGCGTCCCGGGCGTCGGCGGGGGGCCGCACCAGGACCTTGCGGGGCGCGACCTGGCCATCCCGGATCGAGCCGATGGCGAGAAGACGGCCGGCGACATCCGTCACGCGTACGGGCTCCTCGTCCTGCCCGGGCGACGGGTCGGCCGGCCGGACCGCCTGGCCCTGGAGCAGCCGGGGGATCTCCTCCTTCGACACGGTGGCGCGGGCCATCCACTCCAGGCCGGCATCCACCGGTCGAAGCAGGCCGGCGACGCCGGCGGCGCCGGAGCGCGTCGCGGCCTCTCGGATCGTCTCGACGGACACGGCGTCCTCGAGTCCGAACGAGCCGCTCGACGTGCGAACGAGGGACCCCAGATAGGCCGCGCTCCCGGTCGCCGCGCC
>DATHYZ010000068.1:0-17518 GCA_035458865.1 Candidatus Limnocylindrales bacterium
CCCTGGCCGGTCAACCTCGGCCTGCAGGCCGGTGCCCGTGACGAGGATCCGGCCGGCCTGGAGGCCCTCCTGGAGGCCGGCGCGGTGGGGCTCAAGATCCACGAGGACTACGGCGCCTTCCCGGAGCTCATCGATGCCGTCCTGGCGTTCGCCGACGCCCACGACGTCGCCGTGGCCCTCCACACGGACGGGCTCCACGAATCGGCCGAGCTCGAGGACACCGTGGCCGCGATCGGCCGGCGCACGATCCACGCCTACCACGTGGAAGGGACCGGCGGGGGCCACATCCCGGACCTGATCGGCCTCGTCCGCGAGCCGTCGATCATCTGCTCGTCCACGACGCCGACGCTGCCGTACGGGCCCGCCGCGCCACTCGAGCACATCCCGATGACGCTCCTGAACCACGGCGGCGGATGGGACGTCCCGGGCGATCTCGACCTCGTCCGCGAGCGGATCCACCCAGCCACGATGGCCGCCGAAGGCCCGCTCCACGAGCTGGGCGCCATCGCGATCGTGAACTCGGACTCGCAGGGGATGGGCCGGATCGGCGAGACGCTCCGCCGCACCATGCAGCTGGCCCACGTCATGAAGCGCTGGCGGCGCGGGACCGGGGCGCCCGGAGGGGATGCCCCGGACATTCCAGGACTCCCGCCTGAGTCCGGTGACCCCACCGACGACACCGAGCGGGTGCTCCGGTACCTGGCGAAGTGCACGCTCGAGCCCGCGATCGTCCACGGGATCGCGGAGCACGTCGGGTCGCTCCGGCCCGGCCGACTCGCGGACATCGTCCTCTGGACCCCGGCGAGCTTCGGGGTCAAGCCGCTCCTCGTCCTCAAGGGCGGTCACCCGGCCTGGGGTGCCATCGGCGAGGGCAATTCCTCCCTTGAGCGGAGCGAGCCCACGACCTACCGGGCGCACTGGGGCGGACTCGCCGGGGCGGCTCCGGCCAACAGCCTGACGTTCGCGGCCGCACCGGCCGTCGCTGCGGGCCTGCCGGGGCGCATCGGGTCGCGACGTCGCTGGGAGGTCGTCCGCGGCTGTCGGGGGCTGGACCGAGACGCGCTGGCCCGCAACCGCGCGGTCGCTCCCGTGGAGGTCGACCGGGGTGACGGGACCGTGACGATCGACGGGCGGCTCGTGGCCGTCAACCCGGTGGGCGAGGTCCCGCTGTCCCGGCGCTACCTGCTGCGCTGAGGCCTCGGCGCAGCGCAGCTACCAGAGGTCGCCGACCCGGTAGCCGTCGGGATACGGGTCCCCCGGGTCCACCAGGAGCGTGGCCATGCCGGTGATCCAGGCCGTGCCGGTGATCTCGGGCACGACGGCGCGGTACGGTCCCACGGTCGTCTCGGCGACCAGCCGACCGGTGAAGGTCGTCCCGAGGATGCCCTCGTGGACGAAGGGACGATCGAGGCCGAGCAGGCCTCGTGCGTGCAGGGTCGCCATCTTCGCGCAGGTGCCCGTACCGCAGGGCGAGCGGTCGATGACCCCGGTCCAGGTGGACGGGTCCGCGAGGTCCGCGGTCCGCGTGGACACCGTCACGGCGTTGCGGTGGTCGGAACCCGCGGCGTGCGCCGGCCCGGAGAGCTGACCGATCGAGATGCCAGCGAAGCTCGGCTCGTCAGGGTGGACGACCGGGAGCTGCTCGCGCGCGGCCGCCTTGATGAGCTCGGTGAGCCGGACGATGTCACGCCCCTCGTCCGGCGTCAGCCGGAGCCCGAGCGGCTCGGCGTCGGCGATCACGTACCACATGCCGCCCCAGGCCACGTCCACCGGCACCGTCCCGAGCGTCGGGACCTCGACGGGCGCGTCGAGGTGCACGGCGAAGGCGGGCACGTTCCGGAAGGTGACGGCCACGACCTTGCCGTCGTGGACCTCGGCCCGGACCCGGATGAGCCCCGCGGGCGCCTCGAGGGTGAGCTCGTTGATGCCCTCGTGGGACGGCAGCATGCCCGTCTCGAGCAGGACCGTCGTGACGCAGATCGTGTTCGTGCCCGACATCGCCGGGTACTCCACCGGCTCCATGATCACGAAGCCGGCGTCCGCCTCGGGGAGGGTCGGCGGCAGGATGACGTTGGCGCACATGGCCGGGTAGCCGCGGGGCTCCTGGAGGAGCCGCAGGCGCAGCTCGTCCGCACGGTCGCGGAGGTGGGCCATCTTCTCGACCATCGTCGCGCCGGGCACGTCGAGGACCCCGCCCACGACGACCCGACCGGGCTCCCCGGCCGCATGCGCGTCGACGACCTGGAGCGCCCGGTCGAAGCGCACCGCAGGCTCCCCTAGCGCCGTCGTGCGTCCGCGAGCTCGCGGGCGACCTCGCGCTGAGCGTCGCGCTCCGCGATGGCCCGGCGCTTGTCGTGGAGCTGCTTGCCCCGGGCCAGGCCGAGCTCGACCTTGGCGTGGCCGCGCTCGCTCACGTAGAGGCGCAGCGGGACCAGGGTCAGGCCCTTGGCCCTCGTCCGACCCAGCAGCGAGTCGATCTCGTCCCGGTGCAGGAGCAGCTTCCGGTCGCGCTTGGGCTCGTGGTTGGCCCGGTTCCCGCTCTCGAACGGCGCGATGTGGGCGCCCACGAGCCAGGCCTCCCCGCGGTCGATGCGGGCGTAGGCGTCGGCCAGGTTGACCTTGCCGGCCCGGATCGACTTGATCTCCGTCCCGGTCAGCACGAGGCCGGCGTCGATCGTGTCTTCGATGTGGTAGTCGTGGCGGGCCTTGCGGTTGACGGCGATCGTCCGCGGGGCCCGGGTCGTCTGCGTCGTCATCTCGGCTGCGCTCGACCGGTCGGTGCCGGCTGATGGAGGGAGGTGTGGGGCGCCGGACGCACGAACGCCGGCCCGCGTGCGGACCGGCGTTCGAACTGCGTTACCAACTCGCAGTCAGATCGTCAGGCGACGGTCTCCTGCGAGGTGGTGCGGCGACTCGGACTATCGGTCACTGCACATCACCTCCTTTCGTTCGCGCGAACCGTACCCGATGGGGGGACAGCCTGCAAGACCCGCCCGGTCAAGGGTCGGGCGACGGACCGAAGGTGTGGCTCAGGCGGCCTCGGCCAAAGCGGTTTCGTCGGACCCGAGGACCTCCAGGGCTCGCTCCAGCACGGGGTCGGCGCCGGACCCGGCGTCGGGTGGCGCCTCGACCACGATGTCCGGCGCGAGCCCGACCTGGTGGATCCACCGCTTGTCGGGTGTCAGCCATTTGGCGATCGTCAGGCGGAAGGCACCGCTGTCGCCCTCGAGCGTCGTCCACTGCTGCACGGTTCCCTTGCCGAAGCTCTGCTGGCCGATCAGCAGACCGCGGTCGCGGTCCTGGAACGCCCCGGCGAGGATCTCGCTGGCGGAGGCCGAACCTCCGTTGACGAGGACGACCACCTCGATCGACGGATCCGTCGCCAGCCCCTCCGGCTTGGCTTCGGTCGCGACCTGTCCCCCCGAGCTGTCCTCCTGCCAGAAGAGCGTCCCGTCGGGGATGAACTGGCTGGCGACGTCACGTGCCGCGTCCACGAACCCACCCGGGTTGTCCCGGACGTCGAGGATGAACGAGCGGCGACCGGCGTCGAGATCCTCCTCGATGGCGGCCCGGACGTCGGCGGCCGCGTCGGACGAGAAACCGGTGATCCGGATGTAGCCAACGGAACCGTCGGCAAGGTCCTCCGTCTCGACCTCCTTCTGCTGGATGACGTCCCGGGTGATCGGCAGGTCGAAGGTCCCCTCACCCCCTCGCTCGATCGTCAGGACCACCTCCGTGCCCTTGGGACCCCGGATGCGGTCGCGTGCGTCGTCGATCGAGTCGCCGTCGAGGCTCTCGCCGTCGACGGCCAGGACCAGGTCGCCGGCGAGGAGGCCCGCGGCCTCGGCCGGGGAGCCGGCGATGGGGGCGATGATGAGCAACCGGCAGTCCGGACCGAGGGTGGAGCAGTCGCCCGGCTCGCCATCGGGACCCTGGGTGGCGATCTCCGCGCCGATGCCCTCGAACTGGCCGTTGATGCCCTCCAGGCTCTCCTTGTACTCGTCGGAGGTGAGATACGAGGAGTACGGGTCACCGAGGGCCTCGATCATCCCCTTGATGGCGCCCTCGATGAGCACCTTGTGGTCGACCTGGCCGCCGGCGTAGCGCTCCGTGACCGCGTGGTAGGCATCCCAGAACGGCTGGAAGAGCTCCGCCTCGTCGACCGGCGTGCCCGGGGTGGTGGCGTCGAGCCGGCCCAGCGAGTAGCCCGAGAGGAACAGGCCGGCACCGGCGAGCGCCGCGACGACCGCCAGGGCGACTGCCGCGATGGCCACCATCGGGCCGTTGCCCGAGCTGCGCGGCGGCGTCCAGCCAGCGGGGGTGGACCAGCCGGCTCGACCCTGCGGTGCGGGGGAGCCCGTGGCCGCGGCGGTTTCGGCGTCCGCTGCGGCACCCGTCGCGGTGGCCGGCTCGGTCACCGTGGATGCCGGGGACACGTCCGCCGCCTGGGCGACCGGCGGCTGGTCGTCGTCGGGGGGTGGTTGGGCGCCGTTGGGGTCGGGATCGTTCGGGAGCATGCTTCCTGTTCGTCTCGTGCCGGTCCTGGGTGACCTGCCGGGGTCGGTCAGCCTACATCAGTGCCGCAGATGCTACGAGCGAGGCGGCCACGATGGGGCGCGGGTGAACGCATCTTCACCGACTCTTGCGCCCTTCTCCTCGGTCGGACCGGACCCGGCCGGGCAGTCCTCAGCGGATGAGGTACGTCCGGACCGAGATCCAGGACCCGAGGATCCCCAGTCCGACACCGGCTCCCAGGATGAGGAGCGAGAGGTCGCGAGCCAGTGACCCGAGCTGGAGCGGCAGGACCCGGAAGAATTCGAACATGAAGCCGGAGATCGGGTCCGCCGCGACGGCCAGGAGCGCCAGCGTGATGCCTGCTCCCAGCATGCCCACCATCGCTCCCTCGACCACGAACGGCCAGCGGATGAAGGCATCGGACGCCCCCACGAGGCGCATGATCTCGATCTCCTCGGCCCGGGCCAGCACGGCCAGGCGGATCGTGTTGACGATGATGAACAGGACGATGATCGAGATCGCCACGAGGACCACGAGGCCCACGGTCCGCATCGTGTCGGTGACGGCCAGGACCCGGTCGACGAGCCCGGCGATGTCCTTCACCGACTCGACTGCCGGCTCCGCGACGAGGAGGTCGATGACGTCGCCGAACTCACGCGCGTCGACGAGCTTCACCTCGAGGCTTGCCCGCAGCGGGTTGTCGTCCAGGTACTGGGTCAGGTCCTCCTCGCCCTGCTCGGCGAGGCGCTCCCGGAACCGGGCCAGGGCATCCTCGGGCGAGACGTAGACGGCGTCGGCGACCTCCGGCCGGGCCAGCAGCCGGGCGCGGATGCGGGCCGCCTCGGTCGCCGTGGTGCCGTCGCGCAGGTCGGCCACCACCTCCACCTTCTGCTCGACGAAGTCGAGGCCGGCCAGGAGTCCCGTCTGGGCGATCCAGAAGCCGGACAGGAGGAGCAGCATCAGGACCATCGTCGCGGTGGCCGCCAGGCTCATGAGCGCGTTGCGCCAGAAGCCCTGCCAGGCCCTCCGCGCGCTGAAGATGACGAACCGGATCATCGCCGCTCAGTCCTCACGGTGATAGGCCCCGCCCACCTCGTCACGGACGATCCGCCCATCCTCCAGGGCTACGACCCGCCGGCGGAGGGCGGTCACCACGTCGGCGTCGTGCGTCGCCATGAGCACGGTCACGCCCATCTCGTTGATGCGCAGGAGCAGCTGGATGATCTCCCAGCTGATGAGCGGGTCGAGGTTCCCGGTCGGCTCGTCTGCGATGACGAGCCTCGGCTCGTGGACGAGGGCGCGGGCGATCGCGGTCCGCTGCTGCTCGCCGCCCGAGAGCTGCGACGGCAGCTGGCGAGCCTGCGCGGTGAGCCCCACGAGCGCCAGGACCCGGTCGACGGCCGGACGGATCCGGCGCCCCGGGGTGCCGGTGACCTCCAGGGCGAAGGCGACGTTCTCCCAGACCGACTTGGTCGGCAGGAGCTTGAAGTCCTGGAAGACGATCCCGATCTTGCGGCGCATCTTGGGCACCGCCCGCCGGCGAAGCCGGCCGAGGTCCTGGCCGTCGAGCGACACCGAGCCACGGGTCGCCAGCTCGTCCCGGATCAGGAGCTTGATCAGCGTCGACTTCCCGGCGCCGCTGGGGCCCACGAGGAAGACGAAGTCGCCCTCGGGGATGGCGAGGTCCACGTCACGTAGGGCGACCTTGCCGTTGGGATAGACCTTGGTGACGTCGTGGAGGAGAACGACCGACCGATCCGCGTCGGCGCGCGTGGAGGGGCGGCCCATCAGGCGGTCGCGCATCGCGCGCGAGGTCGATCGGGCGGCGGTCAGGGTCACGAACGGCTCCGCTCTCGGCGACGCGGCCCGCAGGGCCAGCGTCGAACTGCGATCCCCGTCCGAGGGCACGACGGGCGAGCCACGACGCTCCGGAGGCTACCACAAGGTCGGCGGGACCACGATCGGTCGATCGGGGTCGACCCGCGAGTCAGAGAAGGGCCGCCGAGATCGGCACGTAGCGGGCAAGGTCCGCGTACGGCTCGGAGAACGCGACCAGGACCGGGAACGACTCCAGCCGGAAGCCGGCCCGGAGCAGCATCGTCACGACGGCCGGGGCGTCACCCGGGATCCGCAGGCTCTGAGCCCCGTTGGCCCGGACCCGTCCCAGCAGGTCACCCACGATCGCCGGGAGCGCTGCCCGGTCCAGCGCCGCGACCGGCCCGATCCTCCCGACGGGCGCCGCGTACCCGTAGCCGATCGGCCGGCCGGCCCGGTCCGAGTAGAGGAAGCCGATCCGCCCGTCGTCACGGAGGAACGCGTGATCGGCCGGGTGCTCGTAGCCCAGCAGCTCGTGGTCGATCGCCGCCATGGCGTCGCGCGCCCGGTCGCCGGCGAGCCCGTCGATCCGGTCGACGACGACCCCCGCCTGGAGCTCGGGGATGGCGGCTGCGTTCTCCACCGAGCCGGCGAGCTGCAGCAGGGGGACTCGCGGCACGATGCCGAGGCGGGCGTAGAGCGCGTTGCTGATCGGCTGCGCCGAATCCGTCGCGGTGCCCAGCAGCATCCCCTCCGTGTCCGCCATGACCCTGCGGAGGAGCTCCTGGCCGATGCCCCGGCCCTGCTCACCGGGCACGACGAAGAGCATCGCCAGGAACCACGCGCGACCACGGACGTTCGCCGAGGCGAACCCCACGACCCGCTCCCCGTCCAGCGCTCCGGCGCCCGGGGCCTGGTCCCCGGGGCCGGATCCGGGACGGGTCGCGACCCAGAAGCGGTCCGGGTCGGTCCGCAGGAGGTGCCCGAAGAGCCGGTGGATCGGGGCGAGGTCGAACGGCAGCCCGTGGTCGAGGCCGAGCGGCTCGAGATACCCGGCCAGGCTCACCCGCCAGACGTGGGCGCAGGCCTCGAGGTCGGCGGCGACCGCGGGCCGGTAGGATGGCGGTCCGTCCCCGGTGGCCCGGGACCCGGAAGGCTCGATGGCGGCGGTCATCCGCGGTCGGTCACGGCAGACGATCGGTCGAGTCCGCGTCAGTCGGGGCTGCCGGCCGAGACCGGTGCTCCGGTCGCCTGGCGCTCGAGCTCGGCCTGCATGAAGCGGTCGAGCTCGCCGTCGAGGACGCGGGTCGTATCCGACGTCTCCACGCCGGTCCGGAGGTCCTTCACCATCTGGTAGGGGTGGAGGACATAGCTGCGGATCTGGTTTCCCCATCCGGCCGTGACGTGCTCGCCCTTGATCGCCCGGAGTTCGACCTCGCGCTCCTCGAGCGCGCGCTCCAGGAGGCGGGCCTTCAGGACCCGCGTCGCCATCTCGCGGTTCTGGGTCTGGGAGCGCTCGTTCTGGCTCTGGGCCACGATCCCGGTCGGGAGATGGGTCAGCCGGACGGCCGAATCGGTCTTGTTGACGTGCTGGCCGCCGGCCCCCTGGCTGCGGAACGTGTCCACGCGGATCTGGTCCCAGTCGAGCTCGATCTCCACGTCGTCCTCGGCCTCGGGGACGACCTCGACGAGGGCGAAGGTCGTCTGGCGGCGCTTCTGTGAATCGAAGGGGCTGATCCGGACCAGGCGATGGACGCCGCGCTCCGCTCGCAGCCAACCGTAGACTCCGCGTCCGCCGATCTCGACGGTGACGCTCCGCAGGCCGGTCTCCTCGCCCTCGGTCTGATCGAGGATCTCCGTCGAGAAGCGGTGCCGCTCCGCCCAGCGGAGGTACATCCGCAGGAGCATCTCGGCCCAGTCGGTCGCCTCGGTGCCGCCGGCCCCCGCGCTGATGGACAGGATCGCCCCCCGACCGTCGTACTCACCCGAGAAGAGGAGGGCCGTTCGCTCGCGCTCGAAGTCGCTGTCGAGCGACGCGCTCTCGCGCTCGAGCTCGGCCGCGAGGCCTGGGTCATCGGCCTCGTCGAGCAGCCCCACCATGGCCTCGAGGTCGTCGGCCCGGCGGAGCAGGTCGCGCCAGAGGTTCAGCTCGGTCCGGAAGCCATCCGCCTCGCGAAGGATGCGCTGGGCCGCCCGCTGATCATCCCAGAAGCCCGCCTCGAGCGTCCGCGCGTCGAGCTCGGCGAGCCTCGCCTCCCTGGTCTCGAGGTCAAAGACGCCCCGAGGTCGCTCGGATCCGGTCCAGGAGGTCGCGGACGGCGCTGGCGTCCACGACTAGCTCCGGCCTCGGAGATCCTGGAGCAGGAGTGGACGCAGCTCGATGAGCCGGAGCGCCGACTTGCTCCGCGCGACGACGGGGTTCACGCAGGGACAGTAGCCGTTGTGCGGGCAGACACCACAGTTGCCATCACAGTCGAGGGCGGCGGCATAGCTGCAGTTCCGACAGTCCCGCTCACAGGCGATGAGATCGACGAACGATGCTTCCTCGGCCTGCTTCACGACTCCCTCACTCGGTGTGCTGCCGGCATGTCCGAGCGGCATCGGGCGGGTCGGCCCGGAACGCTGGGACGGGAGGAGTATAGGGGGGCGATCCCCCACCGCCAAGGGGGTAGATCCGCCTCGGGACGATCGGTTCGCAGCGTGGGACGGGGTCGCCGCCCGGCCGACGGCTACTCGCCGGTGAGGTCCCCCGCCGGGGCCTGGCCGGCCACGAAGTAGAGCGCCAGCGCGCCGAGCTCGTGCACCGTCGCCCGGACCTGCGGGGCGACTCCCCGCTCGATCGGGCTCGTGCGCGTGGGTGAGCCATGGGCCTCCAGCCCGGCATCGGACGCCATCCGGAGCACCCGCAGCATGTGGGGGCGATCCGACACGAACACCGCGTCCTCGACGCCCCGCTCGCCGAGCATCCGGCTGACGGCCTCGACGGACTCCAGCGTCGAGCGGCTCTCGGGCTCGATGACGATGGCCGCATCGGGTACGCCTCGGGCCAAGGCGTAGTCCCGTCCGGTCTCTGCCTCGGTGACGCGATCGCCCGGCTGCTTGCCCCCGGTCATGACCAGGATGGGTGCGTAGCCCTCTTCCCAGAGGCGGACCGCGTGGTCGAGGCGGGCCTCGAACACCGGGGACGGGCGCCCGTCGTACTGGGCCGCTCCCAGGACGACGATGGCCCCGGCGGGCCGGGCGTCGTCGGTGTGGCCCGTCTGCCAGATCCGGACGGTGGCGTACCCGACGACCGCGGCGACCCCGAGGCCGGCCAGGACCCCGATCAGGGCAAGATCGCGCACGACCGTTCCGGCGCGCCGCTGGCCCCGCGTCCGAGCGAGCCCCTCGCCACCGGTCATGGCCCGGCTGGTCATCGGCCGTGACAGCGCTTGTACTTGAGCCCCGAGCCGCACCAGCAGGGGTCGTTCCGGCCCATGCGGTGACCGTCGGGGGCGTGGCCCGGCCGCGCGCCGCCGGCGCCCGCCGCAGCACCGGCCCCGGCGCCCATGACGCGATCACCCAGCTGCTCCTGCATCTGGCGGGCGGTCGCCGATCCGGGCAGGCCGCGAGTCGCGGCGGCGACCGCCGGGGCCGCCACTGGCTGGTTGCCGTCACCGCCGTCCGCCCGGCCCGGCTGGCCGGGACCCGGCAGCGGGACGGTCTCGGTCGGCGCGGGCTGGCGCTGCACGGTGACGCGGAAGATCGTCGTGGCGACCTGGTGGCGGATGAGGCCACGGAGCTCTTCGTAGAGGCGGAACGCCTCCTTGCGGAACTCGTTGAGCGGGTCCTGCTGCGCATAGCCGCGAAGCCCGATGCCGCGGCGCATGTCGTCGAGCTCGGTGAGGTGCTCGACCCAGAGGGAATCGATCGTCCGAAGCAGCACGAGCCGCTCGACCATGGACCAGGCGTCCGGCCCCACCTCGGCCTCGCGGGCCTCGAGCCTCTCGTCCACGATCTCGTGGAGGTGATCCAGGATCGTCTCGCGGCTCCCGAGCTCCCAGAGGGCGTCCTCCTCGATGTCCTTGCCGTCGAGGCCCATGGTCCGGAGGGACGCCTCGAGTCCGGCCATGTTCCAGTCGTCGGTGATGTCACCGGCGAGGTGCTGGTCGACCTGGGCGTCGAGATCCGCGTCGAGGAACGAGCGCACGGTGTCGGTCAGGTCCTCGTTCCGGAGGACCTTGTCGCGCTCGGCGTAGATCGTCTCCCGCTGGCGGTTGATGACGTCGTCGAACTCGACGACCCGCTTACGGATGTCGAAGTTGAAGCCCTCGACCCGGGACTGCGCGCTCTCGATGGTCTTGCTGACCATCTTCGACTCGATCGCCGTCTCGTCGTCGAGGCCCAGGCGCTCCATGATCCCGGCCACGCGGTCGCTGGCGAAGCGGCGCATGAGGTCGTCCTCGAGGGACAGGTAGAAGCGCGACGAGCCCGGGTCGCCCTGGCGGCCGGCTCGGCCTCGGAGCTGGTTGTCGATGCGCCGGCTGTCGTGGCGCTCGGTCCCGACGATGTGGAGCCCGCCCGCCTCGATGACCCGGTCGTGCTCCTCCTTGCAGATCGCCTTGGCCCGCGAAAGGTACTCGTCGTAGATCTCCTTCTCGACCTCGACCGGGTTGAGTCCCTTCTCGTGGAGCATCTTCGAGGCCAGGCCGGCCGGGTTGCCGCCGAGCAGGATGTCCGTCCCGCGGCCGGCCATGTTCGTGGCGATCGTGACCGCCCCGCTTCGCCCGGCCTGGGCGACGATCACCGCCTCCTTCTCGTGGAACTTGGCGTTGAGCACCTCGTGCCGGATGCCGCGCCGCTTCATCATCTCGGAGAGCAGCTCGCTCTTCTCCACGGAGACCGTGCCCACGAGTACGGGTCGCCCCGCCTCCGTCATCTCCGCGATCTCCTCGATGACCGCGTCGAACTTGCCCTTCTCGGAGCGGTAGACGAAGTCCGCCTCATCGTCGCGGATCATCGGCCTGTGGGTCGGGATGGCGACGACCTCGAGGGCGTAGATCTTGTGGAACTCCTCGGCCTCGGTCATCGCGGTGCCGGTCATCCCGGCGAGCTTGTCGTACTGCCGGAAGTAGTTCTGGAAGGTGATCGTCGCGAGCGTCACCGACTCCCGCTGGACGCGCAGACCCTCCTTCGCCTCGATCGCCTGGTGGAGCCCCTCCGACCAACGCCGGCCGGGCATCTTGCGGCCCGTGAACTCGTCGACGATGACGATCTCGCCGTTCTCGACGATGTAGTCGCGATCCCGCTTGAAGAGGGCGTGGGCCCGGAGTGCCTGCTCGAAGTGGCGGGCCAGGCGGGGGTCGGCGTCATAGAGGTTCTCGATGTCGAGCCACTGCTCCATCTTGTGGACGCCGTCCTCGGTCGGGGCGACCTGGCGGTCCTTGAGGTCGACGAAGAAGTCCCCGCCCTCCTCTTCGCCCTCCGGGCGACCCTTCAGGCGCGGGACGAGCCGGGCGAAGGTGAAGTAGAGGTCCGCCGACTCCTCGGCCTGGCCGCTGATGATGAGCGGCGTCCGCGCCTCGTCGATGAGGATGTTGTCGACCTCGTCGACGATCGCGAAGTGGTGGCCCCGCTGCACCCGCTGGTCGAGCTCGGTGACCATGTTGTCGCGCAGGTAGTCGAACCCGTACTCGTTGTTGGTCCCGTAGGTGATGTCCGCCGCGTAGGCCTCGCGACGGTTGACCGGGCGGAGGTCGACGAGCCGCTCGTCGGTCGTCGGGTGGCCCGGCTCGAAGATGAAGCTCGTGTCGTGGGTGATCACCCCCACCGACAGGCCCAGGAAGTGATAGACCGGCCCCATCCACTGGGCGTCGCGACGGGCCAGGTAGTCGTTGACCGTGACGATGTGGGCCCCGAGGCCGGTCAGCCCGTTCAGGGCGGCGGCAAGCGTCGGGACCAGCGTCTTGCCCTCGCCGGTCTTCATCTCGGCGATGCGGCCCTGGTGGAGGACCATGCCGCCGATCAGCTGCACGTCGAAGTGGCGCATGCCGAGGGTGCGCTCCATTCCGACGCGAGCGGCGGCGAAGACCTCCGGCGCGACGTCCGTCAGGGTCCGGTCCAGCTCCGCGTCCCGCCGCTTGATGCGGTCCTTGCGAAGCTCGCGACGCCGCTCCGAGTCAGGGTGATGGAGCTCGTCCTCGGACGGCTCGAACGACTCGACGATCTCCCGGATCTCGGCCCGGATCTCGGCGATGCGGGCGCGCACCTCGTCATCGGAGAGCGCGGTCCACTCCGGCTCGAGCTCGTTCGTGCGATCGACGATGGGTTGGATCCGCCTCAGCTCGCGATCGTTCGAGTCCACGAAGCGGTTGAAGATGCCAAGCATGGGACGGCCAGTATAGGACGAGGGGCTCGGGGACCCCGTCGAGCGAGGGATGATCCGCGACGGCCGCGGCCCGATCTACCGGCCGGCCAGCCAGAGCAGGGCGATCGCGCCGGCCCAGAGCACGGCGGCGACCACCGGCATCGCCCGGAAGGACCGGTGCAGCGTCTTGTGGTGGATCAGGCGCATCGCCGCGAGACCTCCGACGAAGCCGCCGGCCAGCTCCATGAGGAGGAGCGTCCGCTCCCGCGTCCGCCAGGTGCCCTTGCGGGCGGCCCGCTTGTCGAGGGCGAACGCGGCGAACGTCGCGACGTTGACGACGATGAGCCAGCCGACGACGAGCCAGGAGAGTGGGGACACGACCGGCGCCCCTACCGGTCGACCTGTTCCGGCAGCGTGATCGTCAGGCCGCCGGGGGTCGCGATGGCCCCGGCCCGATCGACCCGGGCGACCCGCTCCTGGGCCGGCGGCTGGCGACGCCAGACCTGCTCGTCGAAGCCGGCGAGGATGCCGCCGATGGTCGTGGGAGCCGTGGCCGCTCGACGCCGGACGGCTCCGGGAGGACGCCAGGTGCCCGACCCGGCAGGTCGATGCCGGACCACGGGCCTCAGCTCCAGAAGCCCGTCCCGTAGCCGACCACGAGCAGGACGAAGGTCGCCGCGCCGAGCGCCAGCCAGAAGGCCAACGAGACGCTGGTCCGCGTCGGGGCCATCTCCGGGTTGCTGAGGCTCGGCATCTTGCCGCCCCTGAGGGCGGCGCCCCAGCGAGGCGACCGGAGCTGTCGGCGCCAGTTCTCCTGGGTCACGGGACGCGGCTCGAGGCCGCCGGCCCCATCAGGGCGGTGGTGCTGGAGGGTCATCCTTCTCCCCTGCTGGCCGACGCGATCGCGGGCTCGTCGGCCTCGAGCGGCTCGGTCTCATGCGGCTCGGACCGGGTGTCGAGCCGCCGCTCCACCCCGTCGCCCCAGAACGTCATCTCCTGGACCAGGGGCAGCTCGCTGCTGAACAGGGCCCCGACCGATTCGCCGCGGTGGATGCGCTTGATCGCCTCGCCGATGAGCGGGGCGACCGAGAGCGTCGTGATCCGGGGCAGCCGCTTCTCGGGCGGCAGCGGGACCGAGTCGGTCAGGACGACCTCGCGGAGCGCGGAGTCCCGGATCCGGTCGATCGCTGGCTCGGAGAGCACGCCATGGGTGGCGCAGGCGTACATCTCGGTGACACCTTCGCGGTCGAGCGCCCTGACGACCTCGATGAGGGTGCCGCCGGTGTCGATCTCGTCGTCGACGATGATGGCGCGACGGCCGCGGACCTCGCCGATGACGTTCAGGAGCTCCGCCTGGTCCTTGTTGTCCACGCGACGCTTCTCGATGATCGCCAGCGGCGCGTCAAGGAGCTCGGCGAAGGCCCGGGCGCGCTTCGCGAAGCCCAGATCGGTCACCACGACGGGCTTGTCGAGGTGCTTGTGCCGGAAGTAGTTCGAGAGCAGATGGACGGCGGTCAGCTCGTCGACCGGGATGTTGAAGAAGCCCTGGATCTGGCCCTGGTGGAGGTCGAGCGTCAGGACCCGGTCGGCGCCGGCGACGGTGATCATGTCGGCGATCAGGCGAGCCGTGATGGGCACCCGCGGCTGATCCTTCTTGTCGGACCGCCCGTAGGCGTAGTACGGGATCACCGCGGTGATGCGGCCCGCGCTGGCCCGCTTGAAGGCGTCGATCATGACGAGGAGCTCCATGATCGACTGGTTGACGGGTCGGCACGTCGGCTGGACGAGGAAGACATCCTTCTCGCGGACGTTGTCGACGATCCGGACGAAGATGTTCTCGTTGGCGAACTGGAAGACCTCGGCTCGACCGGGCTCGCTGCCCAGGTAGCGCGAGATCTTCCGGGCGAGATCCGGGTTCGAGTTGCCGTGGTAGATCTCGAACTGGTCCGCGTACACGGGCGCGACCTCCTCGCCGCTCGTCGGAGTGCCCCGCGGGTGGCTCAACCCTCGTCGCGGGACGATCCCGGCTCCGTCGGACCGCCATCGTCGCCCATGGCGTCCCGCGCCGCAAGTCCGGCGGCGAATGCCGCGATCCCGGCGACCCGGTCCCCGTCTTTGAGGCGCATCACGATGACCCCGCGAGCGCTCGATCGGTAGCGGTTGATCGTCCGGACGTCCGTCCGCACGACCTGGCCATCCGACGAGATCAGGAGCAACTCCTCGTCGTCCTCGGTGACCTCCTGGACGGCCGCCACCTTGCCCGTCTTGCGCCCCTCCAGGGCGATCAGCTGGACGCCCTGGCCGCCGCGGTGCTTCCGGTTGAACTCGGACATGGCGACCCGCTTCCCGTAGCCGGTGTCGGTCAGGACCAGGAGGTCCATCTCGGGTTTGACCACGGACATCACGACGACGGCGTCGCCCTGGCGGGCCAGCCGGATGCCGATGACTCCGGCCGCGTCACGGCCCATCGGCCGGACCTCGGTCTCCGAGAAGCGGGCCAGCTTGCCGAGCGCAGTCGCGAGGATGACGTCGTCCGACCCGGTCGAGACGTCGACCCAGGCCAGCTCGTCGCCGTCGTTGATGCTGATGGCCCTGATGCCCGAGCTGCGGACCCGCTCGAACTGCTCCAGCGGGGTCTTCTTGATGATCCCCCGGCGAGTGGCGAGGACCAGGAACGATCCGGCCTTGAAGTCGGGCAGGACGATCGTCGCCATGGGGACCTCGCCGGTCTCCACCTGGACGCCCGGCAGGTTGATGATCGGGATGCCCTTCGCCTGGCGACTGGCGTCCGGGATCTGGTGCACCTTGGCCGAGAAGACCCGACCACGGTTCGTGAAGAACAGGGCCCAGTCGTGGGTGTTCGCGACCAGGAGGTGCTTCACGGCATCCTCCTCGCGGGTCACATGCCCGACGATGCCCTTGCCGCCCCGGTGCTGACGGCGGTAGGTGGCGACCGGCTGGCGCTTGATGTAGCCGCGGCCGGAGATCGTGATGACGACGTCCTCGTCGGCGATGAGGTCCTCGTCGGTCATCTCCCGTGAGGCGCTGTCCTCGACGCGGGTCCGTCGATCGCCGGCGTACTTGCGCTTCAGCTCGCCCAGCTCGTCCTTGATGATGCCGAGGACGCGGGCCGGATTCGCCAGGATGTCCTCCAGCTCGGCGATGAGCTGGATCACCGCCAGGTACTCGTCCTCGATCTTCTGGCGCTCCAGGGCCGCGAGGCGGGCAAGGCGCATGTCGAGGATGGCCTGGGCCTGGATCTCCGACAGGCCGAAGCGCTGCATCAGGTTCGTCCGGGCGACGTCCACGTCGGCGGACTCGCGGATCGTCTTGATCACGGCGTCGAGATGGTCGAGGGCGATCTTGAGGCCCTCGAGGACGTGGGCCCGGGCCCGCGCCTTCTCGAGGTCGTACTCCGTCCGCCGCCGGACGACCTCCTGGCGGTGATCGATGTAGTGCTGCAGGACCGCCTTCAGGGGAAGCGTCTGCGGCTGGCCGTCGACGAGGGCCAGCATGTTCATGTTGAAGGCCAGCTGCATCGGGGTGTGCTTGAACAGGTTGTTCAGCACCTTGTGCGGGTTGTTGTCCCGCTTCACCTCGATGTAGATGCGCATGCCGTCGCGGTCGGACTCGTCCCGGAGGTCGGAGATGCCCTCGAGCTTCTTGTCCTTGACGAGGTCGGCGATCTTCTCGAGCAGCGCGGCCTTGTTCACCTGGTACGGCAGCTCGGTGACGACGATGGCCGTCCTGTCGTTGCGAGTCTCCTCGAAGGCGACCTGGGCGCGCATCACGACCCGACCGCGGCCGTGGGCGTACATCTCGCGGATCGCATCGACGGTCTCGTACTCGCCGGTCAGCGGGTTGCGCCGCGTCTCGAAGCGGAAGATCGTGCCGGCCGTGGGGAAGTCCGGTCCGTGGACGTGGTCGCACAGGTCGTCCGAGGTGATCTCGGGGTCGTCGATGAGGGCGATGGCGGCGTCGCAGACCTCGCCGAGGTGGTGGGGCGGCACGTTCGTGGCCATGCCGACGGCGATGCCCGAGCTCCCGTTGACGAGCAGGTTCGGGAGCTTCGCGGGGAGGACCGACGGCTGGCGCTGCGTGGCGTCGTAGTTGTCGACGTAGTCGACGGTGTCCCTGTCGATGTCGGCGAGCATCTCGGCGGCGATGGCCGTCAGGCGCGCCTCCGTGTACCGCATCGCCGCGGGAGAATCGCCGTCGATCGAGCCGAAGTTGCCCTGCCCGTCCACCAGCGGGTAGCGCATCGAGAAGTCCTGCGCGAGCCGGACGAGGGCATCGTAGAGAGCGACGTCGCCGTGCGGGTGGTACTTGCCCATCACCTCGCCGACGATGGCGGCGCACTTGCGATAGGACGAGCTTGCCGAGAGGCCCATCTCGCCCATCGTGTACAGGATGCGGCGATGGACGGGCTTCAGCCCGTCGCGGACGTCGGGCAGGGCCCGGGACACGATCACGCTCATCGCGTAGTCGAGGTAGCTGACCCGCATCTCGTCCTCGATGCGGATGCTCCTGATGCTGCTGCCGGCGTCCTCGGTCACGGTCGTTCGGTCTCCTTGGGGGTCAGAGCGGTGGCTCGGGGAGGTCGGATGGGTCGGACAGGCCGGCGGCGCCGGCGAACCGGGCCGCGGTCTCGGCGGCCCGCGAGGTCGATGGGGCTCCGGGTCGGCGGCGGATGCCGGTCAGCTCCGTCCGGACCGCCTCCGCGGTCGCCGGCGAGAGGCGATCCAACGCGTCGCGGAGGACCCAGGCCCGGTGGCCGTCGTCGTCCCGAGCCGCTTCGGCCGCCTCGCGGCGGCAGAACGCGTCCACGGCCGGGCGATCGAC
>DATHYZ010000069.1:0-5255 GCA_035458865.1 Candidatus Limnocylindrales bacterium
CCGGTCTCCGTCCCCGCGGCGTCCATCTGCATATCGGGTCCCAGCTGGGGGCCGTCGACGCCTGGCGCGACGGCGTGCGGCGAGCGCTCGCGCTCCTGGGGCTGCTGTCGGGGACCCTGCGCTCGTTCGACACGCTCGACGTCGGAGGTGGGTTCGCCGTCCCACCGGACGGACGACCGGCGCCGGGCCCGGAGCGCTTCGCCCGGGAGCTGTCGGCCCTGCTCCGGGAGACGGCCCCGGATCGGCGCCCGAGCCGCCTGGCCGTGGAGCCCGGTCGTGCCGTCGTCGCCCGGTCCGGATGGCTCGTCGCATCGGTCCTCCACGTCCGGGAGCGCGGCGGGCGCCAGGTGGTCATCGACGCCGGGATGACCGAGCTGGTCCGCCCGGCGCTCTACGGCGCGGTCCACCCGATCGTCGCCCTGACGTCGCTCGGGCGCCCGGTGACGGCGTGGCCGGGCGACGCCGCGAGCCTCGAACCGACCCGGGTCGAGGGTCCCATCTGCGAGTCGACCGACGCCCTGGGGTCCCATCCCCTGCCGGCGCTGCGCCGGGGCGACCTCGTGGCGATCCGGCATGCCGGCGCGTACGCCGCCTCGCAGTCCTCGTCCTACAACGGACGGCAGCAGCCGCCCCAGGTCCTCCTCGACCCGGATGGCTCGCTGCGGCTGGGCCGGCGGCGGGGCCGGCTCGCCGCGTCCTTCTGAGCCCGACCGTGGGGATCGGACCTGTCGGCCGAGACGAGCGAGAGTAGGCTGCCGCCATGAACTCGATCCGCCGATCAGGGGGTCGACACCGACGAGGGAGCCGGGCGACCGTCGTACGGCTGAGTCTCCTCGCGTGGGCGCTGGCCACGCTCGCATCGGCGCTCGACGTCGCCGGCGGCGCCACGCTGGCCGCGGGGCCGCCCTTCCCCGATCCGGTGACCGGAGTCCGCGTGTACGACGTAGCGGAGATCTGGTCGGAGGATGCCAAGGCCGAGGCCCAGCGCATCAGCCTGGCGATCGAGGAGCGCGTCGGCGCCCAGGTCGTCGTCTACAGCCAGGTCGTGGACTACGGCATCACCGGCGACGAGGCCAAGCGGCATGCGGCGGCCCTGATCAACCAGTGGGGCGTCGGGCGGGCCGGCTACGACGACGGCTACGCAATCCTCTTCGACATCGACCCCAGCGGCATCCACGGCCAGGTCGCCCAGGTCGCCGGCGACGGCTTCCGGGCCACCTACCTGCCGGACGAGGAGACGCAGCGGATCATCGACGAGGAGGTCCTCCCGCACCTGGTCGGTGGATCGCCCGACTTCAGCGCGGCCATGCTGGCGGCCATCCGGGCGGTCGACCGGGCAGCCACGAGCGAGCAGGCCGCCCTCCTCCAGGCGGGTCGCGTCGTCAACGCCGCCATCGGCCTGATCGTCGCGCCGATCCTGGGCGTCCTGCTCATCGGCCTGGCCGTCTTCCAGTGGCTGCGCTACGGCCGCGATCCCGAGTATCTCGACAGCCCCTCGATCCTCATGCCGGCCCCGCCGGACCAGCTCACGGCAGCCACCGGGGCGCTCGTCTTCGATGGCCAGAGCTCCCGGAGGACGCTCACCACCGCACTGCTCGATCTCGCGAGCCGTGGCCGGCTGGCGTTCGAGGACCGCCCCGGGCTGCTCTCCCGGAAGGTGGCGGTGGTGACGCGTCCCCAGCCCGAGGACGACGAGGTCGTCCGGGCATGGCAGCGACTCGCCGACCGACGCCCGCTGTCCGATGCCGAGCTGTTCGCCGAGCGCGAGCTGCGGGGCCTCGGGGAGGTCGTAGAGGACGACGAGCTGCTCGCCTTCGGCTCGAAGGTCGGCAAGTTCGACGAGGAGCTCGAGGCGCACGCCGTCGCCCAGGGCTGGTTCCGCGAGCCGCCCCGGAAGGCCCAGCTGCGGTGGGGCATCGTCGGCGGCATCGAGCTGGCGGCCGGGATCGGCGCCATCGCCCTGGCGGTGGCGCTGCCGGCCAGCGGCCTGACCTTCGTGGCGGCCGCCCTGGTGATCGCCGGCGTCGTGACGATCCTCATCGCCCGCGTCATGCCGGCCCGGACGATGCCCGGGGCCATGATCCGGGCGATGCTGGCGGCCTATCGCCGGACGCTGAAGCTGACCATGGAGCAGGCCCGCTCGATGGGCGAGGTGGTCGAGAAGATGTCCGTGAGCTGGCTCGAGACGCCCGACCAGGCGCTCGTCTGGGGCGTCGCCCTGGGGCTCCAGGACGAGGTGGACGGGGTCCTGCGACGCTCGCTCGAGGATCTCGAGAGGGGCCGCGCCACTCCCGGAACGGTCTACCTGCCGGTCTGGTACGGCGCTTCGGGCTCGGGCGGGCACGGAGGCTGGAGGGGCGAGGGCGGCTCGGTCTTCTCCGGCTCGGCGATCCCGAACGTCGGCGGGATGATCGCCGTCCTCGGCTCGGTCGGGAACGCGCCGTCCTCCTCCGGGGGTGGCGGCGGGTTCGGCGGCGGTGGTGGCGGAGGGGGCGGCGGCAGCGGCGGCTTCTAGGCCCGCTGGTCGCTCCGGCCTCGCGGGCCTCGCGCGGGTACACTGGCGCCATGGGTGCCGTTGACACGATGGAGCTGTTCTTCGAGCGGCTGAATGCCGGTGACCGCGAGGGTGCGGTCGCCCTGATGGACGAGGCGACCGAGATGCGCGTCCACGTCGGCGACAGCGTCCAGACCCTTCGGGGCCTGGAGCGCGTCGGCGGCTGGTTCCTCCGCGGCGACGCGGGCCTGAAGATGATCCCCGGCGAGGTCCGCGACCTCGGGAACACCTACCAGGCGGACGTCCTCGTCGTCCGCCCTGGTGCGCTGTCGCAGCACATCGACGCGTCGTTCCGGGTCGAGGCCGGCAAGATCACCTCGATCAACATCGCCCCGCGGACCTAGCCGCGGCCTCGCCGGCCCGATCGGCCCGGGATCCGGGCATCGGGCGTCGGGCGGATCCGGTCAGCCCGATGGGCTCGCCCCCGGGATCTCGTTCACCTGCCCGGTCGGGATGACCAGCGTCTGACCCACCAGGAGCTGGTCCGGGTTCGGTACCGTCTCGCTGTTGGCAGCGATCAGCGCATCCAGGGTCACCCCGAACTGGGCCGCGATCCTCGACATCGTGTCACCGGACTTGACGACGTACGTCACCGGCGTCGGGGACGGGACAGGGGTCGGGGACGGCGAGGCGCTCGCCTCGGCCGAGGCCGACGGGGTCGGGGTCGCGGTCGCCTCGTCTCCGCCGAGCCCCAGGAGCATCGGCGGGATGAAGAAGAGCGCAAGGGCAAGGACGATGATGCCGGCCCCGGCGAGGACCAGGGGCGATCCCCCAGGGACCGAGAGGCCGGTCCTTGTCCGAAGCGTGGGGTAGGCCTCGTTCAGGCGAGCACGTTCCCAGGACGGGGCGTCGGGATCGGCCGGCGGCCGCGGTCGACGCCGGCCGGCAGCCGGCCCGAAGCGTCGCGGCGCTTCCGGCTCCGCGTCGGCATCGACCTCGTCGTCATCCCAGGATGCGGCTGCAGCGCCCGTAGCGGCCACGCCGGCCGCGCCGGCGGCGGCATCGCGCTCCGTCGATGTCCGGGTCCGGGGCAGCTGGGCCGGTGGCGTCGAGCGCCCCGCACCGGCCAGGAAGGAAGGCGGCTCCGCCATGTCGTCGGGCGGTCCATCCGCCGAGGCCGGGCGGCCGGATGGCAGGTTCGCCGACGCGGGGTCGGCATGGTCCCGCGTGTCCTGGTCCCCGAACGACGCCGTCCCGGCCCGCGCGGAGGTGGGCGGCGCGCTCGAGAGCCATGGCGGCGGTGCGGCCCAGTCCCGGTTGGCCGGACGGCCCGGGCTCCACTCCGGCTCCGCCGGCCTGGTCGGCTCCGGGGGCGGGACGACCGAGGTGCTGGCGGGCTCCGAGGGACTCGACGGGCGGACCCTGGCGGCCTCGCGACCGGCCCAGTCGACGAAGGTCGGGCAGGTCGCGAAGCGGGCCGAGAGGCAGTACGCCTCCTGGTGGGCGGCGGCCCGTGATGCGGGCCGGACCTCGGCGAAGCAACGATGCCGATGGTCGGGCCGGTCGGAGCGATGATCGCGGTCATCGTCGAAGGCCACGAACGGACAGGCGATCGCCGCCTCGCGGACCTCTCGCTCGCTCATCGTGCCCGGAGCTCCCTCACGACGCGATGATACCCGGCGGGGAGGACCGGTCGCGGCACGGGTGAGCGCGGGGGGAACCGGCGAGCCCGCGCGCGCGTCCGGGCGCCATGCACACGGTCCGCCCGGTCCTGCTGCTCGGCCTGCTCGTCATGGCGGCCGGGATCGCCGGCTGCTCGGTGGGTGGGAGCCCGGACGGGTCCGTGCCCGATCCCGTGTGCGCGGCCCGCGAGGTCCAGCTCCCGGGTGCCCTGCCCTGCGACGAGATCGCGGCGCGTGCGGTCGCGGTCCTCCGCGAGCAGGTCCCGGCCCAGGTCGCCCGCGGGATCACCGAGGTGACCGTCGAGCTCGCCCTGTGCCCGGCCGGCGAGCTGCCGCCCCAGGTGGACTGCGCCGGCGTCACCTACGCCCAGATGGTTCGCGTGTCATTCGGGCCGGCACCAGCCGACGGGCCCATCGAGGACCACCTCGTGGTGGCCCTGGAGCCGGTGACCGGCCGACTCCTGGGGATCGTCAACCCGCTCATCCGCTGACCGGCCCGCGCGGCGCCTGGGGTCGTGGCGCCGAACGCCGACGGGCCACCGGACCGGCGGCGTTTGACAGTCCCGAGCGCCGTTCCGACACTTCTCGCATCGGCGGTCGTCGCCCGTCCTTGCCACGGTCGACCCGCCTCAAGCACGAAGGAGTCCCATGTCGATCCTCAGCCGGCTCCTGGCTCCATCCACCGTGGCCCGCGCCCACTGCGATCTACCCTGCGGCGTCTACGATCCCGAGCAGGCCCGCATCGAGGCCGAGTCCATCTACCGGACCATCGAGAAGTTCCACGCGTCGGACGACGACCTGTTCCGGGGCCGCGCGATCCACATCAAGGAGGAGCGCGCCGACCTGGTCAAGCACCATCTCGACGTCCTCTGGCACGACTACTTCAAGCCGGAGCATCTCGAGGCCTACCCGGACCTGCACGACACCTTCTGGAAGGCCGCCAAGCAGGTCTCCAAGGTCAAGGGCTCGCTCGACCTCGAGGACGCCCGGGCCCTCCTCACGTACATCGACGAGATCGACGCCATGTGGAAGGGCACCGGTGGTCCGGGCAAGACCCGGCTGGCCGGCCGGCCCGGCTG
>DATHYZ010000070.1:0-7045 GCA_035458865.1 Candidatus Limnocylindrales bacterium
GACCAGCCGAGCGTGTCCCGGCCGTGCTCGAGGTACTCGCGGCGGCTCCGCTCGACGCGCTCGAGCAGCTCGGGGACGTCGGGATCGTCCGGGTGCTCGGTCACCCAGCGGGCCGCGGCCCGCCACTGGAGCGTCTCGTAGCGGTCCCACTCGTCGCCGTTGCTGGCCAGGGCCAGGAGCGGCACGAGCCCCTCCTCGACCCCGATCGCGACGTTGCCGGCGTGGGTCGCGAACTCCTCGCGGGCGAAACCCGCGCTCGCGAGGTAGGCCGGTTCGGGCTCCCGCATCCAGAACGGCTCCCCGACGAGCACCTGCCCGCCGGGCCGGGTGGCGGCCCGCAGGGCTCGCAGCGTCCCCCGATGCCCGCCGAACGTCCAGCTGGCGCCCAGGCAGATGGCCAGGTCGAACGAGGCGGGTTCCGGTCGGTACTCGGCCCCGTCCATCTCGAGCACCTCGATGGTGGCCCGCGGTACGCGCTCGGCCAGCTTCGCCCGGAGGTCCCGGACGCAGTAGGGCGAGAGGTCGACGGCCACGCCGCGGATCCCCTCACCCCCCGTGCCGCCGTGGCGCTCCACGATCCGGGCCAGGAGCTCGCCCTTGCCGGCGGCGATCTCGAGGATGCGCCCGCCGATCGCCAGATCGAGCAGACCGACCAGCTCGTCGAGCTTGACGAGGCTGGTCGGGTTGCAGACCACGTGGTCCGCGTGGGTGATGTCGAAGTACTTCCAGGTCTCCACCGCCGCTCCCCGGCACGCCCGCGGTCGAGCCACGGGCGTGACCGTTGCTAGGCCCCGGGCTTGACCGCCTTGATGATCGCGCCGTACATGCCCGGCGCCACGTCGTGGGTCGCCTCGATGCCGATCCGCTCGAGTCCGACGGCCCGCAGGCCGGCCTCGTACTCCGCGAACGAGAGGGCCCCGGCGATGCAGCCGGCATACGAGCCCCGCTCGGCTCGATCCTCGGCCGACAGCCCGTCGTCGGCCACGATGTCGCTGATGCCGATCCGTCCGCCGGGCCGGAGGACCCGGGCGACCTCGGTGAAGACCGCCGCCTTGTCCGCCGCGAGGTTGACGACGCAGTTGCTGATGACCACGTCGATCGACGCGTCCGGGAGCGGGATGTCCTCGATATGGCCCTTCACGAACTCGACGTTGGAGGCTCCGGCCTCGACCGCGTTCCGACGGGCCAGCGTCAGCATCTCGTCGGTCATGTCGAGTCCGTAGGCCCGGCCCGTCGGCCCCACCCGCTTGGCCGACAGCAGGACGTCGATCCCGCCGCCGGAACCGAGGTCGAGGACGGTCTCGCCGGGCCGCAGCTCGGCGACCGCGGTGGGGTTGCCGCAGCCGAGCGACGCCAGGACCGCCGCCTCGGGCAGCTCCTCGCGTTCCAGCACGGAGTAGAGCTCGGGCCCGATGCCGGGCTCGTCGCCGCAGCAGCTCGCCTGGCTCTCGAGGACCTTGATGGCAGCGCTCGCGTAGTGCTCGCGCACGGCGTCGTGGATGGTGTCGGTCATGGCGGGGCTCCTCAGGACGCCTGGAGGGTCGGACGCAGGGCTCGGGTGAAGCGGTCGATCAGGCGGACCGGGGCGCTGCAGCAGGTGCGCACGCACGCCGCGAGGCGTGCGCGGCCGGCCTGCTCGATCTCGCGCGACCGTTCGACCTGGATCAGCCTGACAAGGTCGAGGTTCTGGATCATCGGGATGCGACTCCTTCCAGGGTCACGCTGCGACGCAGCATGACGCGGGGGGTGGTTCCTCGGGGTGCCGGCGCCCGATGGACGGGACGAGCCGGTCCGGGCGGATCCGAGGTCGGGTGCGGTCGCCGGGCCGGTCGTCGGCGGGGACCCCGGCCCGACGCCCGGAGATCATCCACGCGACGGTGGTCTCGCCTCGGTACATGCCGGCACTCCTTGTTTCAATGGCCTCGCCGTGCGGTGGCTTCGGCCGTGTCATATTGATACTTGACTATATAGATGGTTGTCAATACCCTACGGTCATGAAGCGACCCACGGATCCCGACGTGCGACTTCTCCAGGCCGCCGCCGACCCGACCCGCCTGGCCATCCTCCGGCAGCTGTCCGCAGAGGGCCCGGTCTGCGCCTGCGACTTCACGGCCTGCTGCGACGTGAGCCAGCCCACCGTGTCGCACCATCTCAAGGTCCTTCGGCAGGCCGGCTGGGTCACGCCGGAGCGACGCGGCAACTGGATCTGGTACTCGATCCGGCCAGAAGCCGTCGTCCGCTTCCGTGAGCTGGCCGGGGAGCTCCAGGCGGCCGCGGCCCGGCCGGCCGGCTCCCTGGGGCCGGCACCGGCTCTTTCCTCGACGGGACCCCTGGCCCGCTAGCCGCGCTCGACGGGCGCCGCCCGTGGAGCTGCTCCCGGGCTCCTCGCGACCACCGACCCACGACCCTCGGGACGTCCGTCGATCGATCCTCCGCCGCGGGACCCACGACGCGCGGAGACCGGACGGCCCACGCGGCCTACCCCATTCGGGCCCATCGGTCGCAGCGCTCGGACCCCCGCGACGATCCGTGTGGCACACGGCCGGGCGGCAGGCTCGGGTCCATAGTCGGACCTGCAAGCGTGACCGCAGGAGCGGCCACGTGGCGATCTCGTCCCAGCGCTCGTGGCCGAAGCGATGTGAATCATCCACCGGCGACGGGACAGGACCGAGGGCTCTACGCCGCGCTGGCCCGACAGGGCGTGTCCAGGCGGACCTTCCTCCGCTTCTCGGCTGCGATGGCGGCGGTCCTGGCGCTCTCCCCGACCTATGCCCCCCGGATCGCCCGGGCCGTGAGAACCGCCCCGCGGTTGCCGGTCGTCTGGCTCAGAGGGCAGGACTGCGCGGGGGACACGATGGCCTTCCTTCGGGCGGCCGACCCCACCGTCAGCCAGCTGCTGCTCCAGCTCCTTTCGGTCGAGTACCACGAGACGCTCATGGCGCCGGCCGGCCTGGACGCGACGGACGCCCGCCTCTCGGCCATGGAGGAGTTCTCCGGCGGCTACCTGGCGGTGGTCGAGGGGTCGATCCCGACGGCCGACGACGGTGCGAGCTGCACCATCGGAGGCCAGTCGTTCCGGGAGGTCGCGCGTGACGTCTGCTCGGGCGCCCTGGCGACCATCGCGGTCGGGTCCTGTGCCTGCGACGGTGGAGCCCCGGCGGCCGGCGGAGGGCCCACCGGCGCGGTCGGCGTGGCCGCGGTCATCGACGGTGGGACGCTCATCCGGCTCCCGGGCTGCCCCGTCAACGTCGACTACCTGACCGCCACCCTGGTCCACTACCTGACCTTCGGGGCGTGGCCCGAGACCGATGGCATGCAGCGGCCCTACTTCGCCTACGGCTCGCTGATCCACAACCAATGCGAGCGCCGACCCCACTACGAATACGGCGAGTTCGTGCTGGCATGGGGGGACGAGGGGGCCCAGAAGGGCTGGTGCCTCTACAAGATGGGCTGCAAGGGACCCGAGACGTTCGGCGAGTGCCCCACCGCTCGGTACGCCAGCGGGACCAGCTGGCCGGTCCGCGCCGGCCACGGCTGCATCGGCTGCCACGCACCGGGCTTCTGGGATGCGATGAGTCCGTTCTATCGACGTCTCCCGGGGCCGCTGCCGTTCGCGCCGCAGGTCACGATCGACCAGATCGGCGCGCTCCTGGTCGGTGGGGTCCTCGCCGGAACGGCTGCCCACGGTGCTGCCAGCTACGTCCGACAGCGGCGTGGCGGCGGTCACGAGGAGCCGGGCGCCGCGGTGGCCATGGCGGCGGCAGGCACTCCGGTCGTCGAGCCCGCACCGCCGCCCGCGGCCGCCGGGCCGGGTGGCGACGCCATCCCGGTCGACGAAGGTCCCACGCCGGCCGGCCCGACCGGTGAGGCCGGTCCGGAACCGGGGATCGAGGGCGACGCCGCTCTGGAGGAGACCACGCAGGAGCCGCAGCGAGACCGTTCCGAGCCCGCGGAGGGTCCGGCGGCGGTCGACGGGCCCGATGAGCCGGGGGCGAGCGCATGAGCCGCCTGGTGATCGATCCCGTCACCCGAGCCGGCGGTCACCTCCGGATCGAGGTCGACGTCGCGGACGGCGTCGTCGTCGACGCCTGGAGCAGCGGCACCGTCTTCCGGGGGATGGAGCGCATCCTGCGCGGCCGCGATCCCCGCGACGCCTGGCTCTTCGCCCAGCGGATCTGCGGGACCTGCACCGGGGCCCACGCTCTCGCCTCGGTGCGGGCCGTCGAGAGCGCGCTCCACGCCAGCGTCCCGCCGAACGCGCGCCTGATCCGCAACCTGCTCGCCGGGGCGGCCCTGGCCCGGGACCACGTGCTGCAGTTCTACCAGCAGACCGCGCTGGACTGGGTCGACGTCGTCGCCGCCCTCGACGCCGATCCAGCGGCCACGTCACGCCTGGCCCGATCCATCAGCGACTGGCCGGCGGCGAGCGCGTCGTACTTCGGCGGCGTCCGCGACCAGCTGGCGGCGCACGTCGCGTCAGGTCGGCTGGGGCCCTTCGCCGGTGGCTACTGGGGTCACCCCGCCTACGAGATGCCGCCCGAGGCCGACCTGATGGTCATGGCCCACTACCTGGAGTCGCTGGACTGGCAGCGGCGGATCAGCCGGGCCTTCGTCCTTCTGGGCGGCAAGGATCCCCATCCGCAGACGTTCCTCGTCGGCGGGATGGCCCTGTCCGTGCCATGGGGCGGCCCGATCAAGCCGCTCACCGGCGAGCACCCCCGACTCCCGGAGCGGGACTCGCCCATGGCGCTGAGCCCAGACGGCCTCGCCGAGCTCCAGGCCCTGTTCGCGGAGATGCGGGCCTTCGTGGACCGGGTCTATGTCCCGGACGCCCTCGCGATCGCCCGCTACCACGAGGACTGGCTCGGCCGCGGCGCCGGGCCGGGCGACTACCTCTCGGCCGGCGAGTTCCCGGAGGGCGACACGGGGGAGTCGCCGCGCCTCCTGCCCCGCGGTTCGATCCGCGGCGGCGATCCCTCGAGCCTCCACCCGGTCGACCAGGCGGCGATCGCCGAGACCGTCGCCGAGGCCTGGTACCGCTACGACGCGGGCGACGCTGCGCTGCTCCATCCCTCAGCCGGGCAGACCGACCCGCGGTACACGGGGCCGTCGGTCCCCTACGCATCGCTCGAGGGATCCGACGGCTACAGCTGGATGAAGGCCCCCCGGTACGCCGAGACGCCGATGGAGGTGGGGCCGCTGGCCCGGATCCTCGTGGCCTACGCCGCCGGCGTCCCCCTGGTCCGGGCGGCCGTCGACGACCACACGCGCCGGCTCGGATCCGGCCCGGCGGCGCTCTCCGGGACGCTGGGCCGGATCGTGGCCCGGGCCATCGAGGCCCAGGTCGTGGTCGACCGCCTGGGCGGTTGGCTCACCGACCTGCGGGAGCGCCTGGCCGACGGGGATCTCGCCATCGCGGACATCACCAGCTGGGATCCGGGGGTCTGGGCGAGCGAGGCCGAGGGCTGGTCGCTCGGCGAGGGGCCGCGCGGCATGATCGGACACTGGGTGCGGATCCGCGACGGGCTGATCGCCGACTACCAGGTCGTGGACGCGACCGCCTGGAACGCCTCGCCGAGGGACGAGCGTGGCTGGCGCGGACCCCTGGAGGAAGCCCTGCGCGACACGCCGGTGGTCGATCCCGGGCGGCCGCTCGAGATCCTCCGGACGGTCCACGCCTACGCCCCGTGCGTGGCCTGTGCGACCCACCTCGCCGGTCACCACGTCGGATCGCCGATCGACATCCGGATCGCCGAAGGAGGCGCCCGTTGACCGCCACCACCGAGCCTCTTCACGGGCCATCCGGCGCTCCCGCCGCGGGATCCGGCCGAGCCGCCACCCGGGCCGCCTCGGACCTCCCGATCGGCCGCCTCCGGCTCTATGTCTGGGAGATCCCGGTCCGGGCCAGCCACTGGATCACCGCCGGCTGCATCGTGGTGCTGAGCTTCACGGGCGGCTACATCGCCGACCCCTTCCTGATCCCGCCCGGGGGATCCGTGATGGGGACCGTCCGGCTCATCCACATGATCACGGCCTTCGTGCTGCTGCTCTCGGGCGTGCTGCGGATCTGGTCGCTCATCGCCGGCAACCGGTTCGCTCGCTGGTCGGCCTTCATCCCGACGTCGTGGACCCAGTTCACCGAGCTGTTCCGCCAGGCCGCGTTCTATGCCTTCCTGACGGCGCGGCACCCCAAGGTGCTGGGCCACAACCAGCTTGCCGCCTCGGCCTATGTGCTCCTCTGGATCCTCCTCCTGGTCGAGACCGTCACCGGCTTCGCGCTCGATGGGCTGATCGGCGCCGAGCCGGGATCTTCGGCGTTCTGGTGGCTCCGTGAGCTGCTCGGGGCCCAGCTGATCCGCGTCATCCACCACGCCGCCATGTGGGCGATCCTCGCCATCGCCCTGTTCCACGTCTACAGCTGCATCCTCATCGACCACGTCGAGCGGAATGGCCTGATGTCGAGCATCTTCAGCGGCTTCAAGTACGTCACCCGCGACGAGATCGCCGAGGCGCGCGACGGCGGCTCGGACGTTTCCGACCTGCAGGTCAGCGCCAACGGTGACCATGCGCCGGAGACCGATCGATGAGGACCGCCGTCGACCGCGGCATCCGGCTCCTCCTGGCAGCCAACATCGGCCTGGTCGTCGTGCTCCTGGCCGTGGTCGTCGTCAGCAACCTCGGGTCCACTCCGGGGACCCCGGCCCAGCTCGAGCCGACGCCTGCGCCTTCCCAGGACACCATCCCGATGGGCCTGGCCCACATCCCTACGACGAGCAGCTGCCTGCTCTGCCACGACACCGGTGGCGAGGGAGGCCTGAAGCCCATCCCGGCGCTGGGCCATCCGATCGAGGGCTGGAGGGCCTGCGGCGCCTGCCACGTCGAAGGTGACCTGGGGCGGGTCGCTCCGGGGCACGACGGGATCCCCCAGGACGAGTGCCTCGAGTGTCACCAGGTGGCGGTCGAGGGGCCGGCCATCACCCAGCCGCATTCCCAGCTCCAGGATCAGCTCTGCCTCGACTGCCACGGCAGCTACGCGCACCTGCCG
>DATHYZ010000071.1:0-3005 GCA_035458865.1 Candidatus Limnocylindrales bacterium
ATGAGGGCGGTGCCGTCTCCTACCACTGCAACAGGCCGGTGCCCATGACGCTGCAGGTGCACGAGCAGCATCACCACCACCATGTTCCCGATCTGCAGGCTCCGTGCGGTCGGGTCGAAGCCGGCGTAGCCGGTGACCGGACCCGTCGTGAGCCGGGCGGCAAGTCCGGGGGTCGCGTCGTGCAGCAGGCCGCGCCAGGCGAGCTCGTCGAGGAGGCTCGCGAGCGGCCGTGGTTGCTGGTCGATCTCGGTCTCCTTGGCTCGGCGCGTCACACGGCCACCGTTCGAGCCGTCTCGACCGCGGCGACCCAGGGGAATCGGTCCTGCCTGGGCCCTATGCTATCGTGACCTTCAGCATGCACACCAGCCTGGCGCGACGGCGGCGCCGACAGCGCAACGGCCGTCGCGGGGGCTCCGGCGCAACGGGCGTCATCGGCGCCGTCGCCATCGTCATCCCCCTGTTCCTGTTCGCGACCCTGGCCCTGGGCGGGTTCCTCGGGTTCGCCACCGTCGTCGCGGCCTACAACGGGTATGCCGAGGGCCTCCCCGACCCGAAGTCGCTCTTCGAGGACATCTCGTTCGACCAGCCGACCAAGGTCTACGACCGAACGGACAGCGTGGAGCTCGCGACGTTCGGCGTGATCAAGCGCGAGCTGGTGACGTTCGAAGAGATCCCGCCCGAGGTCGTCGACGCTACGACCGCGATCGAGGACAACACCTTCTGGGAGAACGTCGGCTTCGATCCGATCGGCATCGCGTCGGCCGCCGTCGACACGCTCCGTGGCCGCGAGCGTGGCGCCTCGACGATCACCCAGCAGCTGGTCCGCAACGAGCTGCTCCCCGCGTGGGCCTTCGAAGGCACGGTCTACGATCGAAAGATCCGCGAGATCATCCAGTCGATCCGCCTGACCCAGGCGTTCCCGGGCGAGGAAGGCAAGCGCCGGGTCATGGAGGCCTATCTCAACGGCAACTTCTACGGGAACCAGAGCTACGGCGTGAAGGCCGCGGCTCGCAGCTACTTCGACAAGGACCTGGACGACCTGACCCTCGCCGAAGCGGCCATCCTTGCCGGCGTCCTCCCCTCCCCCACGACCTACGACCTCGTCCGGAACGCCGAGCCGCGTTGCCTCGACCAGGCCGAGCAGGGCGAGGCCTGTCCGGCCGATCAGGTGGTCCTCGTGGTCCCTCCGGAGCGCGAGATCGTCCAGCGCCGCAACTACATCCTCGAGCTGATGAAGACACGGAGCTGGCTGTCCGGGGACGACCACACCCCCGCCGAGTACGAGGCCGCCAAGCGAGAGCCGGTGATCCTGGCTCCCCAGAAGGTCCAGGACTGGAAGGCCGGCCATTTCGTCTGGCAGGTCCACCGACAGCTCGGATCCATCCTGTGCGGACCCGAGATCGCGGACAACTGCCCGGAGGTCGACACGGGCGGCTACCGCGTCGTCACCTCCCTCGACTGGGACAGGCAGCAGATCGTGGAACGGTGGCTCTACGCGAGTGCCCGCGCGCCGAACCTGGAGAACACGACCAAGATCCTCGACGGCCTCGGCATCCCCAAGGGAGATCGCGGCTGGCTGCTCAACCTGCGGGGCCTGAACATCCACAACGCCGCGAGCGCCGTGATGGACGCCCGCACCGGCGAGATCCTCGCCTACGGAGGCAGCGCCGGCTTCGACGCCGATCCGAGCGAGAAGTTCCAGCCGCAGTTCGACGTCCTGTCCGACGGCTACCGTCAGCCCGGGTCCGCCATCAAGCCGATCGACTACGTGATCGGCATCGACGACAAGACGATGACGGCCTCCACGCTCTTCATGGACGTGGTGACGGACTTCAACACGAACGGCCAGCCCTACACTCCGAAGCAGGCCGACAACATGGAGCGCGGTCCCGTCCGCCTGCGCTCGGCCCTCCAGTTCTCCCTGAACGTCCCGGCGATCAAGGCAGGCTTCATCAACGGGCTCGACCACCAGTACGAGCGTTCCCGGGACCTCGGGGTCGAGTTCATCCCGGAGTCCTCGCCCGTCACCTCGATGAGCATCGGCACGATCGAGACGAAACCCATCTCGATGCTCTCCGCCTTCGGCACGGTGGCGAACGCAGGGGCGCGGCTCCCGCGGACGACGATCCTCCAGGTCATCGACAGCGAGGGCAAGGTCGTCTGGCCGGCTGCCGACGACACCCCCGAGGCCGAGCAGATCATCAGCCCCCAGGCGGCGTGGATCGTCTCCGACATCCTGGCGGGGAACACGGACCGGTCCCAGAACCCGTTCTGGGCCGAGTGGGCCGTCTTCGACGGCAAGAGCCGCCGTCCGGCCGGCTACAAGACCGGTACGACCGAGGACCTCCGCGACGTCGCCGCCTACGGGTTCCTCGCGCCGCCGGCCGATCCTGCGGCCCAGCAGCTGGTCGTCGGCGTCTGGATGGGCAACAGCAACAACGAACCCACGAAGAGCCTCTCCCTCGACTCGGCCGCCCCGCTCTGGTCCCGGATCATGCGCGATGTCAGCAAGGGTCTGCCGATCGCCGACTTCGCCGACGCTCGTCCCGGGGGGCTGGATCAGGTCGCCGTCGACGCGCAGAGCGGCATGCTCCCTGGGCCCTACACGAGCCGGACCGTCAACGAGTGGTTCATCAGCGACGCGGTACCGCGCGAGGCCGACACGACGAAGGTCGCGGTCGAGATCGACGAGGCGACCGGGAACCTCTGGCAGGAGGGCTGCACCGGGCCGATGATCACCGAGGGCTTCCTCGACTTCTCGTCGGTCGAGGCCGCCTTCCCGCAGTGGCGTCCGTTCACCGACGGCTGGGCCGAGCGGGCCGCCAAGGGCGTCGGCGTCGCCGGTGGCCCGGCCAAGACCAAGACCAAGACGATGTACTTCTACAGCGGCGGCTTCGCTCCGTTCGGGAAGAGCTGGGGCGCACCGTTCCCGCCGACCGAGACGTGCGAGCCGGTCGCATCGCCGCCTCCGTGCGACCCGTTCTGGACACCGGATCCCAGCGCCT
>DATHYZ010000072.1:0-10065 GCA_035458865.1 Candidatus Limnocylindrales bacterium
GCGTGGTTCGTCGGGCGTGAAGGACCCGCTGCGTGAACGGGACCCGGAACTCCTTGAAGACCTCGATCGAGACCAGGAAGCCGGCGGTGATGAAGGCGGCCCCCAGGAACTCACCGAGGAAGAACGTGGTCGTCTCGCCGAACCGGCTCAGGCCGCTCGTGAGGCTGGGCACGAACCCGCCGATGGCGATGAGGATCGTGGCCGGGACCCGGGTGTTGAGCCGGCCGCGGATCAGGTCAACGAAGGCCCCCGGGATCGAGGCGAGCAGGTTGACGGTGATGGCGAGCGGCGCGATCGCCAGGTTGACGAGGTAGCGATCGATCCCCTGGCGCCGGTCGAGGCTGTAGCGGATCACGCGCTTCTTGGGCATGAACACGTAGGCCGAGTAGAGCGCGCCGAAGGCGAGGGCGAAGCCACCGGTGACGTTGAAGAACGGCGTCAGCAGGCGGACGTAGCCGGGGAAGAGGTCGCCGGTCGGGATGCCGGTCGCGGGGTCGACCGCGAAGCCGGGCGCGGCGAGAGGAGCGAGGAGCACGAGCGGGATCGCGACGACGGAGCCGCCCACGATGAGCACCCCGGCGACGTGGGCCCAGCGGTCCTTCGCCCGGTACGTCTCCACCGCGATCCAGACGGCGCCCACGAGGGCGATCGCCGTGTAGAGGTACGGGGTGATGCCGCTGTCCGGGTAGTCGTAGCGCCGCCAGGTCAGGAACGTGAAGAGGCCTGCCAGCAGGATCGAGAAGGCCGCCCCATAGCCGAAGCGGGTCTTGCCCAGGAGGTACATCGTCCCGAGGCCCAGCCAGCCCGCGACCCAGACGGCGCCGATCAGGTACCAGGCCCGGTAGAGCGGCTCGCTCCAGCCGAAGGCGCTGCCCCAGAACTCCGTCCCCGCGGACAGGCCGTACCAGAGCATGCCGATCGCCCAGATGAGCTGGTAGGGGCGCCGGCGCTCACGCCACTGGTCCACGAGCAGGACGAAGACGAGGAAGCTGAGCAGGGACGAAGCCAGCGGCAGGACGACGTTCGGTTCCATCGAGTTCCCTCACGGCCGGGTGGACCCGGGCTCCGGGTCGTGCCGGCACCGTATCGTCCGGGACGGTCGGGCTCGATGTATCCATCGATACATTCCCGTGGGTCGTTTCGATGGAGCCGGAGGGACGAACGAAGCCCCCCGGCGGGCCGAATGGCCCGGCGGGGGGCGATGGGCAGCGGTGCCGGCGGTCGTGCCGCCGGCCTCATGCCGACGTCAGCGCCCGAAGGCGGCCCTGACGTTCGGGCGGAAGAAGTACCAGAGGATCACGGCCGAGATCACGAGGTTCGCGATCGCGGCCATGCCGATCGAGGACGAGATGCCCTGGGTCACCGCGGCGATGACGTCGACGACGACGCGGACGCCGAGCACGAAGACGGCCAGCATCCACGCCCACCCGGCAAGGGTGAACAGGCCCGCGCCGGCAACGACCGACAGGACGCCGCCGATGATCCCCGCCCAACCACTCACGCTGGCCTCGTCGGCAAGCTCGCTGAGCCCGAAGTTCGTGATGCCGAGGGCCTCGAGCCCGACGACGATCTGAAAGACGCCAGTGACGGCGAGGACGATCGCGATGATCGTGATGCCGAGTGGTCGTTCACCCATGTGGATCCATCCCTCCGAGGTCTCGATGAAGCCGCGCCGCGAGCCGCTGGATCGGCTGTCGCTTCCGGCCGCAGCATTCTCGCATGTCCATGCAAGGGCTCGTCATGCCTTCGCCCAGCTCCAGGCGCGGGCGGTCGTCGTTCGACTCGGTCCCCGATCGGGAGCCCAAGCCCTCGGGATCAGGCCGTCGTCACCGCCGCGATGGCCCGGCAGACGGGCTCGAGGTTGGCCCGGGTCAGACCGGCCACGTTGACCCGGCCCGCGCCGACGACGTAGACCGCGTGGTCCTCCTTGAGCCGGCGGACCTGGTCGGTCGTGAGCCCCAGGAGGGAGAACATCCCGCGCTGCCGGAGGAGTCGCTCATGGTCCCCGGGGACCCCGGCCGCGGTCAGGCTCTCGACGAAGGCACGGCGGTTGCCGTTGATCCGGTCGCGCATCATCGCGACCTCGTCTTCCCAGCGGGCTCGGAGCTCCGGGTCGGCGAGGACGGTCGCCACGATCTCGCCGCCGTGGGCCGGCGGGTTCGAGTAGTTGGCCCGGACCGCGGCCTTGGCGTGGGTCAGCAGCGTGGCCGCCTCGCCGGCCGTTGCCCCGATGAGGGTCAGCGCACCCACCCGCTCGTCGTACAGGGCGAAGTTCTTGGAGAAGCTCGAGGCGAGGAGCAGCTCGCACCCGGGGCGGATCAGCGCCATGAGCCCCGCGGCGTCCTCCCGGAGCCCGTCGCCGAAGCCCTGGTAGGCGAAGTCGACGAGCGGGAGCGCCCCCGCGGCCTCGACGGCCTCGGCGATCGAGCCCCAGGTCGCCGGATCCGGGTCGATGCCGGTGGGGTTGTGGCAGCAGGCGTGAAGGAGCACGACGTCGCCGGCCGGGATCGTCCGGAGGGCCGCCAGCATCCCGGCCGTGTCGAGCGTGCCGGTCGCGGGATCCATGTAGGGGTACGAGGCGGTCGAGAGCCCGGCGGCACTGAAGACCTGGGGGTGGTTGGGCCAGGTCGGGGAGGGCATCCAGACCGTCGCCTCGGGGCGGATGCGGCGGACCAGGTCGGCGGCGACCCGGAGCGCCCCGGTCCCGCCCGGGGTGTGCATGGTCTCCACCCGATCGTCGGCGAGGGCCGGGTGCCCGGCTCCCAGGAGCAGCTCCCGGACGGCCCGCGTGTAGGCCGGATCGCCGGCGATCGGCTTGTAGAGCTTCGTCGTCTCCTCGGCCAGGATGCGTCGCTCGGCCTCCGCGACCGTGTCGAGGATCGGCGTCACCCCGGACTCGTTCACGTACACCCCCGAAGCCAGGCTGACCTTGCCCGGGCGCGGATCGGCCTGGTACTCCTCGGACAGTCCCAGGATGGCGTCGGGCGGGAGCGGCTGGAGGTCGGCGAACATCGGCATGGTCAGATGGTAGCGGCCCGCCACCCTTCCCTCGAATCGGTCGGGCTGGTAGCGTTCGGACGTCGACGCTCACGGAGGGATGGGACCGCATGTGCTGTCTGGCTTCGGTGCTCCTGCTGGTCGGCCCGCGGGCCGGGATCCTGGTCTGGTGGCTGATGGACCAGACCCGCTGGAGCGCGGCGTTCGACAACTTCCTGTGGCCCTTCCTCGGCTTCCTCTTCGTGCCCTGGACGACCTTGATGTTCGTCCTCGTGGCGCCAGGCGGGGTGGACGGCTTCGACTGGGTCTGGCTCGCCCTCGGCGTCCTTGCCGATGTCGCCGGCTGGGGCGGCGGTGCCTTCAGCAACCGGGATCGCGTCCAGAGCATCTACAGCTGATCCCGGCCGTCGCCGATCGATCGCGGCGACGTCGCTCGACAAGCCAGCCGTCCCACCGACGCCCGGCCCACCGGCCGGGCGTCAACCGTCCCCGGTCGCTCGCTCCGTCGTCGTGCCGCCCTCCGCGAGGGCTGCCTCGAGCCGGTCGATGAAGACGATCTGCGGCTCCTTGATCCGGCGCCGGGCCTCCTCCGGCTCGAACCATTCCACCCTGTCGATCTCGGGGAAGTCCACGAACCGACCGGAGCCCCGGGGGAGCTCGATCCTGACGACGTTGCTGACCGCGGCCGCCGGATCCAGCTCGCCCTCGGCCGCCCAGGCGTGGACGAGCTTGCCGCCCTTCTGGCGGGTCTCGCCGAGCGGGATGAGCCGCGGCTCGATCAGCCGCAGGCCGGTCTCCTCCTCGAGCTCGCGGAGCCCGACGTCCACGAGCTCCTCGCCAGGCTCGACCTCGCCCTTGGGGATCGACCAGTGGCCGGCGTCCTTCCGGGCGAAGAAGGGTCCACCGGGGTGGGCGAGCAGGACCTCGAGCGAGCCCGGCGGCCCGTTCGTGCCGCCCGGTGCCCGCCGGTAGACGAGGATCCCGGCGCTGATCCGCTCGGTCATGCGGCGAGGGTACGCGATACCCTCCCCGCGATGGATGACCACGGACCCGTCCCCGGCACGGACGACGCAGCCCCGGACCCACGAGCGGTGGGCGGCGCCCCGGCCGATCCGTCCCTTGTCCAGTTCTCCGCGGCCGCCGGGGTCATCGACCTGGCCTGGGGCCACCCCGGGTCGGACCTCCTGCCCGTCGACGGGCTGCGGGCCGCCGCCGACCGGGCGCTCGGGCGCTACGGGCCGGATGCGCTCAACTACGGCGCCCCGGCCGGGCCCGGGCCGCTGCTCGAGTGGCTGGCCGGCCACGTCGCGGCGATCGACGGGCGCGCTCCGGCCGAGTCCGAGCTGCTCGTCACCGGCGGCGCCTCCCAGGGCCTGGATCTCGTGGCCACGGTCCTGGCGGAGCCGGGCGACGTCTGGCTGGTCCCCGATCCCACGTATCACCTGGCCGTCGGGATCATCCGCGACCATCCCGTCGAGGTCGTGGCGATCGAGACCGACGACGCCGGCCCGCGACCCGAGGCGATCGCCGGGACGCTGGCCCGCCTGCGCCGCGAGGGACGCCGTGCCCGGTTCATGTACCTCGTCCCGACGTTCGGGAACCCCACCGGGATCACCGTGCCGCTCGAGCGCCGGCGGGCGATCCTCGAGCTGGCCGCCGAGGCCGGGCTCCTCGTCGTGGAGGACGACGTCTACCGGGAGCTCGGCTTCGGGGTGCCCGCGCCGCCGTCGCTCTGGGCGCTCGCGCCGGCAGGCACCGTCATCCGCCTCGGCTCGTTCTCGAAGACGCTCGCGCCAGGGCTGCGGCTCGGCTGGTTGAGCGCGGACGCCCCGACCGTGGATCGCCTCGCGGACGGGGGACTGCTGGCCTCGGGAGGTGGCGTGAACCACTACGTCGCCCTGGTCGTTGCCGAGCACACTCGGTCCGGCGCCTACGTCGCCGGCGTCGAGCGGCTCCGGTCGGCTCTCGCGGCCCGACGGGACGCCCTGGTCGAGAGCCTGCGGGAGCACCTGCCGGAGGCGACCTTCGCGGTGCCCGAGGGCGGCTACTTCGTCTGGCTCCGCCTTCCCGGCGGCCTGGACGCCCGGGCGCTGGCGCCGGCTGCCGCCCGGCACGCGGTGGCCTACCTGCCCGGGTCGGTCTTCGCCGTGGACGGCGGCGGCGACCCCGCGACGATCCGGCTCGCCTTCAGCTGCTACCCACCCGCCGACTTGGCCGAGGGCGCGCGCCGTCTCGGAGCGGCGGTCGCCGAGGCACGCTGAACGGGCCCGGATGAGCCGGGGCGGAGCGCAGCCGAGGCTAGTACCGCTGGAGCCGGAGGTCCGTGCTGAAGTCCACGAAGGCGCGGAGCATCGCCAGCGCCTCGACCCAGGCCTCCAGGGCCCGTTCCCAGGCGTCGAAGACGCCCGGCTCGTCGATGTGGAAGGGCCCGTTCTCGAAGTGGAGCCGGGTCCCGTAGCCCTCCGGCTCGATCCCCACCGTGAAGGTCGTGACGAGGCCGTCGTCCGGCAGCCACGGCATCCGCCCGGCGAACCGGCTGTTCGGCTCGGCCGCGGTGACGTCCCACCAGACCCGCTGGCGCCGCCAGAGCAGCGTGGAGCGGCTCCCCACCGCCAGCGAGCCCTCCAGCTTGTCGGGCAGCCAGCGCGGCAGCTCCTCGGGATCGCTCCAGACCCGGAAGACGCGCTCGGTCGGGGCCCGCAGCGACCGATCCAGGCGGATCCAGCGCTCGGCCGCGATGTCCTCGGGAAGCACGATGCCGCTCACAGCCCCAGCTCCCCGCGGACGGTCTTGAGTCCCTCGACGACGTTCATGACGTGCTCCTCGAACGGCAGGCCAAGCTCCTGCGCGCCATTGACGACCTGGTCCCGGTCGACCTGGCGGGCGAATCCCTTGTCCTTCAGCTTCTTGGTGACCGCGCGGACGTCGACCTCGTCGAGCGTCCGGTTCGGGCGGACGAGCGCCACCGCGATGACGAAGCCGCTCATCTCGTCGCAGGCGTAGACCGTTCGCGCCAGGAGGCTCGTCCGCGGCACGCCGGTGTGGTCGCCATGGCCCAGGACGGCCTGGACGACCTCGTCCGGATAGCCCAGGCTGCGGAGCTCCTCGGCGCCGCGGGTCGGGTGCGTCTCCGGGTAGCGCTCGTAGTCGAAGTCGTGGAGCAGCCCGGCGACCCGCCAGGTCTCGAGCTCCGGCTCGACGATGCCGAAGCGCTCGCGGCCGTACCAGGTGACGGCCCCCTCGACCGCGAGGCCGTGCTTGCGGAGCGCATCCGACGTGGTCCACTCGGAGAACAGCGCCCAGGCGTCGGCGCGGCTGGGGCCGGTCATCGTTCGGTGTCCGGACGCGGTGCGGTCATGGCGCGAGCCTACGGCATCGAGGCGGAGCCGACCACCGCCGAGCGGCCCGAACCCTGCCCGACGGAACACCGCGCGCGGTTCGACCGTCGGAGGGACATGCGAACGCTCAGCCTGCATCCCCGGGTCCCGGTGCGCTTCCGGAGCGCGCTCCTCATCGGCGCCCTCGCGACGCTCGCGCTCGTCGCCCTGGCGGCCTGCTCGTCCGGTGGTTCGACTCCGACGCCCGAGCCGAGCGCGTCGCCGACGCCCGACACCGTCACCGGCGCCGACGAGGCCGTCGAGCTCGTCCTCGCCCAGGATCCCCGCTTCGAGCGGATCCGACCGTACGACCCGGACCTCATCGGCCAGGCCGCCTGGACCAAGGTCCAGCCCTCGGCCGGCGGCTGGACCGTGGCGGTCCGGATCGGCTGGGGCGACTGCCCGTCGGGCTGCATCGACGAGCACACCTGGACCTACGAGATCACGACCGCCGGCGAGGTGACCCTCGTGGACGAGCAGGGACCGGCGATCCCGGAGAACGTCTTCGACGTCCCCTAGCCGAGAGGGCTCCGGCGGCGAGGTGTCATCGCCGACCGGTCGCGGGGAACATGACGACGCCGCGCCTTCGGGCGCGGCGTCCGTCTGTCTGGCGGTCGGCGGGCGGCCGCGGCGCTAGCGGATCAGCTGGACTCCCGCCAGCGTGTTCGGGGACCACAGGGCGTTGCCGGCCCGGACCGTCGAGAAGGGTGGGATGAAGTACTGGATCGTGCCGATGATGCAGGAGGTCGCGCCATTCCCGGTGTTGCACTTGTTGCTGTTGCCCGAGATCACCACCTCTTCGATCTCCATCGCCGTGAACCCGTAGAGGTGGTACCACTGGTTGGAGCCGGTGCCGCCGACGTTGGCGGCCGGGCAGTCGCCCATGTCGCTGCCGAGCGGCTGGATGTTGCAGGTCGAGTCGAACTGCGGGATCAGGACGATCTCGCCTTTCTCCTTGTAGGCCTCGAGGGCGTCCTCGATGCCCGACGAGTTCACGTTGCCGGTCGAGGTGACGTAGTACCAGCCGGGGACGGTCAGCTCGGGGTTGCTGAAGTTCCGGATCGAGGTCTCGAGCTCGGAGGTGCCGCCGGCGGTCGGCGACCAGTCGAGCCAGCCGACGTTGCCGGGGCCGTTCTGGCAGAGCGGGATCGTGTAGCGCTCACCGAACTCGTACTCGACGGCCGGCTGGACCGGCATCGGGGCGTTGTTGTGGTCGCAGGTCAGCTGGTTGACCGGGATCGCGAGCGGGAGGACGCCGCAGCCCTGTGCCGCCGGGCAGATGTCGGCGACGTAGCCGGCCACGGCCGTTGCCTGGGTCGTGACCGGGAACGACTGGATGCCGATGACGCGGCTGACGAAGGCCGGCGAGGTGCGGTGGCCGACGACCAGGACCCCGGAGGCGCGGCCGTCGACACAGGCCGTCGGGTCGTTGCACGGCGGGATCGTGCCGCTGCCGACCGCGACCGCGGTGGCGACCGAGCCACTCTTGCTGCCGTCCGAGCGCAGAAGCTGGCCGGTGACGTCGGTGTAGTAGGCCTCGAAGCTGGTGACGCCGTTGCCGGCGGCCGTCGCCTTGATGGCAGCGACCACGTCGGCGTCGGTCTTGGGCGGGGTCGTGACCCCGGCGTTCTGGGCCAGGACGATCGCCCCGGCGTTGGCGGCGGCGTCGGTCCCGTTCTGGTTGGCCCGCTGCTGGGTGAAGGCGTAGCCGCCGTCGAGTACGAGGCCGACCGCGGCCAGGAAGGCGATCAGGCCAAGGGCGAACAGGGCCAGGATCTGGCCGCGGGCGCCGTGATGGGGGGGAGGCGTCATGTGGAGGGCTCCTGCGGTCCGGCTCATGGAACCGGGCACCCGCCGCTGGTGCAGATGCTCTCGATCGGCATCCGCGAGGTCGAGGTCAGGCTGATCGTCCCGAACAGCTGGCCGGCGACCGGGGTGATCGGGATGTACGTCCACTTCGTCGTGACGACCGCGATGCAGCCGAGATGCGGGGTCGTGCAGGTCCCCGAGAGGTCCGTCGTCCGGAACTCCACGCACGTGCCGCTGTCGCCGGTCGGCGTGGGGGCGCTCGTCGGGCTGCCGGTCGAGCAGGTGACGGCGGCGCTGGGGAGCCCGAGGGCGACCGCCTGGTCCGCCGCTCGGGTCCGGATGGCGCCGACGTTCTGGTTGACGATCGCGGTCCGGGCGCCCATCCGGGCGGCGTTGCCCAGCGAGCTCGTCCCGTAGACGGCCCGCCCGAAGTCGAACAACGCCAGGATCATCACCAGGAAGATCCCGATGACGAGGGCGAACTCGACGAGCGTCTGGCCGCGAGAGCGGCGTCGGGTCAGGCGGGCGACGAGGCCGCTCATGGGCCCACCGTCACGGTCGTCGTGGTGCAGGGATACGGCTGGCCGCCGACCTTGTCCTGCATCCCGATCTTGTAGTTGCCGCTGCCGGGGAGGGCGATCACGGTCGTCGTGAAGCCCTTGTTCCGCCACTGGTTCTGGGCCTCGGCGACGCGGGTGTCGATGAAGTCGGGCGCGAGGCAGGGCGCCGGCGTGGGCGTCGGGGTCGGCGAGGGCTCGATCGTCTTCACGGGATCGAGCGAGGCCCCGGGCGACGGCGTGGGGGTCGGGCTCGGGCTTGGCGTCGGCGTCGGGCTGGGGCTCGGGACCGGCGTCGGTGTCGGTGCCGGCGGGGCGTACTGGCCGGTCCGGATGGGGTAGGCCGTGCTGGCCGTCAGCGGCAGGCTGTCGCCGACGATCGCCGTGACGATCGGGGTGATCGGGTTGAACTGGCAGGTCAGGGTCACGACGGCCGGGTTGCCCAGGGTCTTGCCGTTCGGGAACGTCGGCATCGGCGTCGTCGTCGGCGTGCAGTTCGTCGATCCGAGATCACGGGCCATCTGGGCGAGGTAGCGCTGGCGGTTCGGGTCGGAGGAGCTGCCCCAGTTGGCGTCCGGGTGCTGGGCCGCGTAGTTGGCGCCCAGGCGGGTCGCCCCGGTGAGGCTGACCCAGCCCATGAACGCGCGGCCGAAGTCGAGGGCCACCGCGACGATCAGCAGCATGATCGGCAGGATCAGCGCGAACTCGACCAGGCTCTGGCCGCGGCTCTTGTCGCGGCGGCGCAGGACGAGCCGGCGCCGCGCGGCCTGGTCAGGCTCGCCGGTGCTGGGGCGGTGCGGCCGATGTGGCCGGAAGGGCATCTCGGGCTCCCGTGCGGTGGTCTCGCCGAGAGATGCTCAGCGCGACACCTTGCACGGTGCCTTCAAATGGTGCCCGCGTGCATAGCCCGAGGGGTCAGGTCAGGGGGGCGAGATGGTCAGGGGGAGCGGTGCGTGGCGTCAACGCGGTCGTTGATGATGCCCCCGGAGAATCGAGGAGCCGCGCCCTGGCGGGCGCGGCTCACTGCATGACGTGCCGAGATCGTCTACTTGATTAGCTGGATCCCGATCGTCGTGACACCCGGAGTGATCGTCCCACCCGGGGTCACTGGGCCCGCGGTGATGTAGCTCACGAACCAGCCCTTCAGGCAGCCGAGGAACCCTCCCGCCGTAGATGGCGGAAGTGGTGCTCCCGGCGGCGACGCGCATGCGTCGACGTTGCTCCCCTGGACGAGGACTTGGTCCAGATAGAAGTTGGCGAGCGTGTGGACGTAGTACCAGGTGTTGTCCCCGACTGGATCGACGCCCGGCAGACTGCAGATGTCT
>DATHYZ010000073.1:0-6718 GCA_035458865.1 Candidatus Limnocylindrales bacterium
CACGACGATGCGAGCCGGCGGCCCCGCGGACCTCTTCGCCATCGCCCACAACGCCTTCGAGCTGCGCGGTCTCGTCAAGCACGCGCGGGGCCGCGGGATCCCGTTCACCCTCCTGGGGCGAGGCAGCAACGTGGTCATCAGCGACCGGGGCATCCGGGGCCTCGTCGTCCAGGATCGCGCCGAGGGCTGGCGGATCGACGACCAGCGCCTGATCGCGGAGGCCGGGCTGCCGATGGCCCGCGCGGCGACGGAGACGACGAACGCCGGGCTCGCCGGGCTGGAGTTCGGCCTCGCCATCCCTGGGACCATCGGCGGGGCCGTCTGGGCCAACGCCGGCGCCCATGACGGCGAGGTCGCCCGGATCCTGGAGTCAGCGACCGTGCTCATGGGCGACGGGTCCGAGGTCCGGATGGCGGCGAGCGAGCTCGGCTTCGCCTACCGTGAGAGCCGGTTCAAGCTCGACGCGGTCGAGGATGGGACGACGCCTCCCTCGCCGGCGGAGATCGTCACCGGGGCGACGTTCCTCCTGGAGCGGGCCGACCCCGAGGTGCTGCGAGGGCGCCTCGACGACATCCGGCGCTGGCGTCGCGAGCACCAACCCCTGGGCCTGCCCTCCGCCGGCAGCGTCTTCCGCAACCCGCCGGGCGACTCCGCGGGCCGGCTCATCGACGTGGCCGGCTGCAAGGGGATGCGGGTCGGGGGCGCGGTCGTCAGCCCCAAGCACGCGAACTTCATCGTCAACGACCAGCGCGGGAGCGCCGCCGACATCCGTCGTCTCGCCGATCGTGTCCGGGCCATCGTCGTCGAGCGCCACGGCGTGACGCTCGAGTTCGAGATCGAGTTCATGGGCGACTGGGAGGGCTGGCCCTGGGACGAGGGGGCGGCGCCGTGAGCACCGGGCGTGTCGCGGTGCTGCTGGGCGGCCCTTCCGCGGAGCACGACGTCTCGATCGTCTCCGGCACGGCCGTGGCCGACGCCCTGGCCGGCGGTGGCACCCACGTGGACCAGGTCCTGATCGACCTCGACGGCGGCTGGTGGTGGCTGCCCGCCGGACATCGGCGGGATGGCCGAGCGGCCGCCGCCTACGACGACCCTCTCGCGCTCGGGGCGGACGGGCCCTTCGCCGTGGGTGTCGCCATCGACCGGCTGGCCGCGACGGACCCACGGCCGGTCGTCTTCATCGCCTTGCACGGGCCATGGGGGGAGGACGGGACCGTCCAGGGGCTCCTGGAGGCGGCCGGCCTGTGCTACACCGGCTCGGGGGTCGCGGCGTCCGCGGTCGGCATGGACAAGGCCCTCTTCAAGCGGCTCGTCCACGGCCTCGGCCTGCCGGTGGCCGAATGGCGCGAGGTCCGCCTCGATCGCTGGCGGCGCGAGCCGGACGCGGTCCTCGGCGAGCTCGAGGCCTTCGCGGCCAGCACCGGCGACCCTCGGCTCATGGTCAAGCCGTCCCGCCTGGGCAGCTCGCTCGGGATGACCCTGGCCCACGAGCCGGCGGAGCGCGGCCCGGCGCTCGAGGCCGCCTTCCACCACGACTCGCTGGCGCTCGTGGAACGGTATCTCGCGGGCGCTCGCGAGCTCGAGGTCGCGGTGATCGGCAACGACCCGTCGCGACTCGAGCTGTTCGGGCCCGGCGAGATCGTCTCGGGCCACGAGTTCTACGACTACGAGGCCAAGTACGTCGAGGGGCTGTCCGAGACGGCTCTCCAGGCGGAGCTGGACCCGGCGACGCGGGCGGTGATCCAGAAGCTCGCCCGGGACGCCTACCGGGCGATCGGCGCCGAGGGCTTCGCCCGGGTCGACTTCCTGCTGGTCGGCGATCGCCCCTACGTCTCGGAGATCAACACCATCCCCGGGTTCACGCCGATCAGCCTCTTCCCGACGCTGCCCGCCGAGGCCGGGTTGGACTTCGCCGCCGTCTGCCGACGGGTCGTGGCGCTCGCCGTCGAGCGATGTCGCGACCGGGTCGGCCGCCACCCGACGCTGGAGGACCTCCCTCGATGACCGCTCGCTCGTCCGTCCGCACCGTCGGTCACGTCCGACGCCGCTCGGCCAAGGTCCGTCGGCGGACCCCGCGCCTCACGGCAGCCCGCGCCGGCGGGATCCTCGCGATGCTCGTGGCCGCCGGGGGCCTCTATGGGCTCGCGACGTCGCCGGTCTTCGGGCTCGAGCGACTGGTCGTCGAGGGCGCGGAGCTCACCGACGACGCGGCCATCCGGGGGATGGTGGATCTGCCGGCCGGCGAACCGCTCGTCGTCCTGCGGACGGACAGCCTCGCCGCGTCCCTGCGGACGCTGCCGGCCGTCGCCGACGCCCAGCTGCAGGTCGGGCTCCCGGGCACGGTGACGATCCGGGTCACGGAGCGCCGACCCATCGCGGCGTGGCGGGTCGACGAGCGTCTCTTCCTGGTGGACGTCGACGGCCGGGTCATCGCCGAGGGCTCGCCCGACGCTGCGCTGCCGCGCCTGGCAGCCGCCGACGGCGGGGGTCCCGTCCCGGTCATCGTGGACGGCCGACCGGCCGCCGGCATCCGGGTCGGCGCCACCCTCAACCCCGTCGTCCTCGACGCGGCGCGGCGCCTCGGCTCCCTCGTACCGACGGACGCCGGGACCGAGGCCCCTCGGCTGGCGGTCGCCTTCGACGAGGCTGCCGGCTGGATCGTCCGCCCCGACGGCGACCCGGCGCTCGGCTGGACGGCCATCTTCGGCTTCTATACATCCGACCTGGCTTCCGACCTGCGTCCCACGTCGATGATCCCGGCCCAGGTCCGGCTCCTGCGCAGCCTCCTCGACGGCCGCGAGGCCGAGGTCGGCCGCGTGATCCTCGCCTCGGGGACCGAGGGGACGTACGTCCCGCGGGAGGCGCCCCAGCCGTCACCCAGCCCGGTCCCGTGACGATGACGGGCGATTCCCGGGTGGCGCCATGCCGGACCCGCCGGGCCAGCCGTGGCCGGCCGCGCATGCCCGCTGGCGGGCGGGTCTGGTAGCCTTGCCGGAAGCCAACGAACGAGGACGACGCCCACGTGCTGCTGCCCCTGCTCGGACTCCTGATCGGGATCCTTGCCGGGCTGGTCCTTCAGGTCAACGTCGGCTTCGAGTTCAGTCGCTACACCGCGGTCGCCATCCTGGCGGCCCTGGACTCGGTCGTGGGAGCGGTCCGGGCGGAACTCGATGGCGTCTATGACAATCGGATCTTCATCAGCGGGTTCGTGACGAATGCTGTCGTGGCGGTCATCCTCACGTTCATCGGCGATCGGCTCGGGCTCGATCTCTACCTCGTGGCCCTGATCACCTTCGGCCTGCGGATCTTCAACAACGTGGCGCTGATCCGGCGCCACTTCATCTAGCCGAGCGGAGCGACATACACGTGGAACGGGAAGCGGTCCTGGTCGGGATCGACGTCGGGACATCGAAGGTCTGCGCGCTGATCGGGGAGGTCAGCCGCGACGGACGCCTCACGATCATGGGCCACGGCACCGTCCCCGCGGCCGGGCTCAGGAAGGGCGCCGTCGTCAACATCGACCAGACGGTTCGCTCGATCTCGGACGCGGTCGTCCGGGCCGAGCGGTTGTCCGGCTTCAAGATCGACCGGGCCTTCGTGTCGATCGGCGGCAACCACGTCGAGAGCCAGAACTCGACCGGCCAGGTCGCGGTCACCGCCCATCATCGCGAGGTCACCCGGGAGGACATCAACCGGGCGATCGAGGTCGCCCGGGCGGTCTCCATCCCGTCCAACCGCGAGGTCCTCCACGTCGAGAGACGGGGCTTCATCGTGGACGGGCAGGAGGGGGTCAAGGACCCGCTGGGGATGAGCGCCCTGCGACTCGAGGTCGAGACCCACATCGTCACGGCCTCGGCGACCGCGGTCCAGAACCTCTCCAAGTGCGTCCAGGCGGCCGGGGTCAAGATCGACGAGCTCGTGGTCAGCTCGCTCGCCTCGGCCGAGGCCGTCCTCACCGAGACCGAGAAGGACCTCGGCGTCGCGGTCGCCGACATCGGTGCCGGGACGATCGACCTGGCCATGTTCAGCGAGGGCTCGCCGTTCCAGACGGCCGTCCTCCCGGTCGGCGGCAACAACGTCACCAACGACGTGGCCATCGGTCTCAAGACGAGCCTCCAGGTCGCCGAGGAGCTCAAGCTCCAGCACGGCTCCTGCGACCTCCGGGGGATCGCCGAGGACGACACCGTCGCCGTCAGCGTCCTCGGGGAGGACGCCGGGCGCGAGCTGTCCCGGCTGGAGCTCAGCATGATCATCGAGGCCCGCATGCGGGAGACCTTCGAGCTGCTGCGGGATCGCATGGCGGCCGCGGGACCGGGCCAGCTCCCGGCCGGCATCGTCCTGACGGGCGGCGGGGCCCAGCTGGCAGGCGCCGCGGAGCTGGGACGCGAGGTCCTCCAGATGCCGGTCAGGATCGCCGGGCCGAGCGGGATCGGCGGGCTCGTCGACACGCTCCTGACGCCCGCCTACGCCACGCCGGTCGGACTCCTGGCCTGGGGCGCCGCCGGGCTCGGCGGCCAGGATCTCTCCGGCTACGAGGCCAGCGGCAGCAGCCCGCTCAACCGGTTCCGCGAGGCACTCCGCGGCATCTTCCCGTAGGTCGGCCGGTGCGAACCACCGAGCTGAGGATCGCGACCGGCGGACGACGCGCGATCCATGACCTGACGGGCGCCTGCGCCGAGTTCGTGGCCGCGGAGGACGACGGCCTTCTCAGCGTATGGGTGCCCCACGCGACCGCGGGGCTCGCCGTGATCGAGCTGGGATCCGGGACGGAGACGGATCTGCTGGCGGCCCTCGACGGCGTGCTGCCGCGTGACGGTCGCTGGATCCACGCCCACGGCTCGAGGGGCCACGGTGCCGACCACGTGGCTCCGGCCTTCCTGTCGCCGTCCCTGACGGTGCCGGTGCTCGGTGGTCGCCTCGCCCTGGGGACGTGGCAGTCGATCGCCCTCGTGGACCCGAACGCCGACAATCCGGAGCGGCGGGTCCGCCTCAGCTTCCTGTCCGGGTAGGGGCCACAGTCAGGGCCCCGGCGGCCGGTGCGGCGACGCACCACCGACTGACCGACGTCGGTCAGCGGCAGCCCTTGTACTGCGTCTTCGAGGGCTGCCCATCGATCCGGGTTGGGGCTATACTCGGCCCTCCCGGAGGGGAGTCCGGTGTCGGGCCCCAGCCGTCACCCGCCACCGTCAGGATCGTTGCAGACCGGGCCTGCGGGCCCCGGAGGAGACCCGATGCCGCTGCGTTCAGATTCCGAGAACTTCGCCCTGATCCGTGTCATCGGCGTCGGCGGCGGCGGCAGCAACGCGGTCAACCGGATGATCCGGGCGGAGATGATGGGCGTCGAGTTCATCTCCTGCAACACCGACGCCCAGGCCCTCCTCCAGTCGGACGCGCCCCACAAGATCCGGATCGGCGACAAGCTGACCCGGGGGCTTGGGGCAGGCGGCGATGCCGCCGTCGGCGCCCGGGCGGCCGAGGAGGACCGGGACAAGATCGCCGAGAGCCTCGAGGGCTCGGACATGGTCTTCATCACCGCGGGCCTGGGTGGCGGGACCGGCTCGGGTGCGGCGCCGATCGTGGCCGAGGTGGCCAAGGAGCTGGGCGCGCTGACCATCGGCGTCGTGACGAAGCCGTTCTCCTTCGAGGGTGCCAAGCGCAAGCTGATCGCCGAGAAGTCCGCGACCGAGCTCAAGGACAAGGTCGACACCCTCATCACGATCCCCAACGACCGCCTCCGTGACGTGGTCCAGAAGAACACGACCGTCCTCGACGCCTTCAAGATCGTCGACGACGTCCTGCGCCAGGGCGTGCAGGGGATCAGCGACATCATCACCACGCCCGGCCTGATCAACCTCGACTTCGCCGACGTCCGCTCGATCATGAGCGACGCCGGATCGGCGCTCATGGGCATCGGACGGGCCAGCGGCGAGAACCGGGCCCTCGAGGCCGCCCGCCAGGCCATCGCCAGCCCGCTCCTCGAGGTCAACATCACCGGCGCCCAGGGCATCCTGTTCAACATCACCGGGTCCTCCAACCTCTCGCTCTTCGAGGTCACGGAGGCGGCCGAGGAGATCCGGGCCGCGGCGGACCCGGAGGCGAACATCATCTTCGGCACGAGCTTCAACGAGCGGCTCGGCGACGAGGTCTCCATCACCGTCATCGCGACCGGGTTCGACGGTCGGGCGCGCCCGGCGGCCAGCCGCCGCGAGGGCGCCGCCGAGACCCGCGAGTCGTTCGTCGCGGTCCCGGTCAGCGGCGGCCGCGACTTCCTGGCGGAGCTCGAGCGACAGCGGGCAGAGGTCGAGGCGCCGGCCGAGGTGCCCGTGGAGCGGGTTCCCTCGAGCGGTGTCCGCTCCGGCGAGGCCTCCGTTCGCAAGCCGTCGGTCGACCAGGACGACCTGGAGATCCCGAGCTTCCTGCGCCGCCAGAAGTGACCCGTGGCGGTCGTCGCCGACCCTGACGGCGCCGCGCCGCCACCCGATCCGACCGAGGTCGCGGCCCTCGCCGCGGCCCGGGCGCGCGTCCTCGACGGGATCGCCGGGGCCTGCGCTCGCGCGGGTCGCGACCCCTCCAAGGTCACCCTGGTCGCCGTCAGCAAGACCGTCCCGGCCGAGCGGCTCCGGGCCGCCGTGGCCGCGGGTTCCAGGATCCTCGGGGAGAACCGCGTCCAGGAGGCCGAGGACAAGATCCCGCTGGTCCCCGGCGCGACCTGGCACCT
>DATHYZ010000074.1:0-29368 GCA_035458865.1 Candidatus Limnocylindrales bacterium
GTCCTGACCTGGGCAGGACGGGAGGACCTAGCGTTCTGGGCGTGGGCGCTGCCCACGGTCGTCGTGGGGCTCGACCTCGCCGTCTCGATCGTCCGGGACCTGCTCGGCGGGAAGGCCGGCGTTGATGTCATCGCGATCCTGGCCATCGGCGGGGCCCTCGCCCTCGGAGAGACCTTCGCGGCCGCTGTCATCGGGGTCATGCTCGCGACCGGCCAGGCCCTCGAGACGTACGCCGAGGGACGTGCTCACCGCGAGCTCTCGGCCCTCCTGGGGCGCGCCCCACAGGACGTCCATCGCTACGAGGACGGGCGCCTGGCGACCGTCCCGATCGAGGAGGTGGCCGCCGGCGACCGGCTCCTCGTCCGGTCCGGCGAGGTCGTCCCCGTGGATGGCGTCGTGCGCGGAGTCCCGGCGATCCTGGACGAGGCCGCCCTGACCGGCGAGAGCCGCCTGGTCACCCGGGAGGAGGGCGACACGGTCAGCAGCGGCGTCGTCAACGCGGGCGGCCCGTTCGACCTGCTGGCGATCGCCACCGCCGAGGCCAGCACCTACGCCGGCATCGTCCGGCTCGTGGAGGAAGCCGGCCGGTCCAAGGCACCCTTCGTCCGCCTGGCCGACCGCTACGCGATCCTCTTCGTCCCCCTGGCCCTCGGGATCGCCGGGCTGGCCTGGATCGTCTCGGGCGACCCGGTTCGTGCCCTGGCCGTGCTCGTCGTGGCCACCCCGTGTCCGCTCCTCCTGGCGGCACCGATCTCGATCGTGGCCGGGATCTCACGAGCGGCCCGACGCGGGATCATCGTCAAGGGCGGGGGTCCCCTCGAGACCCTCGGACGAGCCCGCGTGCTCCTCTTCGACAAGACCGGCACGCTGACGGCCGGACGACCGCACCTGGCGACGATCGAGACGGCCGACGGGAGCCCGGACGAGGTCCTCCGCCTGGCCGCGGGGCTGGAGCAGGCATCGCCGCACGTCCTCGGCGCGGCCATCGTTCACGCCGCCCGCGAGCGGGGGCTCATCCTGCCGATGCCCGAGGACGTGACCGAGCTGCCCGGCGCCGGGATCACCGGCCGGGTGGGCGGTCGGGAGGTCGCCGTGGGGTCGGCCGTCTTCGCGGCCGCCGGGACGGGCCTGCCGGCCTGGGCCCGGGAGCTCCGGCGCCGGGCGGCGCTCGAGGGCGCGACGAACGTCTTCGTGCGGATCGATGGCGCCCTCGCCGGGGCCCTGGTGATGGACGACCCGATCCGCCCCGACACCCCCCGGGCCGTCCGCTCGCTCCGGAAGGCCGGCTTCTCGCGGATCCTCATGGTCACCGGCGATCACCATTCCGTCGCGGAGCTGGTCGGAGCGGCCATCGGCCTCGACGGGGTCCTGGCCGACCGCGCTCCCGCCGACAAGGTCGACGCGGTCCTGGCCGAGCGCGAGCTGGCCGATGGGCCGCTGGTCATGGTCGGCGACGGCATCAACGACGCGCCGGCGCTGGCGGCGGCGGACGTCGGCGTCGCCATGGGCGCCCGTGGGGCGACGGCGTCCTCCGAGGCCGCCGATCTCGTGATCACCGTCGATCGACTCGATCGACTCGCCGAGGCGGTCCGGATCGCCCGGCACTCCAGGCGGATCGCCATCCAGAGCGTCGTCGCCGGGATGGGCATGTCCCTGGCGGCGATGGTCCTCGCCGCGTTCGGGTTCCTGCCGGTCGTGGTCGGCGCCCTGCTCCAGGAGGCGATCGACGTCGCCGTCATCCTCAACGCCCTGCGGGCGCTCCGCGGCGGCGTCGAGCGGCCGCTCCGCATCACGGGCTGGGAGGAGACCCGGAGCAAGCTGACCGCCGAGCACCGGGAGCTGGCGCCGGGCATCGCCAGGCTGCGCTCCACGGCGGATCGCCTCGACGCCCTTCCGGCGGACGAGGCCCTGGCCGAGCTCCACTCGATCCGGTCGTTCCTCACGGAGACCCTCGTTCCCCACGAGATCGACGAGGACCGGGCCGTGTACCCGACGCTGGCGGCGGCCCTTGGCAGCGACGACGCGACGGCGGCCCTGCACCGGACCCACACCGAGATCTTCCATCTCATCCGGCTGTACGACCGCCTGGTGGCCGAGCTGTCGACCGAGGGACCCACCCCAGACGACCGCACCGACCTGCGCCGAGCCCTCTACGGCCTGGACGCCATCCTCCGCCTCCACATGGCCCAGGAGGAGGAGCTCTACCAGTCGCTCGGGGACGACGCCGTCGCGGGACTCGCGGCCCAGGCCGCCTAGGTCCTCGCTCGGTCGCGGCCCAGGCCGACCCCGATCGCCGCCGCGGCGAGGATGGCGGTGGCGGCGAAGCCGAGAGCCACCAGCGCCGTGCCGATGGCGGTCGCCGGTTCCGATCGCAACGGCAGCCCGATCGCCAGGATGACGACGCCGGCGTCGATCACCGCCAGGCGGACCGTCGCGGCCCGGCCCAGCAGGGATCGCTGGCGAGCGTGATCCACGGGGGTCCCCGGGCCGACCGCCGGGATCAGGTGGGTGGCCGAGGCGAGGATGGCGAGGCCCACCCAGCCGATCACCAGGGGCGCCGCGACCGCGTCGAAGGCCCACGCCGATGGGTCGGCCCCGAAGGCCAGGGCACGGACCGTCGCGATGCCCATCCCCACCAGGAGCCAGCCGATCGCCGAGCCGAGACCGCCCATGGCGAAGCGGTGCCAGCCGGCGTCGGAGGTCCAGCGGGCCCTGGCCTGCCAGGACTGCCACGCGTAGACGGCGAGAGCCAGCGCGCCGGCCATCGCCAGCACGGCGCCCAGGCGCGTCAGGGCGCCCGAGCCGAGGAGACCGTCGACCGCCACGAGGGCCGTGCCCCCGGTGAGACCGCCCACGACCACGACGGCGCTGCGCCGACGCACGATCCGCGCTCCGACGACGGTCGGGAAGAAGTGGAGCAGGGTCGTGGCGATCACCAGGGAGACGAAGCCGACGAGGTTCAGCCAGGCATGGACGGCCCGTGCGCCGGCCCACGACGTCACGAGCGGGGTCCAGCCGGCCAGGAAGACGACCGCCAGGCTCGCCCCCAGCGCCACCGAGCCGAGGGCGACGACGTAGCCGCCGGTCACCAGGCCCCGGCTCGGGCCGAGGCCCTGGCCCAGCGGGGCCACGGCTGCGATGCCGGTCAGGGCGACGCCCGCCACGAAGGCCGAGCCACCGCCGACGGCGAGGCCGGGGACGGGGCCCGCCACGCCGATGGCCACGGCCCACGCTCCGGCGACCACGAGGCCGACCGAGGGGGCGCGGACCCACGGGCTCGCCGGTGGGGCCGCGGCGAGGGCGGCCGAGAAGAAGGGCATGACCCCCGAGATCGCGGTCGTCGCCGCTCCGGCCAGGGCGAGATGGAGCGGCAGCCACGCGCCCAGCCGGACCGTCGCGGGAAGGACCGTGGAGGCCAGCGCGGCACCCAGGAAGACGAGGGCGAGCGCGATGGCGCCGAGGGCGACCCGGCGGTCGCTCGTCCGGTCGGCCCGGACCGGGCGGCGATGCAGAGCGTCGGCGCTGACGGTCACGGCCCGGAGCCTACTCGACTGCCGGGTCGCTGGTCCGGCCCTCGTCGCCACCGGCCGCAACGTCCTGACGGGCGGCGCGTCGCATCTCCCGGACGAGGCGTCGATCCCGGCGCCCGGACGGAAGGAGTCCTGTGGTGCGCCGGATGCTCGCCTTCACGGCCGCGCTCATCCTCACCCTCGGCCTGGCCGGATCGGCTGCGGCCGCTCCAGGCGCGAGCGGAGACCACGCCATGCTGTACTACCTCTCGCTCGGTGACTCGCTGGCCGCCGGGCAGCAGCCGACCGGGGACCCGGACGACCTGTTCCGAACCTCGGATGGCTACCCCGACCAGCTCTACCGGATGGCCCAGGCCGAGTTCCCGAAGCTCCGCCACGTCAAGCTGGGCTGCCCCGGCGAATCCACCGAGACCTTCGTCGCGGGCGGGATCTGCGAGTACCCGCACGGCTCGCAGCTCGACGAGGCGCTGGCCTTCCTGCACGCGCACCGCAAGTTCGTCGCCTTCGTCACGATCGACCTCGGCTGGAACGACTTCCCGTGCCAGACGGGCCTGGAATGCATCCCGCCGGGTGCCGCCGCCATCGCCTCGAACCTGCCCGGCATCCTGACCGCGCTCCGGGAGGCTGCGGGACCGGACGTCCCGATCGTCGGCGGGACGATCTACGACCCGTTCCTCGTCTACTGGCTCCAGGGCACGCCGGAGGCGCGCGCGCTGGCCCAGCTGTCGGTCTTCGACGCGATCGTCCCGATCAACGCCATGGTGACCGGGATCTACGCTGCCCACGGCATCCCGGTGGCCGACGTCGAGGGGACGTTCTCGACGACCGACTTCACGACCCTCGTGCCGATGCCGCCATACCCGGAACCGGTGCCGCTCAACGTCGCCCGCGTCTGCGGCTGGACGTGGACGTGCATGACCGGCGGCCAGGACTTCCACGCCAACACCGACGGCTACCACGCCATCGCCCTCGCCTACCGAGCTGTGCTGGGGTTCTGACCGGAGCGGTCCGACCCGACCGGACCGACGGGGGAACCGCCAGGTGGTCGGATCGGCGGGCACCCGCAACGGACGGCGCCTCCCGGCTTCGTGGCGCCCGTCCAGCCGGACCTCGTCAAGGTGGGTCGACCTCGGGCACCATGGGGTGCGCGACACGCCTCCGGGGACGATCCTGGTCTCGGGCCGTCGCGCCGATGCAGAGGAGCGTCCGGATGCTCGGTGGGCTCGAAGCCGGCGGCACCAAGTTCATCTGCGTCGTGGGGTCCTCGCCCGACGACATCCGCCTGAGCGAGCGGATCGAGGTCGGCGGACCGACGGCGACGATCCACGCCGCCCTCGAGGTGTTCCGCGCGGCGCTTCAGGATGGCCTGCCCATCCGCGCGCTCGGGATCGGGTCATTCGGGCCGCTCGAGCTGCGCCCGGGCCACCCGGCCTTCGGCTCGATCACGACCACGCCCAAGCCCGGGTGGCGCGGCACGGACATCGTGGGGCCGTTCCGCGAGACCTTCGGTCTGCCGATCGGCTTCGACACCGACGTCAATGCTGCCGCCCTCGGCGAGGGCCGGTGGGGAGCCGCCAGGGGACTCCGCTCCTTCGTCTACCTGACGGTCGGGACCGGGATCGGTGGCGGCGCCGTGGTCGATGGCCGGGTAGCTCACGGGATGGTCCATCCGGAGATGGGGCACGTGGCCGTGGCGCGCTATCCGGGAGATGACTACCCGGGCCGGTGCCCGTTCCACGGCGACTGCCTCGAGGGCATGGGCAGCGGGCCGGCGATCGGGGCGCGGTTCGGGCATCGCGCCGAGGATCTGGCCGGCGTCGACCGCGAGCGAGCCGTCGATCTGGCCGCCTTCTACCTCGCGGCCGGCGTCCGGTCGTTGACCTATGCCCTTGCGCCCGAGCGGGTCGTCGTGGGCGGCGGCCTGTCGACGATGCCCGGGCTGCTCGAGCGGGCCCGGAGCTTCCTCGATGACCAGCTCGCCGGCTACCCGGGCCTGCCCGAGCACGCGTCCCCCGACTACCTCGTCCCCGCGGGGCTGGGCGGGATGGCCGGGCCGGCCGGGACGCTCGCCCTCGCCGAAGCGGCCCTCGCGGACGCCACACCGGACACCATCGCACCGGCCTGACCCGGCCGCAGCCGGGACGCCTCCGCCGCTCGGCCGGGCGGCTCCCGGGCGTGCCGTTCGGCCGTTCCCGGATCGCCCCGACCGAGGTCATGCTCGACCGACAACCGCGGCCGTCGCGGACGACGGCGCGTGGCGGGCCCTGGAGATGCCATGACCGGTCGCGAACGGATCCTCGCCGCGCTCGACGGCCTCGAGCCGGACCGGGTGCCCGTCGCCCTCGCGTTCTTCGCGTTCGACACGGCGACGCTCGCTCCGGCCGGCTCCTGGGACGACGACCTGGTCGATGTCCTCTTCGTCGACTTCCCGGTCTCGCCGGAGGAGCAGGAGCTCCGGCGACGTGCGCTGCCCTACGCCGGGAACGCCCGGATCGGCTCCCCGGCGCAGGTCGCCCGGTATGGGAGCTGGCGCTATCGGCCCGAGGCGCCGGGTGACGGCAACCCGCTCGAGCAGGCGACCAGCCTCGCCGACCTCGAGGCATTCCCGTTCCCCGACGTCCGGGCCTCGCGCGCCGTCGACGGGCTGGCGACCCAGGTCGCCGACCTGCATCGCCGCGGGCTTGCGGCCGGTGGCAACACCCCGCACCTGGGTGGCGAGCTCTTCGAGGCGGCCTGGCGCATCCGCGGGTTGGAGAACTTCCTTACGGACCTCGTCCGCCGCAAGGAGATGGCCCACTACCTGCTCGACCGGCTGACCGACCTCGCCTGTCGCAACGCCGAGACCCTGGCGCTCGCCGGCGTCGACATCCTCGCGCTCGATGACGACGTCGGGATGACCCGCGGGATGATGATGATGAGCCCGGCGACCTGGCGCGAATTCTTCCGCCCCCGCCTGGATGCGATCATCACGGCGGCCCGGGCCGTCAAGCCCGACATCCGGGTCGTCTATCACTCCGACGGCTGGTTCGAGCCGATCATCGAGGACCTCGTCGAGCTCGGGGTGGCAGCCATCAACCCGCTCCAGCCCGAGCACATGGACGCCCTGCACATCCGGAGCCGGTTCGGCTCGAGACTTGCCCTTTGGGGGACGGTGGGACGCCAGACGACGTTCTCCTTCGGCGGGCCGGCGGCGATCCACGACGAGGTCCGGATCCGCGTCGAGATGCTCGGCCGGGCCGGCCTCGTCCTGTGTCCCGCCTACGACATCGACGAGCCGGACATCCCCTGGGCGAACGTCGCCGCGTTCCTCAAGGCGGGTCGGGCGTTCGGATGAGGAGCGTCCGACCGGGCCTCGTCCACCGTGGCGAGCGCAGGAGGCGTACGCTGTCCCATGTCCGCAGGTCCCGACGGACGTCGCTCGATGCCGGCCCGTCATGACCGCCGGATCGTCCCGGGTCCCCACCGAGCCCATGTCGTGACGACGCCCCTGGAGGGTGCCTTGCCGATGACCGGCGCCACCTCCGACCTCCTCGCCGACCTCAACGATGCCCAGCGCGAGGCGACCCTGATCACCAGCGGGCCGCTGGTCGTCATGGCCGGTGCCGGGACGGGCAAGACCAAGGTGATCAGCCGGCGGACCGCCCATGCGATCGCCAGCGGAGCGGTGCCCGCCGACCAGGTCCTGGTCGTGACCTTCACGGACAAGGCCGCGACCGAGATGGTGGATCGGCTCCACTCGCTCGGGTTGCCGGACGTCACGGCCCGGACCTTCCACGCCCAGGCGCTCAGCCAGCTGCGCCACTTCTGGCCGTCGCGGCACGCGGGGGAGCCGCTGCCGGACGTGCTCGACTCCAAGATCCCGATCATCGGCCGGCTCGCCCGCGACCTGCCCGGCGGCTACCGCTTCACTCCGGCGAAGGACCTGGCCGACGAGATCGAGTGGGCCAAGAGCCGGCGGATCGCCCCGCCGGACTACGCGATCGAGGCAGGCGACCGCACGCCGCCGATCCCGGTCGAGCTCTTCGCCCGGGTCTACGCCGGCTACGAGCGGGCCAAGGAGCGGGCCGGCCGGATCGACTTCACCGACATGCTCACCCGCACCGTCGAGCTCCTTGAGACGGACGCCGCGGCCCTGGGCCTGGTCCAGGCCCGCAAGTCATGGTTCAGCGTCGACGAGTACCAGGACACCGATCCGCTCCAGCAGCGCCTCCTCGAGCTCTGGCTGGGCGACCGCGAGGACATCTGCGTCGTGGGCGACGAGGACCAGACGATCTACTCGTTCACCGGGGCGACCTCCGAGTTCCTGACCGGGTTCACGGAGCGACATCCGGGAGCCCGGGTCATCGAGCTCACCGAGAACTACCGCTCGAGTCCCCAGGTGCTGGAGCTCGCCAACCGGTTGATCGACCGGACGGGTCGCTCGAAGCGGTTGACGGCCACCCGGCCATCCGGCCCATCGCCGACGATCCGTCGCTTCCCCGACGGCGTCCAGGAGCTGGAGTACCTGGCGACGTGGGCCGGCGACCTCATCCGCCACGGCACCGACCCGGATGAGATCGCCGTCCTCGTCCGGACCAACGCGCAGCTCGAGCCGGTCGAGGAGGCCCTGGACCGGGCCGGGGTCGGCTACCGGGTCCGCGGCACCCGGTTCTTCGCCCGTCGCGACGTCCGGGCGGCGATCGCCTCGCTCCGTGGGGTCGACCCCGCGCTCCGCGGATCGGCCCTCGTGGATGCCGTCCGGGAGCGCTGGATCGTCGACCTGGGCTGGCAGCCGGGCGTCGAGCCGGCCGGCGAGGAGGCGCGCGACCGGGCGGCGGCTCTCGAGACCCTGGCCGCGATGCTGGCCGAGCTGGCGGGCGGCGACCCGGCTGTTGACGTGGCCGCTGCCCTGGCCGAGCTCGACCGGCGGGCGGCCCGAGAGCGGGACGGGAGCCGGGGTGGGGTGAACCTCCTCACCTATCACCGAGCCAAGGGCCTCGAGTGGGATGCCGTCGCGCTGCCCATGCTCGAGGAGGGGAGCCTGCCGATCCGCCACGCCTTCGAGGACGAGGCGGCGCTGGCGGAGGAGCGGCGCCTGCTGTACGTCGGCTTGACCCGGGCGCGCACCAGGCTCTCGCTGTCCTGGGCCGAGCAGCGGATGAATGCCGCGGGCAAGGAGGTCCGGCGGCAGGAGAGTCGCTTCGTCCGCGACCTGCGCGGTCCCGCGCGCTCACCCGCGCGGGGCGGCTCCGACCGACCCATGGTGGTCCAGCACGCGGGCCCCCCGATCCCCCCGCGCCGCCGCCGAGCCGATTCCAGCGACGACCCCCTGATGGCGGCGCTGCGCGCCTGGCGCCTGGAGCGAGCTCGGGCTGAAGAGGTGCCCGCCTACGTGGTCGCCCACGACGCCACGCTCGAAGCGATCTCGGAGGCCCGGCCGACGTCGATCCCAGCGCTCCGCCGGGTCAAGGGCATGGGCCAGGCGAGGATCGATCGCTACGGAGACGAGATCATCGCCGTGGTCGAGCGCATCGGGCGCGGCTGATCGACCGAGGGTCACGGGGCTCTCCATCGCCCCCTATGTCATCATCGATCGGCTTCGAGGGAGGACCCGTGGGCCGGATCGTCGACTTCTACCGGCTGCAGATCCAGGTCATGCGCGAGTGGCGGCCCAGCAGCGGCTCGCGGATCCGCCGCATCGTGGCGACGCTGGTCATCAGCGTCCTCTCCTTCGGTGGTGCGGTCTTCCTGACGCCCGGCGTCGACCTCCGGCCAGGGGCCCCGGCGTTCCTCGTCGCGCTGTTCTCGGCCGTCATCCTGGCGATCCTCAACGTCGCGGTCAGGCCGCTCTTCATCGCGATCTTCGCCAGCATCTCGGTCGTCGCGGTCGTCGTCGCGACCCTCGTCTTCCAGGTCGTCTCGTTCGCGATCCTGCCCAACTTCGTCGGTGGTCTCGTCGTGACCGGTTGGATCCCGGCGCTGGTCGCGTCCTTCATGTACGCGATCGTCGGCACGGTGCTGACGGGGGTGTTCTCGGTCAGCAGCGACGACTCCTTCTACGCCGTGCTGGTCCAGCAGCTCGCGACCAGGCAGGCGGGCGCCACGCGGACCGATCGGCCGGGTCTCGTCGTCGTCCAGATCGACGGTCTTGCCCAGCCCATCCTGACCCGCCAGGTCCGTGCCGGCCGCGTGCCGCACCTGTCGAACTGGTTCCGGTCGGGGCGCTACGAGCTCAACGGCTGGGAGGCGCTCCTGCCCCCGACGACGCCGGCCAGCCAGGCGGGCATCCTCCACGGGAACAACGACGGGATCCCCGCCTTCCGCTGGTACGAGAAGGAGTCCGGGCGGACGATGGTCGCCAACCACCCGGACGACGCCGCGGAGGTCGCGAAGCGGATCTCCGACGGTCAAGGTCTGCTGTCCAACGACGGTGCGAGCGTCGGCAACCTGTTCTCCGGCGATGCCGCCCGCTCGTACATCACGATGGCGACGATCAAGGACAAGGAGCAGGGCCTCGGCCAGAGCCGCACCTTCTACGCGTTCTTCGCCAGCCCGAACAACTACCTGGCGACGATCGTTCGCTCGGGCGCCGAGATCTTCAAGGAGTACGTCCAGGCCTCGCGCCAGCGCCGGGCCGGGATCGTGCCCCGGCTGCACCGGGGGATGCCATACCCGTTCGCCCGGGCGGCCACGAACGTCGCCCTCCGCGATCTCTCCACGGCGCTCGTGCTCGAGGAGATGTTCCGGGGGACCCCGATCATCTACGTCGACTACACCGACTACGACGAGATCGCCCATCACAGCGGTCCCGAGCGGGGCGAGACGTTCGACGCGCTCGACGGGGTCGATCGCGCGATCGCCACGCTCGAGAAGGCGGCCCAGCGGACGCCCCGGCCGTACCGGTTCGTCGTCGTCTCCGACCACGGCCAGACCCTCGGCGCCACCTTCCTGCAGCGATACGGCAAGACGCTCGGTGACGTCGTTCGGGAGCTGATGGGCGGCACCGCCCGGGTGGACGAGGACAAGAGCCGGGTCGAGGAGTGGGGCCAGACGAACGCCTTCCTCTCCGAGGTGACCCAGACGAAGGGTGTCACCGGAGGCCTGGCCCGGACAGCACTGCGGAGCCAGACGAGCGACGGCGTCGTGGAGCTCGGGCCCGCTCGCGAGGAGGACGCCGAGGCCCGCCGGACCGAAGGCGAGGCCCCCGGGGATCGCCCCGAGCTCATCGCGATGGCCTCGGGCAATCTCGGCCTGATCTACTTCCCGCGCATGCCGGGGCGGGTCACCGTCGAGCAGCTGGCGGAGCGGTATCCGGGCCTGGTCGAGGGCCTGGCGTCGCATCCCGGCGTCGGGGCGCTGCTGATCCGCTCCCAGGCGCACGGGGCCGTCGTCGTCGGGAGGGATGGGGTCCACTACCTCGACGAGGGTCAGGTCGAGGGGACCGACCCGGTGGCCCACTACGGCGGTCGGGCCCGAGAGGCGCTGATGCGGCTCGATGGCATGGACCACACGCCGGACATCTCCGTGATCAGCCTGTTCGACCCCGAGTTCGAGGAAGTCGCCGCGTTCGAGGAGCTGATCGGCTCGCACGGGGGCCTGGGTGGCGCCCAGACGAAGGGCCTGCTGGTCCACCCGGCCGAGTGGCAGGTCGACGAGGAGATCGTCGGAGCGCCCGCGGTCTACCGCCAGATCCGGCGCTGGGCCGAGCGCCACCTGGACCTGCGCTTCGGCAGGGACGGCACCGCCGAGCCGCTGCCGATGCCGGGGCGATCCTCCGGCGACGGGGCGTCGGCGGCCTGAGTGCCGGCGACCGCCGAGCGCGGCGGGGCCGGGCCGGGGCACAGCCGGACCCAGCCACTGAGGGTGCCGGATGAATGACGGACAGGGCGGTGACGTCGTCTACATCCGGGCCCTGGTCCGTCCCGGTGGCACCGGACCGGCCGTCCAGGGCGCGCTCTGGACGCGCAACGACCGCATCCAGGCGATCGGGCCGCCCGATGAGCTGCTCAGGGCCGCCGGGCCGACCGCCCGGGTGGTGGATCTCGCGGGCGCGACCATCCTTCCGGGTCTGATCGACCCGCACTGTCACCCGGCTGCCCTCGCCTACCTGCTCACCTGCGTGGACTGCAGCCAGCCAACGACCCCCGACATCCCGGCCATCCAGCACGCCCTGGCCGCAGCCGAGCCCGGGCCCGAAGGCTGGGTCAGCGGCTTCGGCTTCGCCGAGTACAAGCTCGCCGAGCGGCGGCTGCCGACCCGCTGGGACCTCGACGTGGCCGTCCCGGACCGACCCTGCGTCCTCTACCAGGTCTCGCTCCACGTCGGTGTCGTCAACTCGGCTGGCCTTGCGGCCCTGGGGCTCGACGAGCGGACCCCGGACCCGCCGGGCGGGCGACTCGGTCGCGATCCCGAGGACCGCCTCGACGGCGTCCTCTACGAGCAGCCCATCTTCGACGTCACCGAGCGCAACCAGGCCCGTCATGCTGCCCTGACCACGGAGGCCGAGCGGATCGCCGAGCAGGAGCGAGCCGCGCTCCATCTCGCCGGGCTGGGGCTGACCTCCGTCACCGACGCCGCGTGCGACCGGGCCGGGGTCGCGGGGCTCCGCCTGGCTGGCGCCGCCGGCCGGCTGCCTATCAGGGTCACGGCGATGCCGTGGCACGACGGAGGGGCCGACTTCCTGGACGACCTCCCGGTCACCGGGTCGATCGTCGACGGCATCAGGATCGGAGCCGTCAAGCTGATCGCCGACGGCGGGATGAGCAGCCGGACGGCGGCCGTCGACGAGCCATACGAGACGCCTGCCGGTGAGATGGGCGTCCTCGTGCTCGACCCGGCCACGCTGGCCGATCGGGTCCGTGGCTGCGCCGACGCCGGCTACCAGGTCGGCATCCATGCCCAGGGCGACCGGGGCATCAGGGCGGCCATCGACGCGCTGGAGCCGGTCTGCCGCGGCGGGAACCCGATGCGTCACCGGATCGAGCACGGCGGCCTCTTCCCGGCTGCGCTCCGACGGCGGGCGGGCGCCGCGGGGATCGTCGTCGTGAGCCAGCCGCCGTTCCTCTCGGTCCTCGGCGACGGCTTCCTCGAGGCCTTCGGACCCGAGCGATCGGCCGATCTCTACCCGTTCGCCAGCCTGCGCGACGAAGGCATCACGGTGGCCGGCTCGTCGGACGCTCCGGTCGTCACCGCGGACCCACGCGTCGGGATCCGCGACGCGGTCCTGCGGCGGACGGCCGGCGGGTCGATGGTCGCAGCCCACGAGGCGGTGACGGCCGCCGAGGCGCTCGCGATGTACACGAGCCGGGCGGCCCACGCCGACCACCTCGACGGCGAGCTCGGGACCCTCGAGGTCGGACGTCTCGCCGACCTCACGATCGTCGACCGCGACCCGCTGACGATCGACCCGGAGGCGATCGCCGACCTGCGGATCCTGCGGACCGTGGTCGGCGGGCGGACCGTGTTCGAGGCGACGGCCGACTAGGGCCGGATGCAGGCCCGGGAGACGCTCGAGATCGCCGAACTGCCGATGCGGTCGGCCTGGAGACGCGGTCTCGGTGGTGGTCTTCGACCCGAGGACCGAGCGTCGGCCGGCCGAAGCGCCTAGCCGAGGGCGCCGACCTGCGCCAGGAACGCAGGCACCGCGACGTAGATCCGGGCGGCGGCGAGCTGCCCGTCGCGGAAGTCGTAGGTGACGCAGATCGGGACCCGGACGTCCTTGCCGGTCGGAGGGACCCCGGCGAACTCGCCGATGTGCCGCCCGACGACGAAGCCCTCGAAGACCCCGTGGTCGTCGTCCGCGAACAGGGCCGTCGGCTCGGCATGCGCGTCGAAGGCGACGCTGTAGAACCACTGGAGCATCCCGGCGATCTCGGCCCGCCCGGCCGACACCTGGCCGGTGGACATGTCGGTGAAGACCGCGTCCTCGGCGAGGTACGACTCGTCGTGCTCCACCAGGTACCCGTTCAGCGCCCGAAGATTGTCCGCTGCCGACATGAAGCCCTCCCTTCCCGTGATCGGGATCGTGTCTCGGCACGAGGCTACCATCGGCTGCCAGCGGCTTGACGGCGCTCGGACGGCCATCACCGGAGAGAGGCCGCCACCCGCCACTGCATCAGTTGACAATGCATCAAGAGCTGATATATTCGCCCGCATGCAGGCCACCCGACCGAGTCCGATCCCACCCCCGCTGCCGCGCACGGCGATGCTCGTCCTCCTGGCCATCGGCCCCGAGGAGCGCCACGGCTACGCGATCATGGCCGAGGTCGCCCGGATCACCGCCGGCTCGACACGGCTGGGTCCGGGCGGCGTGTACACGACGATCCGGCGGCTCCTGGACGACGGCCTCATCGAGGAATCGGACGAGCGACCGGACCCGGAGCTCGACGATCAGCGACGGCGCTACTACCGACTGACGGCGACCGGCCGGGCGGTGGCCGCGGCCGAGGTCCGTCGTCTCGAGACGATCGTGGGTGCCGTGCGCCCCTGGGCGCTCGAGGCCGTGTGATGGATCGGGCGGACGCGTCCCCCGCCCGCATCTACCGCCGGCTCCTTCGCCTCTATCCGTCCGCGTTCCGCGCCCGGTACGAGGACGAGATGGTCCGGCTCTTCGAGGATCAGCTGCGGGACGTTCGAGCCGCGGGCGAGCCCGCGGGGATCGCCCGGCTGTGGCTGCGCGTGCTCGGTGACCTTGCCGTGACGGCCGCGTCCGAGCGCGCTGGGAGGGATCGGACCGTGGCCCACTCGCTGTCCACCGCGCCGTCCACGTCGAGCCGCGTGCTCGGGCTGCTCGGCGTCGTCGGCGGACTCCTCCTCGTGGCGGCGTTCGTGCCGGGCCTGCCGTGGACACAGGAGCTCACCCAGCTGCGCCTCGTCGCGTTCAACGTGGGGGCCATCGCGATCGCCACCGCGGTCCACCGGCGGCAGGTGCCGGTGGCCCCGCGGGCCTCGCTCGTGGCGGCCGGCGCGGTCGCTCTCGCCAACGCCTGGTACCTCGCCATGATCGTCCTCTCGATCGGCCGCCCCGTCTTCCCGGATCCGGACCCCGAGTTCCGCCAGGTCGCGTTCTGGGCCGGCGCGGCGATGTGGTGGGCGGATGCGGCATTCGGGATCGTCACCTGGCGGCTCCGCTCGGCCACGCGGCTGGGGGCCGGCGCGCTCGCGGTCGGCTCGGTCCTTGCCTTCCTCGGAATGGGCCCGCTGGAGCTCGTGACCGGACCGTGGGGGTGGCTGTTGGCCCCGCTCGCCCTCCTCGGCCTCGCCCTCAACGGCCTCGGCTGGATCGTGTTGGGGCTGGACGTCGCCCTGCGTCGGCGGACTCCGGTATCGGCCCCGGTGCAGCCATCGGCCCCGGTGCAGCCACCGGCTGCTCGCCCGCCCGGGACCTGACCGTCAGGCGACGGCCTCCCTGGCCGCGGTCAGGCTTTCGTCCATGATCGTGTGAGGTGCCGGTCGGCCAGGTCCAGCCGCGGATCGCGCGCCATGTGGATCCTCCCGTGCCGCGTCGAGGCGGCCGCCTCCGTAGCGCATCGCTGGCGGGTTCGCATCGAACGGCCGAACGGTGCGCCCCGACCCCGGACGTTCCGCGCGCGGCTTGCGGGACCGCACCGGGAACCATCGGCCTCAGGCCCCGTCATCTCGGGCACACTTCGGGCGGACGGATCATCTCGGAGGAGGAGCGAGCCGTGGACGGGGTGCGGGTCATCGTGGCGAGCGTCCAGCAGACGCTGCTTGAGGCGGGAGCGACCGTGGACCCCCCGGCGACCGTCGCCACGGCCGCGATCGCGGTCCACGACCCGTTGGCCGGCAGAGGACGCGTCGAGGATCTCGACGAGCTCGAGGCGCTCGGCGCCGAGGCCGCTGCCCTCCTGGTCGAGCGGGCGCTCGCGGCCCTCGCCTCGGTGGGGCTGTCGGCCGCCGACGTCCGCGGCTACGGCAAGGGGGCGATCGTCGGAACCGACGGCGACCGCGAGCACACCGCCGCCGTCCTCCACCCCCGGTTCGGGGCGCCGGTCCGCGCCGCGATCGGGGGCGGCGCCGACATCATTCCGGGGACCAAGAAGGTCGCCGGCCCGGGGGCCGCGATCACGATGCCGATCGGCAACAAGGACGACCGCTGGGTCTTCGACGACATGGACGCGGTGGACGTCGCCCTGCCCGACGCCCCGCGCCCGGATGAGCTCGTGATCGCCCTCGCCCTGAGCGCGGGCGGGCGCCCGAACGCGCGGGTGCGCAAGCCCGGGTAGGGCCGCGCCCCGCCGCCGACGCTCCAACGCCACCTCGGAGGTACCGACCGATGTTCAAGGCGATGATCCTGCTGACCCGCCGCGAGGACCTGAGCCCGGAGGCGTTCCGGCGCTGGTGGCTCGAGGAGCATGGCCCACTGGCCTCCCAGCTGCCCGGCCTCCGGCGGATGGTCGTCAACATCGTCGAGGGCGGGGCCCAGGACTCCGGCGTCGACGGAATCTCCGAGCTTTGGTTCGACTCGCAGGCCGACTTCGAGGCTGCCTACGCGACGGAGATCGGCAAGGCCGTGGCGGCCGACTCCATGGCCCACAACCGCGGGCGGGTCCGCCTCTTCATCGACGAGCACCCGGTCGTCGGATAGCGATCGGGTCGGCCCGGGCGGGACGAGCCGGCCGGGGGACCGGTTGCGCCGGGGGTGATGCGCGTGCCCCGGCACCACCCCCGGCGACCGGTGTCCGGTGGACTGGGGGGTCAGCCCACCGTATCCGTCGTATGCGACCCAGCGGCCCGCGCGTCGCGCCGGCCCTACCCCATACGAGGCACCGGGCGCCAGGAAGGTTTCACGACGAGACCGGGCGCTGCCGCGACCCGACTCGATCGTGCCTGCGACAGCCCTGACCGATCGCCCGTCTCCTAGGGGGTCCAGCCGTCGGAGAGCGCCCGCAGGAACGCCACGATCGCTGCCTCGTCCTCCGGGCTCAGACCGAGATCGCCAAGCTCGTCGGTGTTGACGTTCTCGGCCACCTCCGGCCCCGGCCAGCAGTCGGCCGCCAGGGCCTCGGCCTCCGTGTAGGCGCCGGGGCAGGTCGGCTTGACATCGCGGGTGTTGTAGAAGTGGACGATCCCCTCGAGGCTCTTGAAGTAGCCGTTGTGGCCGTAGGCCTTGACGTCGTTCTCGTCGGGGCGCAGCCCCACGTTGCGGAGGGTCGGGACCTTGTGCTTGCCCCACTCGGCCTCGTAGACCCCCTCGTCGTAGCCGGCGCTCTTCAGGAAGCCGCCCAGGCCCGGATCGACGAATGCGGGCGCCGTGCCGGCCGGGTTCTCCGGGTTCTGGGGGATGCCGAGGTTGTCGAACGTGAAGTCGGTGAAGAGCGCGTCCCTGCCGGTCGCGGGATGGCAGGCCCGGCAACCGCCCTTGCCCTGGAAGAGGGCGAACCCGCGCTGCTCGAGCTTGTCGAGCTTGACGCCACCGTCGAACGTGAGGTCGTACTTCGACGTGAAGGCGTTCGACTCCGGCGAGCCCTCGTAGGCGGCGATCGACAGGGCGATCATGTCGTACGCCGCATCGGACATCGCCCGGTCGGCGTCCGACAGGGCGACCGTCGCGCCTTCGGTGGCGCAGGTCGTCTCGATGTCGGCCGGCCAGGCGAGATCGCACGAGCCTGCGCCCCAGACGTCCCCGAAGCTGACCGGGTAGCTGGCCTCGCAAACGCGATAGACGACGCATGCCGAGTCGGGCAGGCCCTGCTCCTTGGGGTTGAGGAACGGTCCCTGCGCCTGGTCGGCGGCCGGGTTACCGAGCTTGTCGCCGGTGGCCCGACCGTCCCAGAAGTTGCCGCCGGTCCAGGTCCCCTTGTCCAGGTGGAGGATCGGGCTCACGGTGGCGTACCCGCTGCTCGGTGGCTTGCGGTCGCCGAACCGGCCGGGGATCGACCCTTCGTAGACGGAGCCGTCAGCGTTTATGGCCGAGTCCGGGCCCGTCCAGCCCCAGGCCGGCGCGTGACAGGACGCGCACGACTGGTTCCCGTTGATCGACAGGTCCTCGTCGAAGAAGACGCTCTTGCCGAGCTGCTCGCTGGGCGTGAGTGCGGGGCCGTTCGCGGCGGCCACGCCGACGAGGACCACCAACAAGCTCGCGGCGCCCGCGATACCGAGCGCGATGCGTGGTCTCACCATCTCGATCCCTCCGGTCGATCGAGGCGGGGATCACGCCAGCTGCAGTCGTGTCGTCGCCCCAGGATGGCCTGCCGCCTGCGTGCCCCTGCCCCTGCCAGGTCGCCTCGGGACGCCACGAGGCCCCATCGTCCCGGCCGGGCGGCTCGCTCCCAAGGGCCGGGGGTCACGCGGACGCCGGCCAGAGGGCGACATCGGGCCGGTCGGCTGGTCTCGTGTCCGGCGACAGCCCCGGTGCTGGCCGACGCCGTCCTACAATCGACGCGAGCGTCCCCGCGATCCGCCCGCGGCCGCCGCCGGCGAACGTGCGCCGCGCTCCCACCGCGCGTCCCCTCGCGACGAAAGGACCATCACGATGACCGACCCGGAGACGCAGGCCGACGAGGCGATCCAGGCGGACCTGGAGCGCCAGGCCGAGCGCGACGGTCTCAACGACTACCCGGTCGCGTTCCTCCAGAACCTCATCGACACGGGCGAGGGCTGGCGCTGGGAGGGCGCCCTCGGGCAGGCCATCGTCGCGGCGCTCGAGGACGGGACCTGCGTCCTGGGCCCGGCCGCCCACCGCGACTACTACGGCCGGATCGTCCCGGCCCGCGGTGACGTCGCCCCCGGGGAGAAGGGAAGCCTCGAGTACGCCAACCGCCTCCGGGCCGAGCGCGGGGCGCCGCAGCTCGTCGTCGGCCCGGACGGGATCGTCGGCGAGGCCACCGACCAGCCCGAGGCCGGCACCCCCCGCTAGGCGGTCGCCAGCGGGAGCTCGACCCGGATCGCGGTCGGTCCGCCCTCCGGGCTGTCGACGGACAGCGAGCCGTCGAGCGCCTCCGCCCGATCCCTCAGGCCGGCCAGCCCGCCGCCGGGCTGGGTGGTCGCGCCGCCCGCCCCGTCGTCCTCGATGGAGACCACCAGGCGGGCCGGCTCGCGGAGGAGCCTGACGACGCACCGGCCGGCCGAGCTGTGCTTGGCGACGTTGGTGAGCGCCTCCGCCACGACGAAGTAGGCGGCCCGCTCGACGGCCGGCGGCAGGCGCTCGCCCTCGCCCAGCGTGCTGTCGATGACCGTCGGCACGGGGCAGCTTCCGGCGACCGCTCCCACGGCGGCCTCGAGCCCCCGGTCGAGGAGGATCGCCGGGGCCGTGCCGCGGACGATGTCGCGCAGCTCCGCGAGGGCCTGGCGGGCCTGGTCTCGGGCGCCGGCCACGAGCTCCTTGGCGGCCGCCGGGTCCGTGTCGATCCGCTCCTCGGCGAGGCTGAGGTCGATCGCCAGCGCGACCAGGCGCTGCTGGGCGCCGTCGTGGAGGTCGCGCTCGATCCGCCGCAGCTCGCTCGCCTCGAGCTCGAGCGCCGCCGAGCGGCTGCCGCGCAGTCGCTCGACGTCCTGGCGGAGCGCCTCGGTCTGGCTGACGCAGAGGAGTCCCTCGGCCACCGCCCGCTGGAGGATCATCAGGCCCCGCGAGGCCGACGCCGCGACCGGGAGGAGCACGACCCCGACGATCACGGCGATGATGACTTCCGGATCGGATGGCGCCGGGACCCAGGCCATGCCGACGATCGGGTCGGCCGACCAGATGGCCTCGACGAGGAGCGGCATGGCGACGAGGGCGATGGCGACCAGCCAGAGCCCCACCGAGACGATGAACTCGAGGGCCGCCAGGGGCACGAGGACGAGCACGTAGACGACGTCGAGCCAGCGGCTGGGGTCCAGGAACTGGCCCTCGACCCAGCGGCGGAGCCACTCGCCGTAGGGCCGCCGCGGTCGCCAGTCGAGCGGGCGGTAGGGGTGTGGCGTGAGCGGTCGCGGGTCGGCCAGCCTCATCCGCCATCGCTCGACCCGGGCGATGACCCGGCTCGCCTCGATGCCCAGGCCGATGATCGGGATCCCGACCAGCCAGATCAGGAGCGACCCCCCGACCGAGAAGAAGACGCTCAGGGCCGCGATGGCCAGGATGGAGACCGCGAGGCCCAGGACGATGGCGAGGGTCGCTCGCCACGAGGCCGGATCGAGCGGCGACATCACGAACATCCGGACGAGACCCGGACGGGCTCCTGCCCGCTCGCCGGTGCCCGGACCCGTCGCACGGCCGCTCATCGGGCCGACCCTACCACCTCGCCGTACGGGCGAGGGAACGGCCGGGCGGCGGGCCCCGGGGGGCCCGCCGTCTCCGGCACGGTGCCGGGAAGGGATCGCATGGGTCCGGCTCAGCTCGCGCTCGCGACGGGCTGCATCGGCTCGGTCCCGCCGACCGGTGGCTGCTCGCGGCGGAGGGTCCGCCAGGCCACCAGGAGGAGGCCGCCGAGGCCGAACAGGGTCGCGATGGCGCTCACGAAGGGGAGCACGCCGGCCAGCGCCAGGACGATGACCCCCAGGATGGCCGCGAGGTACGGGCGCTCCGACTCGCGGGTCCCGCGCATCCGGGCGACCAGCCAGTCGCCGACCCAGATCGCGGCGACGAGCCAGCCCAGGAGGGCGACCGCCGGCAGGACGATGATCAGCAGGGTCAGGCCGACCGGGGCACCGACCACGGTGACGATCAGGAGCACGGCGACGAGCGGGAGTCCGATCAGGCCGACCAGGCCGGCGACGAGCGACTGACCCGGTTCGCGGGTGATCGTGGCCTCGACCTCGCGCACCTGGCGGGCCGCGAAGGCAGCGACCACGAGCGCGGCCGCGATGGCCACCATGCCGATGCCCAGGAAGAACAGGATCGAGAGCGGGATCAGGAGGACGGCCAGGGCAGCGAACTCGTCCTCGAGCCCACTGACGGTACCCTCCACGACGGCGCCTTCCTGGGTCGTCACGGACCCGTCGAAGGTGTGGACGTCGCCGAGGATCGTGGTGCCCGCCCCGAGGTCCGCGGTGCCGTCGAGGACGACGAGGGTCCGGGCCGTGGCCCCGGAGAGCGTGGCGGTCCCACCGGCCACGACGATCGTGTCGACGTAGCCGCTGATCCGGGCTTCGCCATCGATGACCACGAGCGCGTCGAGGCGCTCGTCCGCGGCGACCTCGATCGGGCCGTTCACGGCCACGAGGACGTCGTCCGTCCTGACGACCTCGTCGGCTGCGAGCGCCGACGGGACCAGGACCAGAAGGAGCATGACGACGGTGGTGAATGCGATCGACAGGCGTCGCATCGGGAGCCTCCCTTTCAGTCGCCCGTGGCCTCGTCCCGGTGCCCCATCGGCCTCTCGAGCCCGATCCACGGCTTGGTTCGTTGTCACCACCGACGCTACGCTCGGCCGCGGCCGGAGCCCAGCCGGGCACCCGGCGTCTTTGCGGTGGGGTCGTCCCCTGCCGCGGGGTAGGGCCAGCCCTACCTTCCGGGGAGCCTTGCGAGGCGGGATGTCGACCGTACGGCGGCGGGGCGGGCGGCTCGCTGCTATCCCGCGGGCCGGCGATGCGGCATCATCGGTCCGTGGATGCCCAGCGCCTGCGGGTCGTGATCGCCGAGGACTCGGTCCTCCTCCGCGAGGGTCTCGTCCGGCTGATCGAGGACTCCGGCTCGCTCGTCGTCGCCGCGGTCGGTGACGGGCCCGCGCTCGTTGCCGCTGTCGAGGAGCACCGACCCGACGTCTCGGTCGTGGACGTCCGGATGCCACCGACCCAGCGGGACGAGGGCCTCCGGGCGGCGATCGAGGCGCGCCGCCGCGTTCCCGGCTCGCCCGTCCTCGTCCTCAGCCAGTACGTGGAGCGCCAGTACGCCAGCGAGCTGCTGGCCGACGGCGCCGGCGGCGTCGGCTACCTGCTGAAGGACCGCGTGGCCGACGTCCGCGAGTTCATGGACTCGCTCCGGCGCGTGGCCTCCGGCGGCACGGCGCTCGACCCGGAGGTCGTGGCCCAGCTGATGGTCCGACGCCGGGGGGATGACCGGGTCACGACCCTCACGCCGCGCGAGCGCGAGGTCCTGGCGGCGATGGCCGAGGGCCGGACGAACCTCGGGATCGCCGAGAAGCTCAGCATCAGCGAGGGTGCCACCGAGAAGCACATCGGCAACATCTTCGGCAAGCTCGAGCTGCCCGACTCCGAGGGCGCCCACCGGCGGGTCCTGGCGGTCCTGGCCTACCTCGACTCCGACGCCTGATCCGTCGCTCGCGCCCGGGCGGTCGGCCCGGTCCTGGGCGTGGTCGGACTACGATGCGGGCGTCCGGCCGCCCGGCCCGGGACCACCACGAGGGATCCCATGCGCTACGAGATCCAGTACCAACCGTCGTATGCCCTGGCCATCGTCCATCTCGACACCGGCGAGCGGTTCCGCGCCGAGGCCGGGGCCATGGTCACGATGGACGAGTCGATCCGGATCGAGACCAAGACCGGGGGCGGCCTGGGCTCGGTCCTGCGGCGAAGCGTCCTGGGCGGCGAGACCCTCTTCGTCAACGACATGGTCGCCACCCGGGACGACAGCCGGCTCACCCTGGCCCCGGCGCTCCCGGGCGACATCGTCGGCCTCGAGCTGGGCGCCGGGCAGGAGCTCTTCGTCCAGTCGGGGTCCTACATGGCGTCGTCGCCGGAGGTCGTCGTCGACACGAAGTTCGGGGCCGGCAAGTCGTTCTTCTCCGGCGAGGGCCTCTTCCTGCTCAAGCTCACCGGCCCGGGCACGGTCCTCCTGTCGAGCTACGGGGCCATCGCCCCGATCGAGCTCGCCGCCGGCGAGACCCACATGGTCGACACCGGGCACATGGTCGCCTTCGACGCGACGATGGGCTACGAGGTGAAGAAGGCAGGGAACTCCTGGAAGACCACGCTCCTGGGCGGTGAGGGTCTCGTCGTCCGCATCAGCGGCCCGGGCCGCTTCTACTTCCAGACCAGGAGCCCGGGCGGCCTGCTCGACTGGCTGATCCCGAGGATCCCGCAGCGCTCGAACTGAGGTCGGCGGGCCACCGGACCGGCAAGCCGGTAGCCCGCCCCTGCGGATCTCCGACGAGCGCGGGCCCGGACCGGTCGGTCAGGCCGTGCCCGCCCCCGCGACGCGCTTGCCGACCTCGCCCGCGAGGACGATCAGCACGATCGGGATGACCAGCGCCCCGACGAGGGTCAGGACGAGGACGTCGCCGCCCAGCGAGGCCGCGACGACGATCGCCGCGGAGATGTTCCGCTGGGCGCTCGCGAGCGCGGTGATGGTGCGATCTCCGCTGGGCCGTCCGAGTCCGGCCAGGTAGCCGGTCAACAGCCCCGCTGCCAGGATGATCGCGGTCCCGATGAAGATCCAGCTGCCGACGGCGCCCAGGATCTCCCGCCAGGTCAGCAGGAGCGACGCCACGATCCCGAGGACCAGGCCGACGCTGCTGATCTGCCCGGACGGTCCCACCCAGGCGTCGGCGAGGTCGGGGTAGCGGGCCCGGACCAGGAGCCCGATCCCGAGCGGGACGAGCATGAACACGATCAGCGAGCTGGCGACGTCCCATGCCTCGACCGTCGCGCCCTCGATGGCGAGCGGGACGACGATCGGGGCGTAGCCGACCGTCACGACCATGAGCAGGACCATGGCGCCGACGGCCAGCGCCGCGTCGCCCTTGGCCAGCTGGGCGAGCTTCGGCAGGAAGGGCGCCCCGGCGCAGCAGCCGATCAGGATGACGGCGGTCGCGGCCGCGTCCTCCATGGGCAGGAGCCGGCCGGCGGCGATGGCCACCGCCGGCACCGCGACGAAGTTGGCGACGAGCAGCAGGGCGACAAGGCGGAGATCCCGGAGCGGGCCCAGGATCCGGTCCATGGTCAGGGCGAGGCCCATGGCGGCCATGCCACCCACCACGAAGGTCAACATCGCGACCTGGGTCACGATCGTCAGGATCTCGCTCAGCATCCCTGTCCCTCCTGGATCGCCTCGGGCCCCACCGGACCTCGACTGGGCAGTCGCCGGAGCCGGGCGACTCGGGCGCGGACAATGATGCTCCCGGCCTGCCGGCCGAGCCAGTCGGCCAGGGACACTACGAGGAGCCGGATCGTGTCGATCCGGCGGCTGGCGTGGTCGTGTCGCCGGCCGAGGTGCTCGCGAAGCATCCGCTCGCCGAAGGCCGGGTCGGCCCAGGGCAGGTCGACGGTGTCGTCCGCCCAGGCGCGGAGCGGTCCGCGAACGAGGACCCGGTGGATCCGCGGGTCGAGGGTCGGTCGCCCCGGCAGTTCCCCGGTCATGACTGCTCCTCGGCGACGTCGTCGTGGGCGGTGAGCCCGCCACCGGCTGCGGCGTCCTCCGGCCTTGCCCGGGTCTCGCTCTGCAGCCTCGCCATCCGGCCGACGACGATGCGCTGGAGCTCGAGGATCTCGGTCACCACCAGCCGCGTCGTCTGCCGAGGCCGAGTGGCTCGAGAGCCTGGTCCAGGCGGTGGCCGAGGTGCTGGACGAGCACGAAGAGCGAGCCGTGCCGGCCGGCCTGCCGACCCGGGACGGTCCGGGCCGACCGGCCCGAGACGGATGACGCACCATCTCGCGCCACTGGGTCCGGCCCCGCTGCCGGAGGATCGCGGCGGGATCCCCCGCGGCCGTCCACGACCGCCTCACGAACGACCGCAGATGATCATCGACGAGACCTTCACCGAGCTGCTCCTCCTGAGCACGGTCATCGCGATCGGCTTCCTGATCGCCGTCGCCTTCTACGAGTCGCTGTCCACGCGCGACGTCCTGGTCCGGCGGATGACCCGCCTGGCCCGGGCGATCTCGCCGCGCTGGTGGTTCGTCGGCCTCGTCTATCTCGCGACTGTGATCGTCGGCATCCCGATCCTCGTGGTCCTCTGGACCGTGATCCTCGAGATCGGGCTGTTCGTCGTCGGCTCGGCGGATCGGCTGGGGAACCTCGCCCTCATCGCCGTCGCCATCGTGGCAGCGGCCCGGATCCTCGCCTACGTCCGCCAGAAGACATCCCACGAGCTGGCCAAGGCGATCCCGCTCGCCCTCGCCTTCGTCCTGCTGACCGGCGGTGCCATCCGCCTCGAGGAGAACCTGGCCTTCGTCCTTGCGAGCGAGGATCGCTCCGCGATGACCGAGGAGATGGTGGTCTTCCTCGTCGGCCTCGAGCTCGGCCTGCGTCTCCTCACCGACACGTCGCATGCGGTGCTCGGCTTCGTCCGCCGGCGTCGCGGGATCGAGAGCGACCTGGGGACCTGGCGGACCCTGTGGGCTGCGATCCGTCGTCCGCTGCCCACGGCGGCCACCGTCGCCGTCGCCGTCGAGCCCGGAGGGGCCACCGGCCCCGGCCCGGACGCCTAGCCGGCCCACCGCGAGGGATCCGGGTCAGCGGGCCTCGAACGAGCGCTTGGAGAGGCCGTAGAAGTAGCCCTCGATCGTGAACGTCGGGGCCGTGTCGGGTCGGGCTGCCGCCCCCAGGGTCACGAAGAGCGGGGCGAAGTGCTCCACGGTCGGATGGGCGTACGGCATCCCGGGCGCCTTCTCACGGAACGCGAAGAGCGAGTCGAGGTCGCCTCGCTCGAGGGCCTCCCGGGCCCAGGCATCGAAGTCGATCGACCACTGCGGCGCCCCCGGCCTGCCCAGGAAGTACTCGTGGATGAACGGCAGCCCATGGGTCATGAAGCCGCTGCCGACGATGAGCACGCCCTCGTCGCGAAGCGGGGCGAGCCGCCGGCCGACTTCGAAGAGATGTGCCGGATCGAGGTCCGGCATCGACAGCTGGAGGACGGGCACGTCCGCCTCCGGGTACATCGCCATGAGCGGGACCCAGGCGCCGTGGTCCAGGCCGCGGGCCTCGCGCTCGAGGACCGGCTCCGACGGCGGCATGAGCGCGCGGACAGACCTCGCCAGCTCGGGTGCTCCGGGTGCGGCGTACGTCAGGTCGTAGTAGCGCTGCGGGAAGCCGTAGAAGTCGTAGACGAGGGGGACCGTCCGGGTGGCGCTGATCGCCATCGGGGCCGTCTGCCAGTGGGCGCTCACGATGAGGATGGCGGTCGGGCGGGGGAGCGAGCCGGCCCAGCCGGACAGCTCGCCCATCCATTCGGCGTCGTCGAGCAGCGTCGGGGCGCCGTGGCCCAGGTAGAGGGCCGGCATCGGCCGCGCTCCCGCGGGATCTCGTGCGGCGTCGGCGACGCTCGTTCCGACGGCGGCTGGATCGTTGGGTCCGCTCATGGGACGCTCCGGATGCGGGGGTGGTCCGACGGGACGCGGGGTGGGACCGAGCCCGCCCCGACCTGATCGTGGGCATCGTGCCACGGTGCGGCCCCAGGGTCGACCGTTGCTCGCGGTCCGTCCGGCCCGGGTCCAGCGGCATGGCCGGCCGATCCCCCGCCGGTGTCGCTCGGGCCCATCGGCTCTGCGGCGCGACGGCACCGGGGCAGCACCATGGCACCGCAGCCCGCAGGAGTCGGCGCGGGCCCCCGCTCAACGAGCCGCCGGTCATCGGACCGAACCCCAGAGGGTCAGCCGCGGCGACCCCGGTCGTCGCCCGAGCGGCCTACCAGCGGCACCGTCGGCGCCTTCCGCGCTGGGCGAACCGGTCGGCAGGGCCCCGTGAAGTAGAGCCGATCGGACCGGCCGACCGTCAGACCCGGCCGACTACGATCGCGATGCCCGGCAAACCCCGGGTTCGGAGGTGTCGGCGGATTGACGCGCGTTCTGGCGACCATCTACCATCGATTATCGATGATGGGGGGCCGTCCGCACCTGCTCCGCGAGGAGGCTCGTCGGTGACCACAAGGGCCCGGTTGGACCGCGACCGATCCCGGGGGATCAGCCCCGACCGCACGGACCGTCCGCTCGCGACCCGAGGTTCGAGCGCTCGCTGATGGACCTCATCACCCAGTCCCTCGTCATCGGCCTCAGCGAGTACGCGCCGCTCGTCCTTGCTGCGATCGGCTTCGCCCTGCTCTACCGCCTGACCGGGCTGATCAACGTCGCCTACGCCGAGACGATCACCCTGGGCGCCTACTTCGGCGTCTGGGCGAACACGTCGTTCGGTCTCGACTTCTACGCGGTCCTGATCCCCGCCGGCCTGCTGGCCGGGCTGGTGAGCGTCGGGACCTACCTCCTGATCTTCCGCCCGGCCAAGCATCGCAGCGTGGGCGCGCTCGAGATGATCATCATCTCCTTCGGCCTGTCCCTCTTCCTGCGCTACGGGCTCCAGCTCGTGTTCGGCTACCCGGTCCGGTTCTTCGAAGTGCCGCCCCCGGATACGGTCTGGGTGCTGGGTGTCGGCGTCGCCTCGTACCGCATCATCGGCGTGGCCAGCGTCGCCGTCCTCGCCCTGCTGCTGTACTGGTTCATCCAGCGCTCCCGCTGGGGCCTCCAGATCCGGGCGCTGGCCAGCGACGAGGACCTCGCCCAGGTCAGTGGCATCCGGCCGCTCGTGGTGACGATGCTGATCTGGTTCATCGCCGGCGTCGCCGGCGGGCTTGCCGGCGCCTTCTTCGGGGTCGCCTCGTCGGTCGCCCCGCTGCTGGGCTGGCGCCAGTTCCTGCCGATCCTGCTCATCGTCCTCGTGGGCGGCGCCTGGGGGATCGGCGGGGTCATCGTCGTCGGTGTCGCCACCGGCATCGGCCTCGCGGCGATGACCCTGCAGACGGGCCAGGTCCTGTACGCCCAGCTCCTGCTGATCGTCGCCTTCCTCGTGATCCTCAAGTGGCGCGGTCGAAGGCTCACCGAGTCGGCGAAGGTGTGACGGCATGAACCTCGACTGGCTGAACGCCTTCCTCATCTCGGGGCTCTTCGAGGTCGTCGTCGTCATCGGCCTCGCCCTGTTGCTCCATCTCGAGCTCGGCCTCGCGCGCATCGCCAACTTCGGCGTCGTGGGGTTCTGGGGCGTCGGCATGTACGCCTATGGCGTCCTCTACGTCCAGGTGGACTGGCCGTTCGGCGATCCGTGGCAGTTCCTCGTCTGCCTGGCGCTGGCGACCCTGGCCGCCGGCGTCGCCGGCCTCCTGGTCGGCTGGTTCATCGCTGACCTCGATCTCGACGGCGTCCTGGTGGGGACCCTCGGCTTCGCGACCGCCGTGGCCATCGTGGCCACCACGGAGCAGGACTGGACCGGTGGGGCGCTCGGCCTGGGCGGCCTCCGGTTCCCGTTCGACCTCGACTCGGTCAAGTCCGAGGAGCTGGTCTGGCTCCTCATCACGGCGGCCGTGGTCGCCGCGATCCTCTTCGTCGTCTGGCGCGTCCACCGCTCGCCCTACGGCCGATCGCTCATCGCCCTCGGAGCCAACGAGCCGCTGGCCCGCAGCCTCGGCAAGCCGACCTTCCGCTCGAAGATCTGGCTGTTCGCCCTCGCCTCCGCCGGGATGGGCTTCATCGGCGCCTTCTACGGGATCATGGTCCGGTTCCTCGAGCTCTCCAACCTGGGCGTCGAGATCACCCTGGCCGCCATGGTCGGCCTCGTCCTGGGTGGCTCGGCCCGGGTCTGGGGCGGCGTCGTCGGCGTCCTGTTGACCGTCGGCCTGTTCGACATCGTGATCCAGTCCTACCTGCCCCTCCCCAGGGACTGGTACACGCAGACGATCCCGGTGATGCGCGAGGTCGTGTTCGGGGCCACGCTCATCGTGGTGCTCCTCTTCCGGCCGCTCGGGATCCTCGGCGATATGCGGCGCGACAAGCTGATGAGGAAGCTCCATGGCGAGTGACGTCGTGGCTCCCGCGGCGGTCGGGCGCCCCCGGATCCGGATCCAGGGCGCGGCCAAGAGCTTCTCCGGCCGCGTCGTCGTGGACGTCGACGACCTCGTCCTCGGGAACCACCCGATCGAGGGCCTCATCGGTCCCAACGGCGCTGGCAAGACCACCCTGATGCGGATGATCATGCACTCGACGGCCCTGGATCGGGGCACGATCACCTTCATCCGGCCGGACGGTCGGGAGGTCGTGCTCTCGAGCCTGCCCGCTCATGAGCTGGCCCACCAGGGGGTCGTCAAGAGCAACCAGGTCATCATGGACTTCGACAAACTGACGATCTGGGACTCGCTGCTGCTCGCCTCGACGGAAGCGCGCTACGAGCAGCCGTACCGGCTCTTCAGCGAGCGGGCGACGTTCGAGCGCCACCAGGAGGAGATCCGGCACTACCTGGACTTCTTCGGGTTCTCGGACCCGATGGGCTTCGCCATGTCGGCCGGCGAGAAGAAGCTCCTCGACATCGTTCGCTGCCTGCTCCTCAAGCCGACCTTCCTCCTGCTCGACGAGCCGACGGCCGGTCTGCCCGACGACCTGACCGAGAAGGTGATGGAGGTCATCAAGGAGCTGGCCGCGGGCGGGACCTCGGTCGTCATCGTGGAGCACGACCTCAACGTCATCTGGAGCCTCTGCGACGACGTCCACTTCATGGCCGAGGGCAGCGTCGTCCTCCGCGGCGACCCCCAGTCCATCCGCGAGAACCACACCGTCGTCGAGAAGTACCTCGGAGAGGGCCATGTCTGAGTCGGCCCCTCCGGTGGCGCTCGAGGTCGCCGGCCTGCGCAGCGGGTACCACGGCGTCACGGTCCTCAAGGGCCTGGACTTCACCGTCGGCGACGAGATCTTCAGCGTGCTCGGCGCGAACGGGGCCGGGAAGACCACGTTGCTGGCGACACTGGCCCGCCTGATCCCGCTCATGGCCGGCACGGTGGTCTACCACGGCCGCGACGTGTCGAACCTGCCGCCGTACGCGACGGCCGGCCTGGGGATCGGCTACGTGCCACAGGAGAAGGGTGTCTTCCCGAGCCTGACGGTCCTCGAGAACCTCAACGTCGGCGGCATGGTCGGTCGGCGGTCGCGCGAGGAGCGGGTCGCCGAGGTGCTGGAGCTCTTCCCGGTCCTCAAGGACCTGCTCC
>DATHYZ010000075.1:0-13602 GCA_035458865.1 Candidatus Limnocylindrales bacterium
CGCTGGTCAGGTCGTGGCCGGGCTCCATAGGGGGCCAAGGACGACGACGAGGAGCACGATGTCGATGCCGATGCCCAGGGCGAGCATGGCGTCGAAGCCGACCACCAGCATGGCCAGCGAGGCGGCCGCGCCGACGATCACGAGCGGGCCCCACAGGTCGGCCGGGACGAGGATGCCGACCGTCGCGAGCGCGGCCAGGGTGAAGGCCACGACGACGACCAGGAACAGGACCAGCGATCCGGCCCGGACGAGCCCGATGCCGAGCCCGAGCGACCGCACGGGCCAGCTTCGACCCAGGTCGAACGGCCACGTGGGCCGGTCCGGCCCGCTGGCCGGTGCCGGCACGAAGTAGAGGCCGTGGACCAGGCCATGCCCGAGCAGGATGCCGGCCAGGAGCCACGGGCCGATGGCCATCTCCTGGTCGAGGAGGAACCAGATGGCGATCCCGCCGACGGCCAGGACGACGGCCCAGGGCAGGATGCCGAGCAACGTCTTCATGGGACCGACCCTGCCGGCGGGCGCCCAGGGAGCCAACGGCCGGATGGCCGGGCCTCCGGGACCATGGGTCAGGGTCCGGCGATGGCCCGAGGTCCCGAGGTCAGCCCAGCTCGGTGAAGAGCGTCAGCTGGAGGTCACCTGGCCCCTCCAGCCGGGCGTTGAGCGAGTCCCACGGCGTGCGGACCGGCGCGGCGATCAGCTCCGCTCCGGCGGCCACCGCCGCGTCCGTCGCCGCCCGAGAGTCGTCGACCTCGAGCGCGACCCGGACGTGGCCGGCCACGCGACGCCCGACCTCGACCCGGTCGATGTAGGCCGCATGGACCGGATCGGTCAGCTCGAGCGTCGCCCGGCCCGCGTCGAGGATGGTGACCCGGCCGCCTTCCGCCACGAACGCGGCCTCCTGGGGCATGCCCAGGACGTCCCGGTAGAAGCGAAGCGCCTCGTCGTAGTCCTCAGCCGTCACCACCAGCCGGAGCTGGCGGACACCTCCCGCTTCTGCCATCGGATCCTCCCTTGCCGGCACGGTCAGCCGGCCGTCGGCGCGACGTCCGGCACGCGGCGCTCGCGGTCGTAGAGCCGGACGGCCATGGGATCGGGAAGCTCGATCTCGCGGGCCGCCCGATGGCCCTCGAAGACCGCCTCGGAGAGCATCCGCGGGGCGACCGCGTCGCCGATCCGGATGACCCGGACGATGCCGGCGGCCGCCAGCGCCTCCGGATCCGCCGTCAGCTCCCCGTAGAGCCCGTCGTCGGACAGCTGCTGGGTGACGAGGACGATCCCGTCCGCCTCGAGCGACCAGGGGTCCTCGAACTCCGTCTCGCCGGCCACTCGCCCGGGCTCGATCGAGGCGATCGTCACGGCGGTGATCATCCGGACCCCCGCGTCGTGGAGGGCGCGCCGCAGGAGCGACCCCTCGAGGGTCAGGTCGGACTCCGGCGAGACGACCTCGAGCGGGGTGACGAAGGTGACCTCCAGGCCCTCGGCCGCGAGCAGCTGGGCGATCCCCGGCGCCGTCGCGTATCCCTCGCCGTCGTAGACGACGACCCGTCGGCCCGGCGGTCGCTTGCCCTCGACCGCGACCTGCTCGGGGGTGAGGACGTGCGGCAGCGCCGGGTCGGCGCCGGCCATGGGCTCGTGGGTGTTCGCCTGGAGGCCCTCGCCCGACCAGCGGGAGCCGGTCGCCAGCACCACGATCGCCGCGCCGTAGTCGCGGACCTCGTCGGCCGACAGCCGCTTGCCGCTCACGACCGCCACGTTGGCGAGCTTGTCCAGGAGGACCCGGCGGTGGTCGACGATGCGGCCCCAGTCGCCCAGCCCCGGCAGCCGGCGCATCCAGCGCAGCTTCCCGCCGAGCTCCTGCTCGGCCTCGACGAGGTGGACGAGCTCGAACCCGCGCCGTCCCAGGGTCGCTGCGCACTCGAGGCCGGCGGCGCCCGCGCCGACGACGAGGATCGGCGTCGTGGGATCGGCCGCCGGCTCGACGCGCTCGGGGTGCCAGCCGCGGCGGTGCTCCTCGCCGGCAGTCGGGTTCTGGAGGCAACCGAGGTGGCCGAAGCCGTCGACCTTCATGATGCAGACGTTCGAGCCGGTGCACTCCCGGATCTCGTCGGTCCGGCCCTCGGTGACCTTGGTCGGCAGGAAGGGGTCGGCGATGGACGGCCGGGCCGCCCCGATCAGATCCCAGGCGCCCGAGCGGACGATCTTCGCCATGAGATCCGGGCTGGTCAGCCGGGCCACCCCGACGATCGGCTTCGAGGTCGCCTCCCGGACGCGGCCGGTCCACTCGAGCTGGTAGCCCTCCTCGAAGAAGCGTGACGAGCCCGAGTCGTGGCTCCAGAGGCTCATCGAGCCCACGTTGACGTCCCACAGGTCCACGTACGGGTCGGCGAGGGCGATGAACTCGAGGGCCTCGTCGAGGTGGATGCCCGAGGGCCCCATCCCCTCGACGGAGATCCGGGTGGCCATGGCGCAGTCGTCGCCGATGGCCCGCCTGCCCATCTCGAGCGTCTCGAGCCAGAAGCGAGCCCGGTTCGCCAGCGACCCGCCGTAGCCGTCGGTCCGGCGGTTGTAGAACGGCGAGAGGAACTGCATGAGCAGGTAGGAGTGGGAGCCGTAGGCGTAGACGATGTCGAAGCCGCAGTCGCGGGCCCGTCTGGCCGACTCGACCCAGTCGCGCTGGATCCGCTCGATGTCGGAGCGCTCCATCGCCTTGGCCACGACGTGAGCGTGGACGTCCGACGCCGTCTGACTGGGCGCCAGGGTGGGGTAGCGGGTGACGTTGTTCTGGGCGTGGTTCCCCGCATGGTGGAGCTCCAGGCCCGCCAGGGCGCCGTGCCGGTGGGCCTCGTCGGTCATGAGCCGGAGGGCCCGCATGTCGTCCTCGTCCCAGAAGCGGGCCGCGATGATCGGCGCCTCGTCGGTGTCCGGTGTGAACGGCGCGTACTCGGTGCAGACCGCCGCCCAGCCCCCCTCGGCCTTCACGCCCCGGTGGGCCGCCTGGGTCCACGGCTTCTCGGTCCCGAAGCCCGAGCAGTGGGGGACCTGGTAGAAGCGGTTGCGGAGCGTCTTGGGCCCGATCCGCACGGGCTCGAACAGGATCGCGTGGTTCGGGTCCACCGGTACCTCCCTCGCGGCCATCGCTGTCCTGATGCTAGCGCGGCCCGGGCGCGGGGCGAGGGACGCACGGCCCGGATCCGAGCGTGACGACGGGACCGGTGCGGCCGTGTCGAGGCCCGCGGCCGTTCGCTGGCATGATTGCCGCCCAGGCCGATGCGACCCACGAAGAGGCGACCATGAGCGATCAGTCGAAGCCCGCCAAGCGCAGCGCCGCGACGGCGCCCGACGGGTTCACCGACGAGGAGCGCGCCGCGATGAAGGAGCGTGCCCAGGAGCTGAAGGCGACCGCCCGTCGCGGCAAGAAGGCCACGAAGGCGGACGGCGAGGCCGACCTGCTGGCGAAGATCGCCGAGATGAGCGGACCGGACCGCGCCCTGGCCGAGCGGATCCACGCCATCGTCACGGCCGCGGCGCCGGACCTCGCCCCGAGGACGTGGTACGGGATGCCGGCCTGGGCCAGGGACGGCAAGGTCCTCTGCTTCTTCCAGGGCGCCGAGAAGTTCAAGACGAGGTACGCCACCCTCGGGTTCACCGAGGAGGCGCATCTCGACGACGGACCGATGTGGCCGGTCGCCTTCGCGCTGAACGAGCTGACCGATGCGGACGCGGCGCGGATCGGCGCGCTCGTGACGCGGGCGGTCGGCTAGCGACCGTCCGCACGGCCGGGTGCGGCCACGACGTCGAGAGGGGTGGGGTGGCCTACGGGGCTTGAACCCGTAACCTCTGGAGCCACAATCCAGTGCTCTGCCGATTGAGCTAAGGCCACCGCGAGGTCAGGACCGGTACCGGGCGATCGCGGGGACCGCACCTCGTGTCGCGCCTGCGCCGCGAGAGTGTACCCGACGATGGCTGGAGCGCGTGAACGAGCCGATCGACTTCCCCGGACAGGTGGGACCAGGGCGACGGAGCACCCGGGCGAGGACGGGTCAGGGCCGATCGGCTCACCGCGGGGAGCCCGTCGGCCATCGACGCCGGGTCCGCGCCGGACGACACTCCCGCCGACATGGTCGCCGAGCTCGCGCCGACCGACGAGCGGGTCCTGTGGACCGGGGCACCGGATCCGGGGCTGGCGTCCCGCGACCCGCTGATCCGCGCCGGTGGCGTGCTCGCCCGGCTCCTCGTCGGCGCCGGCTTCATGGTCGTCATGCTCGTGCAGACGTTGGGCGTGGATGGGCTGGCGTCGGCCGGGCCCGTCCTGGGGATGCTGGTCCTGGGCGGCCTGATCGTCGTCGGGTGGACGGTGCTCTCGGCGATCGGGGCCCGTCGCGACGTCCCGGCGACGCGATGGACGCTCACGGACCGCCACCTGGTCATCGAGGTGGGGTCCGATCGGACGGAGCTGCGGCTGGCGAACCTGCCCGATCTGCGGATGGAGCTGGAGCGCGACGGGGTCGGCACCATCTCGTTCGACCTGCCCGTTGGGGCTGGGCCCGAGCGCTACCTCCGGCGCATCGCCGGCCCGTTCCTGGGCGGGCGCGCTGACGTCGCGCTGCTGCGGCACGTGCCCGACGTCCAGCGGGTGTACCAGCTCATCGTCGGGGCGCAGGCTGGGAGCGGCCCGGCGGCCGCGGCCGGTGACGAGCCCCGGTTCGTGGAGAGTGCCCCGCCACCGGCGCCCCCGTCCGAGGCCCCGGTCGCCCGCCTCTCCTTCCTCGAGTCGGCAGCCCGCGTACCACTGTGGTTCGGCTCGGCCTTCCTCGTGGTCGGGCTCGTGGTGATCGGCTGGGCGATCCTGGGCATGACCGCCGGCGGGGCATCGATCACGGGCGGGATCCCGCTGCTGCTCCTGGGCGCGGTCTTCGCGACCCTGGGCGGGGCGCTCGCCTACGGTCGCCTCGACGTCGTCCGGACGGGACGACGGCTGTCGTCGCATGGACTCTCCGTGCCGGGACGGGTCATCGACATCGCGGCCACCGGCATCCGTGTCGGTGGGGCCCACGCGACCGACGATCCCATGACCGAGCAGTGGGTCGTCCGGTACCGCTACGAGCTGAACGGCCGCCACTTCACGGGGCACACCCCGCCGATGTCGTGGGCGGAGGCGGCCCGCTACGCGGCCGGCGACGAGGTGGCCCTCCTCGTCGACCCGGACCGCCCGGCCCGGAGCATGCTCTCCGACCTGCCCTAGCGCGCAGGTCGGGCGCCTGGTCGTTCGCATCGCGGGCCGTTCGGGGCGCTCTGGTGCGGTCGCGGGCACTTCGGTGGGCAGGGCGGTGGTACCCCCGGGTCCGATCCCCCGGGACGACCGGGTCGCGGTCCGGCGGGCCGGCCGGACGTACGTTCTCCGCGTGGTCGTCGGCCCCAGCCGGCGGCACCCGCACGACGGAGGACCGGTCAGCCGATGCGACGCCCGATCGCCCGCCTCGCGTTCATCGTGGCGCTCGCCTTCACGGCGTCGTCCTTCGCCAGCCTCGCGGTCCCCGGCCTCGCCCTGGCCTGGGACGCGAACGCCTTCTCGTCCGGCTCCGAGGACCAGCTCCTGACGCTCCACAACCAGGCCCGCGCATCGGCCGGCCTGGCGCCCCTGAAGATGGACGCCGCCCTCCGGGACATCGCCCGCTGGCGGAGCAAGGACATGATCGAGCGCGACTACTTCAGCCACTCGATCCCCCCGTCCGGCAAGAACGTCTTCTCGGTGATGAAGGAGAAGGGCTACTGCTTCGTGTCGGCCGGGGAGAACATCGGCTGGAACAACTACCCCGATGACGTCGCCACCGCCGCGATCCACAAGTCCTTCATGGACTCGTCGGGGCACCGGGCCAACATCCTGGGCAAGGCCTGGGACGTCGTCGGCATCGGCGCCTTCAAGGGCCCCACGGGCAAGAAGATGTGGACGGTGATCTTCGCCGACAAGTGCGGTGGCTCGGCGCCGGCGCCTACCCCGAAGCCGACCCCTGCGCCCACGCCCAAGCCGACCCCGGCCCCCACGCCGAAGCCCACGGCGGCCCCGACCGCGACTCCCAAGCCGACCGCGACCCCCAGGCCGACGACCAAGCCCGCGGCGACGCCCAAGCCGACGGCCAAGCCGGTGGCGACCGCCGTGCCTACCCCGGTCCCGTCCCCGTCGCCGACGCCCACGCCGAAGCCGACCCCCGACCTCGACGGGCCGGACCTCTCGGACGCGTCCCCGAAGCCGGCCCCGTCGCGGTCACCCTCGCCGTCGCCATCGGCCGAGCCGTCTCCCGCGCCCGAGGAGCCGAGCGACACCACCGGGCTGCGGATCGTCGATCCGGCGGCCCGCGGCGGGATCGTCGACACGATCGTGAGCGGGATCGCCGGCTTCTACCTGGGGGGTTGACGGCAGGCACCACTGCCGCCCCCGACCGCTACACTGCCTCGGAACCCCTTGCCGGAGCGCTTCCCGATGACCCTCGTCCTCGAGGCCCGTGACCTCACCAAGACCTATCGCCTGGGCTCCGGGACCGTCGAGGCCCTGCGGGGCGTGTCGCTCGCCGTCCAGGCCGGCGAGTTCGTCGCGATCATGGGTCCCTCCGGGTCCGGCAAGTCGACGCTCCTCCAGCTGCTCGGTGGCCTGGATCGACCCACGAGCGGTCAGGTGGTGCTGGAGGGCCAGGCCATCGCCGGCCTGGCCGACGACCCGGCGACCCGGCTGCGCCGGGAGCGGACGGGCTTCGTCTTCCAGTCGTTCAACCTGATCCCCGTCCTCGACGTCCGCGAGAACGTGGCCCTGCCGTTCGCCATCGCCGGGATCGACGCCCGACGCGGCGAGACGGCCAAGCGGGTCGCCGACGCCATCGCCCTCGTCGAGCTCACGGGCAAGGAGCGGCACCGCCCGGACGAGCTGTCGGCCGGCGAGCAGCAGCGGGTCGCCATCGCTCGGGCCGTCGTCACGAACCCCGCGATCCTGCTTGCCGACGAGCCCACCGGCAACCTGGACTACTCGACCGGGACCGAGATCCTCGACGCGCTCTGGCGCTCGTGCGCCGAGCTGGGTCAGACCGTCGTCCTGGTCACCCACGACGCCAAGGCAGCCGCCTACGCCGACCGGGTCCTCGTCGTCCGCGACGGCCGGATCCTCGACGAGATCAAGCTCGGCCGGCGCACCGAGCATGGGGCGGCGCCGCTGATCGCTCGGCTCGCCCAGGTCGGCCTCTGATCGTGGGCGGACTCGGCGCCCTCGCCTGGCGGAGCCTGGCCGCCGCCCCGGTCCGGTCCGTCCTCACCGTCCTCGGCGTCGCGCTGGGGACCGCCGTCCTGGTGGCCACCGTCGTCACGGCCGATGGCGCCGACCGCGCCGTCGACCTGGCCGTCACCGATGCCGTCGGCCGGGCCGACCTCACCGTCGGGGCCTTCGGCGATGCGAGCTTCGACAGGGGCGCCATCGAACAGGCCGGAGCCCTGCCCGGTGTCGCGGTCGCCGCGCCGTCGATCGAGCGCCGCACCTACCTGCTTCCGGACCTCACCCCCGACGCGGGCGCCGACGGGCCGGTCGCGGTCCTCGGGATCGACCCGGTCCTCGACCCGCAGGTCCGCTCCATGGAGGTCATCGAGGGCAGCGCCCTGGTCCGCGACGACGAGCAGAGCGCCCTGGTCAGCCACACCTTCGCCGACGCTGCCGGTCTCACGGTCGGCGACCCGATCGAGCTCCTGGGCGCTGCCGACGCGCCGCCGGGCACGGGTGCGGTCCGGATCGTCGGCATCGTCCGCGGCGACGGCCCGGTCGCGGGTGCCGCCGGACGCACGGTCATCCTGCCGATCGGCACCGCCCGGGCGCTCTTCGGCGTCGACGGCGCGACGCGCCTCGACCTGGTCCTCGAGCCCGACGCCGAGCCTGCCTCCGTGGCCGACGAGCTCGGGGCCGCCCTGGCCACGCCGTACGTCGTGACGACGCCGGCCGAGCTCGCCGCGTCCCTCCGGGCGTCGACGTCCGACTTCCTGGCGACCATGGCCCTGGTGGCCGCGGTCGCCCTCTTCGCCGGGGCCTTCCTCGTGTTCAACACCCTGTCGATGACCGTGACCGAGCGGGCCCGGGAGGTCGCCCTGCTCCGCGCCGCCGGTGCGACCCGCGGGCAGGTCGTCTCCGTCATCCTGCGCCAGGCCGTCGTGCTCGGCCTCGCGGGCGGGATCGTGGGGCTGGTCCTCGGCGTTCTCCTGGCTGCTCTCCTGGCCGGCGTGGTGCGCGCGGCGATCGGGCTGCCGGCGCTCCTGGCCGTGTCACCGGTCGGCCTTGCGCTCGCCGCGCTCATCAGCCTGGGTGTCACCCTTGCCGCCGCTCTCGAACCGGCCCTCCGGGCCGGCCGGGTCTCGCCCGTGGAGGCGCTCCGGTCGCGGGCCGACCAGGGTCGCCGTCGCCGGGCGTGGATCCTGTGGCTCCTGGGGGTCGCCGCCATCGTCGCCCTCGCCGTGCTGATCCTGGGCCGGGGGCTCGACCCCGACGAGGCGTCCCGGCAGCTCGTCGCGTATGCCTCGCTCGTCGCCCTCGCCCTCCTGGCCCCGGTCGTGGCGCCGGTCGTCGGTCGACTCGTCGGCCTCCCGTTCGCCGTGGTGGCCCCGATCGAGGAGCGCCTCGCCCGGGGAGCCCTGGCCCGCGATCCGGGCCGGACGGGCCTGACCGTCGGGGCGCTGACCGTGGCCCTGACGCTCGTCGTCGCCCTCGCGACCGTCGCGGCCGACGCCCGTCGCTCGGCCTCGGCCTGGCTGGAGGGCGTCGTGCCCGGGGACGCCATCCTCGTCGCGGTCGCCCCGATCCCGCTCGGCGAGCAGGGTCCGACCCCCGAGATCGCCGCGGTCGACGGCGTCGAGCGGGTCTCACCGATCGCCACCTTCGCCGTCGCCTTCGACGGCTTCCGCCTCGACGCCGCGGCGGTCAGCGGGGCCGACCTGCTGGCCGACGGCCGCCTGACCTTCGTCGACGGCGACCGCGAGTCCGCCCTGGCCGCGCTCGACGACGCCGGCTCCGTCGTGCTGCCGGCGTCGATGCTCGAGCGCTTCGAGCTCGACCTGGGCCCGGGGGACAGGATCGAGCTGCAGCCCGGGGCCGGCCCGACCGTGGAGCTGGAGGTGGCCGGGATCGTCGAACGTGGCCTGCCGGGCCGGGGCGGGGAGGCCGTGCTCGTGGGCTGGTCCGACGCGACCGCCGCGTTCGGGGTGACGGGCGCGGACAGCCTGGCCGTCCGCTACGCCGACGGCAGCGCCGAGGCGACGGCAGGAGCCGTCGCCGATGCGGCCCGCCTCTACGGGCTCGAGCCGGTGCCCCTGGCCGAGGTCAGGGACGCGGTCACCCAGGCGCTGGGTCGGATCTACGGCCTCCTCGACATCCTGGCCCTCGTGGCCGTCGCCGTCGCCGCGCTCGGCATCGTCAACACGCTCGCCATGAGCGTCGTGGACCGGGTCCGCGAGATCGGCGTCCTCCGGGCGACGGGCATGACGCGGCGGCAGGTCCGTCGGATGGTCGTCGTCGAGTCCGGCATCCTGGGGGGCATCGCCGTGGTCCTCGGCATCCTCGGCGGACTGGCGGTGGCGGTCCTCGTCTCCGCCCTCTCCGGTGAGCCCGTCGCGGTGCCGGCGATCCCCTGGCCGACCCTGGGCCTGGTCGCCGCGCTGGGGCTCGGCGTGGCGATGCTGGCGGCCTGGTACCCGGCCCGGACCGCGGCGGCCCTGCCGATCGTCCGCGCGGTCCGGGTGGACCCGCGCTAGACTGCCCTCGACCCGGCACGTCGCCCGGGCGCCCAGAGGGAGGTCCGCCACCGCGGTGACGTTCTCCGTGCCGTCGCTCAATCGCCTGCCGGCCGCCGAACGCGGGATCACCCTCGCCGATTTCCTCGTCCCGGTCAGGGTCGCCGAGCGGATGCGTCCGTTCGCCCGCCATCTCGCGCTCGTGGTGGCCGGCGCCATCCTGATCGCGCTTGCCGCCCAGGTGCGCATCCCGGTGCCCGGCTCGCCCGTCCCGGTGACCGGCCAGACCTTCGCGGTCCTCCTCGTCGGCGGGGCGCTCGGCGCCCGTCGGGCCGGCCTGGCCGCGGGCCTGTACCTCGCGCTCGGGCTCTTCCTCCCGGTCTACGCCGGCGGTCAGTCGGGACTCGACACCTTCGTGACCCGGCAGGACGGGGTCATCCTCCTCGGCGCCACGGGGGGCTACCTGGTCGGGTTCGTCGTCGCCGCCATCGTCGTCGGCAAGCTGGCCGAGCTCGGGTGGGATCGCCACATCGGCGGCGCGGTCGCGGCCATGGCCGTCGGCAACGCGGTCATCTACGCCGTCGGCCTGCCCTGGCTGTGGATCGCGGCCGACCTGACGTTCTCCCAGACGCTGGCCCAGGGGCTGGCGCCGTTCCTCGTGGGCGACCTCGTCAAGCTCGCCCTGGCCGGGGCGGTCTTCCCGTTCGCCTGGTGGGTCGTCGAGCGGAGCCCCGAGGAGCGCTGACGGGCAGGCTCGCCGGATCGCCGACCGCCGACCCCCGCCTTGGTCTCTACGGACCTGGCTCCGAGGCCTGGCGCCTCGATCGAGAGGCCGTCCTGCTGCTGGGGGCCGGGCCGCGAGCCCTGCTCATGCAGATCGCCCATCCGCTCGTCGCGGAGGGGGTGGACCAGCACTCCTCGTTCCGGGTGGACCCGTGGAGCCGCCTCCAGGCCACGCTGCGGAGCTACCTGACCATCGTCTACGGCTCGACGCCGGCGGCTCGCGCCGAGGTCGCCCGACTCCGCCGCCGGCACGCCCCAGTACGGGGTCCGGTGCGCGAGGTGACGGCCGCCACCCGCTTCGGGGCGAGCTACACGGCCGCCGACCCCGACCTGTCGCTCTGGGTCCATGCCACCCTCGTCGACTCGACGATCGTCACCTACGACCGCTGGCTGGGGCCCCTGTCGCGCGAACGGGCGGCCCGCTTCTACGCCGAGACCGTCCCGGTCGGGCGGGCCCTCGGCATCCCGGCCGATCGGCTGCCGGCCGACCTCGCCGCGTTCCATGCCTACCTGGCGGGGATGCTGGCACCCGACGGCCCGGTCCATCCGACGCCGACCGCCCGCGAGCTGGCCCGGCACATCCTCCACCCGCCGCTCGAGCCGCTCGTCCCGCCCCTGGCGCCGATCCTGCGGCTCATCTCGCCGGCTGCCTACGACTGGACCCTCTGGCCGGCGGTCGACCTGCTGCCCGCCTCGCTGCGCGAGGAGTACCGCATCCCCTGGTCGCGGGGTCGGGCGCTCGCCGCGACGTGGCTCCTGGCCGGCTGGCAGGCCTGGCGTCCGCTCGTGCCGACGTGGCTGCGCTGGATGCCCCAGGCGCGGGCGGCGGACCGGCGGGTCGCGGGCGTAGGCGACGGAGCCGGCGGCCGGGCAGGCCGCGCGAGGGCCTAGTACCAGGCCGGGAAGCGCGGGGCGAGGGTCGGACGCAGGTCGAGCGGCGTCGCCGCGTCGAGCGTGTCGAGGAGCGAGCGCCGGCCGGCGACGCCCAGGCGGTTCGCATCCACGTACGTCCGCATCCCCCGCCAGAAGGCCGTGTCGCCCATCTTCCGGCGCAGGTCGTCGATGAGGTTGCCGCCCTGGACGTAGACCCGCTCGTAGTAGCAGGACGCGGAGTAGGCGTAGATCGACAGGTCGAGGCGGCCGGTGCTGCACCGGCTGGCCCGGCGCATCCCGAGGACGTTGCGGGCCAGGAAGTCGGTCGCCGCCTCGTCCACGAACGGGTGGTTCGCCTGGTCGTTGCCGACCGAGGCGTAGAACCACTGGTGGGCGGTCTCGTGGGCGATGAGGTAGCGGAGCGATGTGGTCGCCACCGAGCCGGGGATCCAGATGATCCCGGGGCCTTCCATCCCGTAGCCGCCGGCCGACTGGGCGACGACCAGGTAGGGGACCGGGAAGCCACCGAGCTTGGCCGTCATCCGGGCGATGGCGAGCTGCGCGGCGTCCAGCCTGGGGGACGCGCCCACGCCGGGCCGGACGAAGGTCCGAACCACGACCCCGGCGACGGTCCGGCTGGCGGTCTTGAAGTCTGGCGCGGCGGTGAGCACGAAGTCGCGGACGTCGCGGGCCTCGAAGACCTGGGTCAGCCCGGTCGACGAGACGACCCGTCCCGACTGGGCGACGACGAGCGGCCGATCGGTCGTCAGGGCAAGCCGGACGTGGGGGCTGACGGGCGTGACGAACGGGTCGCCGTGGTTCGGCCGGTCGAAGGGGCGCCGGAGACTGACCCACGGGATCCAGCGGTAGAGGTCGACGATCCCGTTCGCCCGGGTGAAGAGCCAGTCGGAGCCGCTCACGCCCGAGCGCAGCGTCGCCCGGAAGACGACCCGGATGGTGGTCGTCGCGTCCGCCGGGAGCACGCCACCGAGGGGCACGACGATGGTCTGGTCCGAGACGCTCGGCGTGGTCGCTCGATCCTCGACCCAGGCCGCCAAGCCGCGCATCTGCCCGAGCCGTGCGGCGACCGTGTTGAGCTCGACCCGGTCGATCGGGGCACCCGAGTCGTTGCGGACCGTGATCGTGGTGTCCGTCGCCAGCGTCCGGTCGTCGAAGCCGACCGAGGCGCGAACGTCGTAGGCCGCCCGCAACTCCAGCGAGGTCCACCCGACCGATCCCTCGACGACACCGGGGATCCGCGGGAGGCAGGCTCGACCGTCGCCGTCGGGATCCAGGTCCCCGATGTCGCCCAACCACGGCCGGTAGTGGTCGAACCACGCCTGCGCCGACGATGGGCTGGCGAAGTCCACGCAGTCGACGGCCTCGGTGGGCCGGGGGTCCGGTCCGCAGACGACCGTCGGGGCGGTCTCGTCGACGACCGCCGGCCCACCAAGGATCACGACCCTGCCGGGGGCGAGTCGCTCGAGCTCGCCGAAGACGGCGGGGGGCAGGCAGGATCGAGTGGTGAGCATGAGCGGCCCCCGCGCCAGCCCTGCCGCCGGGACGGCTGCGAGCGCGTCGGGGAAGTCCGTCCCGATCGCCAGGAACACGGTCTCGGCCCCGTCCGCGAAGGCCGCGGCGCTGGTGGCCGCGCTGGTGGCGTAGCGATCGGGTCCCCACCAGCGGCGCAGTTGGATGCCCGGATAGCGGGCAGCGAGCTCGGTGGCCACCGCGCTGCCGAGGGCAGCCGGTCCGCCGAGCAGGGTGAAGGAGGTCGGGGTCATCGATCCGAGGGCGCCCACGGTCGCGTCGGGAACGTCGTCGACCGTCGCGAGGACGACCGGGGCGCCGGCCCCGGCCGCCGCGGCGCCACCCGAGAGGGCATCGGCGTAGCCACGCCCCGAAGCCACCAGGATGGGCCCGCGATAGCCGGCGAAGACGTCGCTGACGATGCTGGCCGCGGTCCCGAAGCGGTCCCGTCCCCAAGGCCGGGTGACCGGGCCGCGGGTGAGCGACCGGAGGGCATCGGCGACATCGCTGGACACCACCGCGGGTCCGCCCAGGACGCGGATCCGGGCGGGAGCCAGGCGGACCAGCTCCGACCGGACCACCTCGGGCAGCCGATCCGGTCTCGTGAGGAGCACCGGCCCGCCCTCGAGCGCCGCCGCCGGCCCACCTGCCAGGGCGTCCGGGAAG
>DATHYZ010000076.1:0-20196 GCA_035458865.1 Candidatus Limnocylindrales bacterium
ATCCTGACCGTCGGAGAGCACCACGATGCCGTAGCGTACCGTATCGCCGGTCTCCGACCGCCGCTCCTCGAGCTCCTGTCGGGCGAGCAGGATGGCGTCGTAGAGCGCGGTCCCGCCGTCCGCGACGGTCGCCGCGATGTCGTCGATGAGGTCCTCGCCGACGGCCGCCTTCGTGCCCCGGACGCCCGGGTAGACCTCGTGGTCGAAGGGGATCCAGAGCAGCTCGTCCTTGGGGCTCATCTTGCGGACGAACTCCTGGGCGCCCTTGACCGCGGCGGTGATCTTCCCGCCGCTCATGCTCCCGGACTTGTCGAAGACGATGGCGATGACCGCATGCTTGCGGACGTCCTGCCAGGCCTCGCCGACGCGCTCGATCGTCAGCGTGTCCGGCATCGTCAGCGCGACGAGGGTCGCGTCGGGATTGGCCCCGTTGCCGAGCTCGATCGGGGAGCCCAGGGGCGTGTCGGCGTCGGCCGGTCGCAACCCGAGGTCGAGCACCGCCCGCTGCTGCTCATCCGAGAGGAGGTAGTCCCGGAAGATCCCGGCGGCCCTGACCTGCTCGTCGCTGACCCACGGAGCCCCGTCGAGGATGGCGTACGGATGGCCGACCACGACCGTGCCGTCCTGCGGGTAGAACGAGACGAGCGGCTCGCGGAGCTGGTCGCCGGCCGACCGGTTCCGGGCGACGACGTTCGACTCGTAGGTCACGACCCCGTCGAGGTACTCGGGTCCGCCGGTCTCCATCTGGTCGAGCAGGAAGACGTCGGACTTGCCGCTGTGGACCTTCGCCTTCTCGATCTCGTGGATGAACGTCCCGCAGGCGTTGTCCGAGCTGATGTCGCTCACGACGAGGCCCTCGGTCTTGCCGAGCGCGGCCATGCACATGGCCACCGTCGCCAGCGTGCCCGAATTCGATTCACCGAAGTAGCCGTAGCCGAACTTGAACTGCTTCCACTGCGGCTCGCCCACGGAGCCCCAGCCGGCCGGGTCGCTGGCCAGGGCGCCCAGGCGGGCCCAGGTGCACTCGGGACCAGGCGTGGGCCAGCAGCCGAGCGCCTCGGCGCGGGACCGCCACATGGCGACCACGAGCGGGGTCCGGACGAGGATCGGGGACTGCGCCTCGGAGATCGGGTCGCCGCCCTTCACGCTCTCCCAGTCGCGCTCGAACTTCTGGACCCAGGACTCCTCGCCGGGCGAGATGATCGTCGGCTCGATCTTGCCGTTGAGCGTGTCGGACACCATCGTCCCCGAGCGGTAGTCGGCGACCTTGCCGTCGACCTCCTCCTGGATGATCGAGACGAAGACCGGCTTGCCGTCGACCTGCAGCCCGCCGTCGGTGGTGGCCGCGGTGTTGAACGCCTCGACGGCCTGGTGGAGCCAGGCCTCCTTGGTGTTCGAGCTGGCGATCGTGATGCCGACGGCGTTGGGCGGGGTGGTCGGCCCGCTGCTCGCGGCGGCACCGTCGGACGGCTGTGGCTCGCCGATCGAATCGATGACCCGTCCGACGACGGCGGCGAAGACGAAGACCAGCAGCAGGATCACGGCACCCCAGATCCACAGGGAGCGGCTCCGGTTCATGTGTCCGTCCTTTCGCAGGAGCGAGTCGTCACGGGCCCGACCGATCGGGCGTCCCGGCCTCCCCCTCGGTCGAGAGGACCGAGATGAGGCGATCGGCCGCCCGCCGCCGCGACTCCACGACGTCCTGGAGGCGCTCGACCGCCTCCTCGGAGCCACGGACCGCTTCGTCGGCGCGGACCATGTCGATCGTTTCGCGGTCGATCTGCGAGGTCTGGAGCAAGATGGTCTCCAAGCGATGGCCGATGGTCACGATCAGCTCGTCGGCGGCCCGGGCCTCCGAGCGGACGGCGTCGATGTTCCGTTGCCGGAGCTCCGTGGTCGTCGCGGTGGCGCTCGACTCCGCGTTCGTCCGCCCTCCCTCGCTTCCGCTCCTCCGACGGTGTGACGCGCCGTCATGCTCGTCGTTGCGCTCGACGAGCGCGAGGACGCGGTCGAGCGACTCGGCCTGGAGCGCCGACTCCCGCTGGAGGTCCACCAGCCCGGCGGCGTCGGCGAAGGCAGCCCGCGCGCCCGGCGCGGTGCGCCCCCCTCGCTCGGCGTCGTGGATGCGGAAGGCGATCTCGGTCAGGATGACCACGGATCGCTCGACGGCCGCGCGATGGACCGGCGCCTCGAGGTCGGCGGTCGGGAAGCGGGTGGCGATCTCGCCGGTCAGGACCTCTCGCTGGGTCGTCGGGTCGGTCAACGCCCCCCGGATGATCGGGACCAGGAGCAGGGCGCAGGCGGCCGCGTACGCGACCGCGAGCAGGGGTGCCGACAGCGGCAGGGCGAGCACCCCGGTGCCGAGGACCAGCAGGAACGCCAGCGGGCCTCCGCGGCCATGCGTGAAGACCCGCACGAGCCCTTCGCTTCGAAGTCGGCCCATGAGGTCCGGGTAGCGGAATGGCTCGTTCGGCATCCTGCGGGGATTATCGCCCACCCGTCCGCTGGTCGGCCGTGATCCCCGGGGCCGTGCGGCCCTCCCGGCGACCCGAGGGCTCGCGTACGCTGGCGCCATGAGCGATCACCTCGCCGACCTGGAGGTCCGGGCACCCGACGTCGTCGCCTGTTGGCGGGCGCTCGACGAGGGGCGCCCCATCGGCCTGCGACGCGAGGTTCGCCGCCGGGCCGGGTCGGGGTCGGCGCCTGGGCTCGCCGACCAGCTCGCCGCGGTGGCCGAGGTCCTCACCGTGGTGGTCGAGGGGCTGCCGGATACGGCATTCGCGCTGCCCGGGGGCGAGGCGGACTGGACCGTCACGGAGGCGCTGGGCCATGACGCCGACGCTCGCGCCGGCCTGGCGATGGCGGCCTCGCTGGCCGCCCAGGGTCGCTTCCCGGCCGACGCCCCGACCGTCGTCCCCGGCGTGCCCGGGCGGGCGGATGCCGACCGTGCCTCGATCCTTGCCCACCTGGCCACGAGCCAGCGCATCGTCGCCCGGGCGGCCCGCTCGATCGCCGGCCACGAGACAGATCCCTGCCCGCTCGAGCATCCGCTGGTGGGACGGTTGCGCTGCGGCGAGTGGCTGCTCTTCGCCGGCGTCCACGACCTCATGCACCTCGAGCAGCTCGAGGCGATCGAGCGCCGGGCCGGCGGGCTCGAGATCGCCGGGCCGGCCGCCTGATGCCGCTCCGCCCCGATCTCGTCGCCGTCTGGATCTTCCGGCTGGCCGATCCCGACGACCCGTCCTCGATCGAGATCCTCCTCCTCCGCCGCGGCCCGGGCCGCCAGCTCGCCGGGCTGTGGCAGTGCGTGACGGGCTCCATCGAGCCCGGGGAGCGGGTCGCCGCTGCGGCGATCCGTGAGCTGGCCGAGGAGACCGGATTCGGGCCGGACGAGGTCCTGACCTTCTACGACCTGGATCTCGTCAGCCTCTTCCACTGGCCCGGCGTCGACGCGGTGCTCGCGGAGGTCGTCTTCGCGGCCTGGGTCCGGCCCGGCGCGGAGCCGCGCATCTCGGACGAGCACGACGGGGCCCGCTGGGCCAGCCCCGCCGAGGCGGTCCGGCTCGCCGTCTGGCCCGCCTACCGCGAGGCGATCGAGCGGGTCGCCGAGATCCCCCACGATGTCGGGCGGGCTCGCTGGCTGGAGACGACCCTCGACGGAGAGCGCGTCGTCCGCTGACCACGGCCCTGCCGGCGTCGGCGCGGTAGACTCGGCGCATCCCGGCACCGCGCGGAGGAGGGCCCGCATTGCTCGACCAGTCCCAGGGTTCGGCGGTCGCGACCCGGCGGACGTTCCGCTCCAAGGTGGACGGCATCCGTCCGACCTACGGGTTCGACGACGTCTCGCTCGCCCCCGGCACCAGCACCGTCGAGCCGTCGGACGTCGACCTCGGCCAGACCTTCTGCGGCCTTCCCCTCGGCATCCCGTTCATCGGCGCGGCCATGGACGCCGCCGTCGACGTCCGGCTGGCCGGCGAGCTGGCTCGTCTCGGCGGCCTTGCCGTCCTCAACCTCGAGGGCATCCAGACGCGCTACGAGGACCCGTCGGCGGTGCTCGAGCGGATCTCCACGGCGCCCGACGGCGAGGTCCACGACGTCCTTGCCGAGGCTTATCAGGAGCCGATCCGGGAGGACCTCGTCGCCCGGCGGATCGAGGAGCTCCACGCCGCCGGCTCGCCGGCGATCCTGGCGGCGACCCCGGGCGCGGCCCTCCGCTGGGGCTCGTACTGCGCGGAGCGCGGCGCGGACCTGCTGCTCGTCCAGTCCCAGGTGTCGAGCGCCCGCCACCTGGCCTCCGGCTACGAGCCGCTCGAGCTGGCCGAGTTCACGGCGCGGATGCCGATCCCGGTCGCCGTCGGGAATACGACCAACGCCGAAGCTGCCTTCGCGCTGATGGAGCAGGGCGCCGCCGCCGTCTTCGTGGGCGTGGGACCCGGGGCCGCCTGCACCACCCGCGAGGTCCTCGGCCTCGGGGTGCCGCAGGTCACGGCCGTGAGCGACGTGGCGGGCGCACGGGATGCCTACCTGGCCGAGACCGGCCGCTACGTCCCGGTCGTCGCCGACGGCGGCATGCGCCGAGGCGGCGAGATCGCCAAGGCCATCGCCGCCGGGGCCGACGCCGTGATGCTGGGCTCGCCCATCGCTCGGGCCGAGGAAGCGCCCGGCCGCGGCACGAACTGGGGCATGGCGGCCCCGTCCCCGGTGCTGCCGCGCGGAACCCGGATCAAGGTCGGGACGGCGGGAACGCTCGAGCGGATCCTGTTCGGGCCGGCCTCCGCCACCGACGGCTCGGAGAACCTGGTCGGCGCGCTGCGGCAGTCGATGGCGGCCCTCGGCGCCCGGACGATCGCCGACATGCAGCAGGTCGAGATGGTCTACGCCCCATCGGTCGCCACCGAGGGCAAGTCCTGGCAGCTAGGCCGCTGACGGACGACGTCGCGGACCAGCTCGTCACCTGGGGCAAGGTCGTCCGGATCGTGGCCCGTGGTCGCGTCTCGGGTGAGCCGCGGCCGGTCGCGGTCGGCTTCGTCGAGGAGCCGGACGGCAGCCTGCTCGTCGCCGCCGGGAACCCCGACGCCGACTGGGCGCGCAACCTCGAGGCCGAGCCGCGCTGCACCGTGACCGTCGGCGAGCGGTCGTGGGAGGCGGTCGCGGAACCTCTGGAGGCCGCCGAGGCGGCCCGGGCGGTGACCGGGCTCATCCTTCGCTACGGCACGCCCGCGGAGCGCCTGGGCCGAGGGCCCGCGTTCCGGCTGCGCCCGGTCGATCGACCGTAGGCTGGCTCGCCTACGTCGTTCGTCCGTCCGGGCTCGCGCCACAGGGCCGATGCGCCGCCGGCCTGCCCGGCAGATGATCGTGGTGGCTAGACCACCCGACCGGCGGGCGGCGCCAGGGAGCCGAGGAGTCGAGACGATGGACCCGATCACGATGGTCGTCCTGTCGGTCGCCTCGCTCCTCGTGCTGGACCTGGCCGCCGTCGGCCTCCGGGGCCCCCGGATCGCAGGTCGTCGACGCGCTCGCTAGGTCCGCCGCGGGCGAAGCCACCGAGGTAGCGCTCGCCCCGGGCAGCGCTCGCCCCGGGACCGACGGGCCCCGTCGGCACCATCGGTCCGGCTATCCTTGCCCCGACCCACCGGAGACCTCGTGGAGGGCCCTTGGCCGACGTCGACGATCCCCAGCCGCCAGCCTCCGAGTCGTCCGAGCGCGGCAAGACCGTCCACGGCGAGGCGGCCAACGCCGGCCACCGCGTCCTGGCGCCCGATGACGCCGAGGTCGAGGCCTACCTCGAGACCGCCCTCAAGGCACCGCCGCCCGAGCGGTCGCCGGCGGATCGCCCACCGCACGCCGCGGCGGCCGAGGAGCGCGCCAGCGTCGCCGTCCTCGACTTCGGCAGCCAGCTCAGCCAACTCATCGCCCGCCGCGTCCGGGAGCTCAACGTCTACTCGGAGCTGCTGCCGCACGACACGCCCCTGGCCGAGCTGGAGCGCCGCGGCGTCAGGGCGGTGATCCTCTCCGGTGGCCCCAACTCCGTCTACGACGACGGGGCGCCGAGGCCCGATCCGGCGATCTGGAGCGGCCGGCTGCCGGTCCTCGGCATCTGCTACGGGGCCCAGCTGATGGCCATCGAGCTTGGCGGCGACGTGCTGCCGGCCGCCAAGCGGGAGTACGGACCGGCGACCGTCACCGTGACGCGGGACGACGGGCTCTTCGATGGGCTCGACCGGGACCAGCCCGTGTGGATGAGCCACGGCGACTCCATCACCCGGCTGCCCGAGGGCTTCCACGCGACCGCCCAGACCGACTCCACGCCGTACGCCGGCCTGGCTGCCCCGGACCGCAACCTCTTCGGCATCCAGTTCCATCCGGAGGTCGTCCACACGCCCCGTGGGCGCGAGCTGCTCCGCAACTTCGTCACCGGCATCGCCGGCATCCCGCCGACCTGGACCGCCGCCGACTTCATCGAGACGACCGTCGCCGAGATCCGCGAGCGAGTGGACGCCCACGCTGCCGCGACCGGCTCCGACGGGCGTGTCATCTGTGCCCTGTCGGGGGGTGTCGACTCGGCCGTCGCGGCGACCCTGGTCCACCGCGCGGTCGGCGACCGGCTGACCTGCATCTACGTCGACCACGGGCTGATGCGGAAGAAGGAGTCGGAGCTGCTCCGGGTCACCTTCGAGCAGAACCTCGGCATGCGCCTCGTCATGGTCGACGCCCGCGAGCGCTTCCTGGCCCGCCTCGCCGGCGTCGTCGATCCCGAGCAGAAGCGGCGGATCATCGGTGACGAGTTCATCCGGGTCTTCGAGGAGGAGGCGGCGAAGCTCGGCTCGATCGACTTCCTGACCCAGGGGACGCTCTATCCCGATGTCATCGAGTCGACCGCCCCGGAGACGAAGACGGCCCAGAAGATCAAGACCCACCACAACGTCGGTGGGCTGCCGGCCGACCTGCGGTTCAAGCTCATCGAGCCGCTCCGCTACCTCTTCAAGGACGAGGTCCGGGCGGTCGGCCTGGAGCTTGGCCTTCCCGACGCGATGGTCCTGCGCCAGCCGTTCCCCGGCCCCGGCCTGGCGATCCGGATCATCGGCGAGGTCACCGCCGAGCGGCTCGACACCCTCCGCGAGGCCGACTGGATCGTCATCGACGAGGTGAAGGCCGCGGGGCTCTACCGGAGCCTGTGGCAATCGTTCGCCATCCTCACCCCGGTCCGCAGCGTCGGGGTCATGGGCGACGGCCGGACGTATGCCAACGTCGTGGCCATCCGGGCCGTGACGTCCGAGGACGGCATGACGGCCGACTGGGCCAAGCTCCCCTACGACGTCCTGGGCAAGATCAGCTCGCGGATCGTCAACGAGGTCCCCGGGGTCAACCGGGTCGTCTACGACATCAGCAGCAAGCCACCCGCCACCATCGAGTGGGAGTGACGCCGCGCGCCGGTGGGCACGACCAGGCCCGGGCGCCGCGAGATCCAGGTGGCCGCCACGCCCGTACCTGCCTCGGACATGGCCCGCACGTCCCGAGGTGACCCCGTGACCGAACGCGCCCCAACCAACCCCCCGACCCCGCCCTCCGGCCCCGGACCGTCCCGGCGTGGCCCCGGTCGCCGGTGGGTCGTCGCCCTGGTCGGCATCGCCGGCGTGGCCGTGGCGGGTCTCCTTGCCTGGATCGTGCTCTTCGGCGGAGAGGCGCCGTCGACGGCCGACATCGACGATGCCGTCGGCGCCGTCGCCTCGCCGAGCCCCACCGCGAGCGCCCCGCCGTCCGCGGAGCCCCAGCCGTCGTCCGCCGCGTCCACCGGACCCTCCGCAGCGCCGTCCGACGGGCCGTCAGGCGAGGATCTCGACGGGACATGGCAGGTGGACACGTCCATCGGCTCGTTCGACGACTTCTCCAGCAGCTGGGCCGGCTTCCGGGTCGACGAGGTCCTGGCCCAGGGCATCGGCCGCACCACGGCCGTCGGCCGGACGCCCGGTGTCTCTGGCAGCCTCGAGTTCCGCGGGACCGTCGTCGACTCCGCGACCGTCGAGGTCGACCTGACCCGCATCGTCAGCGATCGGACGCGACGCGACGGGGCCATCCAGCGCTCCCTCGATACCGCCAGCTTCCCGACGGCGACGTTCGTCCTCACGAGGCCGCTCGACCTGGGCGGGGAACCGGCCGAGGGCACGACGCTCACCGGCACGGCCGTGGGCGAGCTGACGATCCACGGCGTCACCCGGCCCGCCGAGTTCGCCCTCGAGGCCCGGCTCGTGGGGGACGTCGTGGCCGTCGTGGGGTCGGCGGCCGTCGCCTTCTCCGACTTCGACGTCCGGATGCCGAGCGCGCCGATCGTCGTCTCGGTCGAGGACGACGGGATCCTCGAGCTCCAGCTCTTCTTCGTCCCGCTCTGACCTCGGCGTCCCGCCCGACGCCCCGCCCGGCCGGCGTGACCGAACGTGACCATCGGGCTATCCCGGGCGGTCGACGGCGCGCTACAGTGTCGAGCCATGAGCGACGCAGCCGCCTTCCGTTGCCCCTGGTGCTCCAAGGAGGTGCCTGCCGGTGCAGGCCCCGCGTGCCCGCACTGCGGCGCGAGCCTCGCCGGCGACGAGGAGGCCCAGGTCCCGGGGGTCACCTCGGTCGACGCGATGGCCGTCCTCGACGCGGTCCGGGCGCCGACGCGTCAGCGGAGCCGTCTCCTGGCGTGGCTCAGCGGCGAGCAGCCCGACGACGGCCCTCCGCCCCCACCCGGTTCGCTTGCTCCGCCGTCGGACGAGGTCCGCCGGGAGATGCTCCGCCTGAAGATGGCCGCGGAGCTGTCGGAGCTGTCCGCCGAGGCCGAGCTGCAGGCCATCGAGGATGCCGTGGCCGCGGCCGATCGCGGCGAGTCCGTCGACGCCCAGGCTGCCATCCGGGCCGCCATCGCGGTGGACCAGGCGACCGACGCCCTCGTGGAACCCGATCTCGGCACACCGAGCTCGATCGCCTCCGACGGACCGGCAGCCGAGCCGGACACGACGGAGGACGAGGTCGCGGAGGATGTTCCGGGCGAGGGCTGACCCGACCGATCCCGGGTCCCGCTCCGACCCAGGGACCGCCGGCTGCCGGCCGGCTATCCTCGGCCCATGACCGATCGACTCCCGGCGCCCGGGCCGTCGTTCCTGGAGGAACGCCCGCTCCGGGCCGACCGACCGGACCGACGCGTCGGTCTGTCGCGCCCCACCCGGACCGACGACGCCTGGTGGCTCACCGTCCTGTGGGTCGCCGACGACGCCGGGATCCTCGACTTCACCGACCTCGCACCGACCGCCGGGCCGCCCCCCGACCCGCCCCTCGCCCGCCTCGGTCCGGTGATGGCTGGGGCCCTATCGGGGCTTGTCGCCGAGGAGGACGGGCGCCTCGCCATCCGGCTCGCTCCGGTCGTCCCGCCGCCCGACCCGACCCGCCCGTGGCGCTCGCCGGCAGCCGTCCGCGCGGCCATGCGCTTCGAGGCGGCACGGGCCCTGACGCTCGGTGATGGGGCCCTGGCCGAGGCCGTCCTCGACGCGTTCCGCCGGGCTGCCGCGGGGCTCGCCCACGGCTGATCCGACCACCAGGGGGACCCGTCGGACCGCCTCGGGGCGACCTGCGGGTAGACTTCCCGTTGATGCGCGATATGTTCGACGACTTCATGGACGAGCTCCGCCGGCGCCAGGCCGAGGCCGAGGGGCGGGATCCGGACGCCCCACGGACGCCCGACGACGAGCCCGGCGGCTTCCAGCCCGACGACGAGCCCGGCGGCTTCCAGCCTGCCGACGAGCCGGGCGAGACATCCGACCGCGGCGACGATGAGCCCCGGCCCATCCGTGGCGCCGCCGGCGGTGCGGCGGGCGGTCCTCCGCGGACTCGTCGACCGCGTCGTCCGCGTGGCCCGGAGGGTCGTGGCCCCGACGTCCGGCGGGCGCTCATCCCGATCGCGATCGGTGTCGTCATCCTCGTCGTCTTTCCGCTCCTGGGCTTCGCGGTGGACCTCTGGACCGACGCGATCTGGTTCGGGTCCGTGGGCTACGACTCGGTGTTCTGGACCCGCATCACGACCGAGCTCTGGCTGTTCGTCGGCATCTTCGTCGGCGGTCTCCTGATCCTCCTGGCGAACCTCTGGCTGGCCGGTCGCCTGGCGCCGCCGCCCCAGCCCGGTGGGCCGAGCCTGCGGTCGCTCTTCGACCGCCTGGCCGAGGCCTCTCGCGACGCCGACGCGCGGCGATCCGGCTGGTCCGATCCCTTCGGCGGCCCGGGATCCGGCGGGCCGGCCCGGGCTCGCCCCGTCGGGGTGAGCTCGGACGACCTGCCCGACCTGACGCCCGTCGGGACCATCATCCTGGTCGCGGTGGCGGTCTTCCTGGCCATCACCCTCGCGGCTGCCGTGTCGGGCGCGTGGGAGACCCTGCTGCTCTGGATCAACCGGGTGCCGTTCGCGCCGTCGGGCGAACCGGTGACCGATCCGGTCTTCGGTCGCGACGTCAGCTTCTTCCTGTTCGAGCTGCCGTTCCTCCGCCTCATCCAGTCGGTCGCCAACACCCTGATCATCGGGGCGCTCCTGGTGGCCGGCGGCCGCTACCTTGTCGCCGCGCTGCGGTCCGGTGGCTTCACCTTCCCGACGCCGGTCCGCGTCCATCTGGCTGTCCTGGGCGGGCTCTACCTCGTTTCCGTGGCCGTCGGCTACCAGCTGGACAAGTTCGAGCTCGTCTACAGCGCGAACGGCGTGGCCACCGGCATCAGCTACGCCGATCAGGCATCCCGGTTCTTCGCCTTCGACGCCCTGACGATCATCGCCGGCCTGGCCGCCGCCCTCCTCGTCGGTGGGGCCTTCACCCGGATGATCTGGCCGCTCGGTGGGGCGCTCGTCATCTGGTTCGGAGCCTCGGTCCTGCTCGGGGCCATCTATCCCGAGGTCATCCAGCGCTTCGTGGTCACGCCGAACCCGTACGCCAACGAGGAGCCGTACATCCGCTACAACATCGCGATGACCCGGCTGTCGTACGACCTGCTGGACTGGGAGCGGCGGGACTACAACGGCGACCAGCCGCTGACCGCCGAGGATCTCGAAGGCGAGGCCGAGACGTTCGGCAACGCCCGGCTGTGGGACTACCGGCCGCTGCGGACCACGATCGACCAGCTCCAGACGGTCCGCCAGTACTACGACTTCCTCGACGTCGACACCGATCGCTACGACGTCGACGGCGAGCGCCGCCAGGTCATGCTCTCGGGCCGCGAGCTGGACCTCGCCGGCTCGCGGATCACCCAGAACTGGCTGAACACCCGGATCATCTACACCCACGGCGTCGGCGCCGTGATGGTGCCGGTCAACGAGGTCGTCGGCCAGGGTCAGCCGCGCCTGTGGATCCGCGACCTGCCGCCCGTGTCCTCCGACGGCGCGCCCGAGATCACCCAGCCGCGGATCTACTTCGGCGAGCTCACCAGCGACTACATCATCGTGGGCGCCCGCCAGCCCGAGTTCGATTTCCCGTCGGGTACCGGCAGCGAGGGCGAGGGGAGCGAGCAGGGCGCCGAGTACCGCTGGACGGGCTCGACCGGCATCAACATCGACTCGACGCTCACCCGCCTCCTGTTCGCGCTTCGCTTCCGCGACCTGAACCTGCTGATCAGCGATCAGGTCACCTCGGAGAGCCAGCTGCTCTTCCACCGCTCGATCGCCGACCGGCTGCCGCGCATCGCGCCCTTCCTGCGGTACGACCGCGACCCGTACCTGGTGGTGAAGCCCGACGGCGGCCTCGTCTTCATCCAGGACGCCTACACGGTGAGCGATCGGTTCCCCAACGCCGAGTACTTCTTCCCGACCTCCGAGCTCGAGCAGACGAGCCTCGGGTCGGAGCCGTTCAACTACATCCGCAACAGCGTCAAGGTCGTCATGGACGCCTACGACGGCACGACGACCTTCTACGTCGCCGACTCCGACGACGCGCTCATCCGCGCCTACCAGGGCGTGTTCCCCGAGCTCTTCCGCCCCCTCGACCAGCTGCCGGAGGACCTCGTCGGCCACCTCCGCTACCCGGAGGAGCAGTTCAACGTGCAGGCCCGCGTCTTCGGGCGCTACCACGTGACCAACCCGCTGACGTTCTTCCAGAACGATGACCTGTGGACCGTGCCGACCGGGACGACCAGCGAGCAGACGCTCCCGAGCGAGGCCTACTACGTGATCATGCGGGCGCCCGGCGAGGAGTCGGCCGAGTTCCTCCTCCTCCAGCCGATGGTCCCTCGCGGCCGGCCGAACATGATCGCCTGGGTCGCGGCCGGGAACGATCCGCAGACCTACGGCCAGGTCCGCTTCTACCAGTTCCCGGCCAACACGACGGTCTTCGGCCCTGCCCAGGTCGAGGCCCTCATCGACCAGGACCCGATCATCAGCTCCCAGATCACCCTCTGGAGCCAGGCCGGCAGCCAGGTCATCCGCGGCAACCTCCTCGTCGTCCCGGTCCAGGATTCGATCGTCTACCTGCAGCCGGTCTATCTCCAGTCGACCGGCTCCTCCTTCCCGGAGTTCCAGCGGATCGTCGTGGCCTCGCCGACGTCGGTCGTCTGGGCCGACACGCTCCGTGAGGCGCTCGGCCTGCTCCTCGAGGCGGACGGAGGCATCGCCCCGCCTCCGTCGCCGGGTCCGTCGCCCACGCCGGGCGCGTCGCCGTCGCCGGGCATCAGCCCGACCCCGGGACCGACGCCGCCGAGCGGTGACGTCCAGGCGCTCATCGAGTACGCGAACTTCCACTTCGAGCTGGCCCAGCAGGCGCTCCGGGCCGGCGACTTCGCGACCTACGGTGCCGAGATGGATCTCGTCGAGGCCGCCCTCGCGGAGCTCACCACGCTGGTCGGGACGCCGCCGCCGCAGGTGAGCCCGAGCCCGTCGCCGGTCCCGTGACCGCGGCCGGCGCGGCACCAGCCGGCGTCGGTGAGGCCAGGGTCCCAGCCCCGACGCGCACGCCGGGCTGGCTGGCCGGGGCGGCTGACGCGACCGAGGTCGCGCTGTTCACCCCGCTCGCGTGGCCGGTCGCCCTGGCCGGGTTCCTGGCTCGCGGCGGACTGGCCGTCTTCGTGCTCCCCATCGTCGTCCTGCCGACGGTGACGGGCCTCGCGACCGCGCTCGGTCCCGTCATCATCCTCCTCGCGCTCGCCGGCACCAGCCCGGCGGTCGTCCCGCTCGCGGCTGCGACCGGCCTGGCGTTCCTCGCCTGGTGGGTCGGCGGGAGCCTCATCGGAGGTGCGGCCGACGTCGTCCTCGTCCGCTGGTTCGGGGCGTCCCTCGGCCGGCGGCTCGGCCGTCCCGGTGACGCGGCTCCGGGTCGCGGTCCCTGGAGCCTGGTCTGGCGCGCCATGGTGGTCCGGTGGGTCGCCCATCTGCTCCTCGTCCCGGCCCTCACCTGGGCCGTCGTCCGGGTCGTCGCCGCCGTCTATCGCGAGCTCACGGCGCCGGGCGACGTCGCCGTCCCGCTCGTGTTCCGGGTCGTCTCCGCGGTACCCGAGGCGCTCCTGCTGCTCGCGGTCGCGTGGCTCGTGGGCGAGGCCGTCGGCGCCCTCGCGGTGCGCTGGCTGGTCCTGGGCGGCCGGAGCGTCGCCGGGTCGCTCGGCGCGGCCGTGCGGTCGCTCGTCCGGGCGCCGTTCGGCGCCGTCGCCACGGCGGTCCTGGCGACCGGAGGCTCCATCCTCCTCGTCGCCCCGCCCCTGGTCCTGTCGGCCTGGGCCTGGGACGCGGCTCGCCGGGCGGTCCTGGGGGAGCTCGGACCGGGCGTGATCCTCGCGCCGGTGGCCCTCGTCGTGGTGTGGTGTGCCGCCCTGGTCCTCGCCGGGATCGCGTCGACATGGCGCTCGGCCCTCTGGACCGCCGAGATGCTGCGGGTGCACCCTGTCAGCGGGGATCGCTGACCGACATCACGGGCCCCCGGGCCTGATCGTCCTTCCGAGCGGGTGAGCGAGCCGTGGCTGCTACACTGCCGCGGACGTCGGTCAGCCGACAGCGCAGCCCCTCGGACCGGAGGCGTCGACCCGTTCCATGCCCTTCGAGATCGACGGCATCACCGATGCCATCGGCGACTTCATCGACAGCCCGATCATCCAGCTCGGGTTGCGGGCCCTCGCTGTCTACCTCGTCGTGCTCTGGCTTGCGGCGGCCTTCTGGGCCTTCAAGGACATGCACGGGCGGTCCGACAACCCGCTCCTGCCGTACCTCGCCGCGGCCCTCGTCATCGTCTTCACGCCGATCTTCTTCCCGCTGGCCGTCGTCATCTACCGGCTCGTCCGCCCGTCCGAGCGGATCGGCGAGGTGAGCGAACGGCGCCTGGCCGAGGAAGCGCTCCTGGCCGAGGTCGAATCCATCCGGACCTGTCCCTCCTGCCAGCGACGGGTGCACGAGGAGTGGATCATCTGCCCGACCTGCCGAACGCGCCTGAACCGCGTCTGCCCGAACTGCAGCAAGCTCGTCGGGCTCGACTGGTCGCTGTGCGCCTGGTGCGGCAAGGACTTCGAGCGGCGCCCGGCGGCTGAACCGGTCCCGGCCACCCCGACCGGGACGGCGGAGCCCGCCTACGGGCGCGAGCGCGCAACCGTGCGCCCGGTATCGCCCAGGCCGACCATGGCCCGCGGCAGTTCGCCCGGCGGGAGTGGCAAGGTCGGCTCGACCGATCCTCTCCCGGAGCGTTGACGACGACCGGATCGGCCGACCCGGACCCGCTCGCACCGATCGACCTGGACGACGAGCCGGACGATGACGGCCTCGCCGTCGAGCGATCGCCGGGGCCGCCCGGAGCCGGTGTCTTCACGATCGAGGGCCGAGCGGCACCCGGGCTCTTCTGGCTCGGCTGGATCGCCTTCATCATCGGCGCCGGACTGCTCGCGATCGGCCTCCTGTCCGGGGGCGAGGCCAGCTCGATCCTCCTTGTCGCGATCGGCCTCGCGGCCCTCGCCGTCGGGCTGGTGGCAGGCGCCGGCTCACAGGCCATGGAGCGACGAGTCCGCGGTCGTGGTGGGTACCGGGGCCCATCGCCGTTCCTGGTCTTCGCCGCCGTCATCCCGACGACGTTCGTGCTCCAGCTGGTGCTGGTCCTCCCGCTCGGGCTGGTCGGGGTCGACCTGGTCTCCCCGGGGGCCGGGCTGCTGGGTCTCCTGCTCACCGGGCTCGTCTACGTCGTCCTGATCCGCCTCCTGGTGGTCGACGTCGGCGCGCTCGGCTGGCACGACATGGGGTTCCATCGGCCCACCCGCGCCGACATGGGCCAGCTCCTCTACGGGGCCCTCCTGGGCCTGCCCCTCGTGCTCGTCACGGGGATCATCGCCCTGGTGCTCAGCTCGTTCCTCGCCCTGCCGGAGAGCCCGCTGCCGATCGCCCCCGACCTGGCCGGCGCGCTCCTCAACGTCGTGGCGGCTGCCGTGGTCGCGCCCGTCGCGGAGGAGATCTTCTTCCGTGGCTTCGCCACGACGGCCTGGCTTCGGGACATGGGCCCGACGCGGGCCATCGTGCGGGGTGGCCTCTTCTTCGCCGCCGTCCACATCCTGACGCTCGGCGGGGCCTCGTTCGAGGAGGGTATCCAGATGGCGCTGGTCGCCTTCCTGATCCGCGTCCCGGTCGGCCTCGCGCTCGGCTGGGTCTTCGTGCACCGCCGGTCGCTCTATGCGGCGATCGGCCTCCACGCTGCCTACAACGCGCTTCCGGTGCTCATCGCACTCGCCGCGACCACCTAGCTCGAGCCGCCCTCGCCCGGTGCGGCTCGAACGGTCCAGTGCACCGCGACGCGCTCCCGCTCGATCAGGAAGCGGTCGTCCTCCGGGTAGAAGACGGCTCGCTCGGGATCCTCGCCGGCGAACGCTCGGACGGCATCGAGGTCGTCCCAGAGCGAGACCGCCAGGACCTCCGCTCGGTCGCCGTCGGTGCGCGTCAGGACCCACGCGCCGCGGTTGCCGGCCGTCGACCGGTAGACCGCAAGGCCCGTCTCGGCGACGTAGTCGGCGTACGCGTCCGCATCCTCGGCCCGGGTCCAGCCTCGCCACGTCCGGCCGATCATGGCCGCCTCCTTCCTCGGTGACCGCCGACCCGGGATCCGCGTCCGGGTGGCCTGTCGAGTGCAGCCATGGTGGAGGCTTCGTTGAGCCGTCGGCAAGACCCCATCCCTAGGCTCCGCGGTGTCCTCGGGTCCCGGATGGCGGGGAGATCGGCGGGCTCCGTCGTCCGGGCCTCGGGGACGACCCCTGGAGGTGCTGATGGCCGCGACCCCTGAGCCCCTGGGCCGCCGGATGCTGTCGATCCCGGCGGCCGAACGCCCCCGCGAACGGCTGGCGCTCCGGGGCGCGACCGGACTGTCGGCCGCCGAGCTCCTGGCCCTCGTCTGGGGCTCGGGTGCCCCGGGACGGACTGCCACCGACATCGCGAACGAGGCGCTCGCTCGCCACGACGGGCTGGCCGGGCTGGCTCGGGCCAGCGAGGTCGAGCTGGCCGCCCTGCCCGGCGTCGGTCCGGTGCGAGCGGGTCAGCTCGTGGCGGCCTTCGAGCTCGGACGGCGACTGCTCGCCGATTGGCCGTCCGGGCGCTGGACGGTCCGCACGCCGGCCGACCTCGCCGATCGACTGGTCCTCCAGATGGGCCACCTGGTCCGGGAGGAGCTCCGGGTCGTCCTCCTCAACACCCGCAACGCCGTCCTCAGGGTGGGAACCGTCTACGTCGGGAACGTCAGCACGTCGCTCGTTCGCGTCGGGGAGCTCTTTCGGGACGCGGTCCGCCTGGACGCGGCCGCCGTCATCCTCGTCCACAACCATCCGAGCGGGGACCCGACCCCGAGCCCGGACGACCTCCACCTGACGGCCGAGGCGCTCGCGGCCGGCCGGCTCCTCGACGTGGAGGTGCTCGACCACCTCGTCATCGGTCACGACGCCTGGGTGTCGCTCCGCGATCGAGGGATGGCCTTCGACCGATCCGCCCGCCCCGCCGGGTCCGAGTCGCGCGGAGCCGACGACGGCTAGAGCAGCTTCCAGAAGCGGTCGACGACCGCGTTCACCATCGCCGCGCGACCTCCGACGAGCTCGACCGGGCGTGACCGGCTCGACTCGACGTCGAACAGCTCGCGCCGGACCTGCTCCGCGAACGCGGCATCCTCGATGAAGAGCCCCAGCTCGTAGTTCATCCACAGGCTCCGGGCGTCGAGGTTGCAGCTCCCCAGGAGGACCCGGTCGTCGGCGAGCGTCACCTTGGTGTGGCACATCACCGGGTGCTCCAGGACCACGACGCCGGCATCGAGCAGGCGACCGTAGTGGTTCTGCAGGGCCATGGCCATGAACACCGGGGTGGGCTTGCCGGGGATGATCAGCCGGACCTTGACGCCGCGTTGGGCCGCGGCGATGAGCCCGTCGATGACCGGATGCTCGGTGACGTAGGGGTTGATGACGTCGAGCTGCTCCTGGGCCTCGTCGATCAGCAGCTGGTGGGCCTGGCTGTTCTGGTGGAACCCCTCGCCCGGGACGTTCCGGACGAGCGTGGCCCGCACGGCGTCCGGGCTGGGCTCGGCCACGCCCGGGAACCACCGCTCGAGGGATGCCGGGTCGCCGGGCAGCGGGCCGCCCTGGTGCCGGAAGGTCCCGAGGATCACGGCCTGGAGCTGGGCGACCGCCTCGCCCTCGAAGCGCAGCATGATGTCGCTGAACTCGCCGTCGTTGAAGTGGTCCTCGATGCCCATGCCCCCGACCCAGCCGATCCGCCCGTCGACGACGAAGGCCTTCTCGTGGAGGAAGTGGCCGAAGTCATCGAGCCGGGGATCCAGGCGGAGCCGGCCACCGACCAGCCCGTCGAGGTCAAGGAACAGGCCCTGGTTCGAGGTGACCTGGACGCCGGCCGCGACCATGGGGGCCCAGAACGACCGGTAGGTGAGGTTCGGACCGCTCTGGACCTCGTCGGTGTTGAGGCGGACCTCGACCCCGCGCCGGGCCGCGTCCGCGAGCGCCCTCGCGAACTCACCCCCGATGTCGCCCGGGCGGAAGCCGTAGATGTTCCCGTGGATGGAGCTCGTCGCCGCCCTGAGGTCCTCGAGCATGCGAGGGAAGAAGGCCGGCCCGTTCACCAGAAGCTCGGGCCGCTCGATCGTCGCCGCCGCGTACTCCACGGCCAGGTCGCCGCGACCGACCTCGATGGCGGCGTAGTGCTCCGCCAGGCTGCGCGCCGCGCCGGGTGCCAGGGCCTCCGGGCCGGGCGGGAACACCTTCCGCCGGGGCGGCTGGCGGAGGCGCATGGCGATGCCGGCGCCTACGCCGGCGCCGAGCGCGAACGGGATGAGCAGGCGGAGTCGTCCCATGGATCCGGCCTCGAGGGGGTGGTTTGGCGTTGGCGTCGGAGCGGGCCGCCCGGGGTGCCGGCGGGGTGGCCAGGTGGACCCCGGCCATGCCTCGCCATCATAGCCGGGCTCGGGGGCGGACCCATCGCGTGGAGCCGGTGCAGGTAGCGGCTATACTCTGCGGGCTCTCCCGGCGACCTCCCGAGCGGACCGCGCGACCCCTGCAGCCGGCCCGCGCGGCGCCTCGATCACGAAGGACCACCCGCCCCCATGCTCGACGCCTTCCTCGGCCTCTTCTCCCGCGACATCGGGATCGACCTCGGCACCGCAAACACCCTCGTCCACGTCCGCGATCGAGGGATCGTCATCAGCGAGCCGAGCGTCGTCGCCATCGAGGCGAAGTCCAAGAAGGTCCTGGCCATCGGCGCCGAGGCGAAGCGGATGGTCGGCCGCACGCCGGCCTCGATCATCGCCGTCCGGCCGCTGCGCGACGGGGTCATCTCGGACTTCGACGTCACCGAGCAGATGATCAAGTACTTCGTCCAGCGGGTCCACGATCGGATCGGCCTGATCCCGCGCCCCAGGATGCTCCTCGGGATCCCGTCCGGGGTCACCGAGGTCGAGAAGCGGGCCGTCCGCGACGCTGCCCTCAACGCCGGCGCCCGCTGGGCCCGCCTGATCGAGGAGCCGATGGCGGCCGCCATCGGGGCCGGACTCCCGGTGAGCGAGCCGTCCGGCTCGCTCATCGTCGACATCGGGGGCGGCACGACCGAGGTCGCGGTCCTGAGCCTCGGCGGGATCGTCGTGAGCCGCTCGATCCGAATCGGTGGCGACGAGATGGACCAGGACATCGTCAGCTTCGCCCGGCGTGAGTACAACCTGTTCCTGGGCGAGCGCACGGCAGAGGACATCAAGATCGCCATCGGCTCCGCCTACCCCGGCGAGTGGGACAGCCAGCGGGTCACCCTGCGCGGCCGCGACCTGCTCACCGGGCTGCCTCGATCCGTCGAGGTGGGGGCCGATCAGATCCGGGAGGCGATCGAGCCGTCGGTCGCCCAGATCGTCGACACGATCAAGGACACGATCGAGGAGACGCCTCCTGAGCTGGTCGCCGACATCATGGACCAGGGCATCGTCCTGGCCGGTGGCGGGGCCCTCCTCGCCGGGCTCGACCGGCGGACCGCCGAGGCCACCCAGATGCCGGTCCATGTCGCCGACGACCCACTCACCTGCGTGGCCCGTGGGACCGGGCTCGTCCTCCAGGAGATGTCCCGCAACCCCAACATGACCCGGGTGCTCGTCGCCGAGACGTACTCGCGCCCGCCGCGCTAGGCGTCACGGGTCCCGTGGGTCGGACGTCCACACGCCGATGACCGCCCTCCTCGCCTCACGAACCTCCCGCCGCCGAGCGGCCGTCTTCATCGTCCTCCTCGCGGTCACCCTTGGCCTCATGGCGCTCTCTTCCAACGGGCTCGTCATCGAGCTCCAGCGCGGGGTCGGCTTCGCATTCCGGCCCGTCCAGGCCACGGTCGACGGCATCGCCGCCCAGGTCGCCTCCGTGGTCGAGGCCGTGACGGAGATCGACCGGCTCCGCCAGGACAACGAGACCCTTCGTGCCGAGAACGATCGGCTGCGGGCGCTCAATGCGCGGCTCGACGCGACCGAACGCGAGAACGACGCCCTGACGGCCCTCCTCCAGCTGCGGTCCGGCCTCGACTACGAGACCGTCGCCGCGCGGGTGATCGCCCGCGAGTCGTCCGAGTTCCGTCGCGTCGCCACGATCGATCGCGGCACCGACGATGGGCTCGAGCTCGGCGACGTCGCCATCGCAGCCGGCGGTGCCCTGGCCGGCCGGATCGTGGCGATCGGCCCGAACTTCGCGACCGTACAGCTCATCAACGACGGCGGCTCGACGGTCGTC
>DATHYZ010000077.1:0-28410 GCA_035458865.1 Candidatus Limnocylindrales bacterium
CATCCGGCGTCGTCCCCGCGTCACCGCCGTCCTCGACCAACCGGGCGGCGATCTCCGCCGGGAGCGGCGGCAGCTGCTCGAGGCTGGTGAGCCCGAAGCGCTCGAGGAAGTCGAGCCCGGTCCCATACAGGAAGGGACGACCGGGCGTCTCGGCGCGGCCCAGCTCGACGATGAGCCGGCGGTGCAGGAGCGTCCGGACCGTGTAGTCGCTGTCGACGCCGCGAACCCTCTCGATGGCCGCCCGGGTGACCGGCTGGCGGTAGGCCACGATGGCGAGCGTCTCGAGGGCCGCCGGCGAGAGGCGGATGGCGTCCGCGCCGACGTACCGGCCGATGAGCGGCCCCGCCTCGGGAGCGGTGGCGAGGGCCACCCGATCGCCGTCGACCAGCAGCCGGATGCCCCGGTCGGCCAGGGCCACCTCCAGGTCGCCCAGCCGCTCGTCCACGATCGCACGGTCGACGCCGGAGATCGACGCCAGCTCGCGGCGGGAGAGCGGCCGCTCGGCGACGAAGAGCAACGCTTCCAGCTGCTGCTCGCTCAGCTCGGCGGTCTCGGCGGACGCGGCGGACCCCTCCGCGGGAGAGACGTCCGGTTCCTCCTCATCGCCGGGCATGGCCGTCGCCGGATCCTCGGGCGCGAGCCCCGGCCCGACGGGGACCCCCGGACCGCCGTCGCTCGTCCTGCTCGGGTCCCTCATGCGAAGTCCGCCAGCGTCTCGTCGAGGCCCTCGGCCTCATCGACGACGGCTCCGGCGGCCCGGCGCTCGGCCTCCGAGGTCCGGCGGGCCACGATCGGCCCCCATGGGCGCTCCTGCTCGACGATGATCTCCCGGCGCTTCATCAGCTCGAGCATGGCGAGGAACGTCACCGCCGCCACGACCTTGTCGTGGACCCCGCGGAGCAGCTCCTGCAGCACGACGACCTCGGCACCGCGCAGGGCCGCCCGGATGACGGCGGCCCGCTCGGTGAGGGTGACCGTCCGCGGGATCGTCTCCGGTGGTGGCGGCGGCGGCGGGACGACCCGCAGGAGGGCCTCGAGGGCGTCCACCAGGCGACCCGGATCGATCGGCTCCGGCGCGGGTGCCCGGGCGCCGGCAAGGGCGGCCGCCGCGGCCGCCGCCGGCTCGCGACGGAAGACGCCGATCCGCTCGAGCGCGCCATCATGGAGGACCTGGCCGGCGTCCCGGAACGCCCGGTAGAGCACGAGCCTGGCCCGCAGCTCGGCCTCGGGATCGCCGTCGTCCTCGAGCCCCACCGGCACCGCCTGCGGCGCCCGGGGCAGCATCGCCCGGCTCTTGATCAGGATGAGCTGCGAGGCGACGGTGATGAAGGCCGCGACGTGGCCCATCCGGTCGTCGTCGAGGTCGGCCAGGGCCTCCAGGTAGGCCTCGGCGAGCGATCCCAGGGGCACGGTCAGGACGTCGAGCTGGCGGGCCTCGATCAGGGACAGGAGCAGGCCGAGCGGGCCCTCCCAGGTCCCGACCGAGACATGGGCGGCACGGTCGGGGCGGCGGTCCGGCTCGATCCGGACGGCCGACCTCCCGGCATCCAGCGGCGGGAACGGGGCAGGGCGGGCGACGACCATCAGGACGCCTCGTCGGCGAGCCGCAGGAGCTCCCCGAACTCGGGATCCCGGGGTGCTTCCTGGTGCCGGATGAGCTCGACCGTCCGCTGCGAGCAGCCGGCCTCGGCGGCGAGCGCGGCCGAGGTCTCGGCGTGCTCGGCCAGGGTGACGAGGTCGCGCCGCCAGGCGGGCAGGACCGAAACGGCCCGACCGACCCAGGGCCCGTACGCCTGCCCCAGCGAGTGGGCGACCCTCGGCAGCACCCCCACACGGCCCTTGCCGGCATCGTGGAGGAGTCCCGCGATGAGCACGTCGCGGTCCTGGACCCCCTGGCCCCGGAGGACCCCGACGACGTCCAGGCCGTGACGCCGATCGGCGACGTGCATGGCATCGAAGAGCGCCAGCTGGCCCGGCTCGAGCCAGGCCGCGACCTCCTCCCGCTCGGCCGGACGGACCCGGGCGGTCAGGTGGCTCCGGAACTGGTGGACCTTAGAGGCCCACCAGGAAGACCGTGACATCCAGCATGAACCCCGCGATGGCCCCCCCGAACAGGAGGACGCCGACGATGATGATGACGAAGCCGTACTGCGCGAGCTGGGTCCGGAGTCGCCAGGCCGTCGATGGGGGCAGGAACCGGAAGAGCACCTGCGAGCCGTCGAGCGGCGGGACCGGGATCAGGTTGAACACGGCGAGCATCACGTTGAAGAAGACGAAGTTGAACAGGATCAGGACGACGATGTTCGGGACGTCGACCTCCAGGCCCACGACCGCCCGGAAGACCAGGGCCATGACCGACGCCATGACGAGGTTCGAGGCGGGTCCGGCCAGGGCCACGACCAACTCGCCGTTCCGGCGGTCCACCAGGTTCGATGGGTTCACCGGCGTCGGCTTCGCCCACCCGAACACGAATGGGCTGAGCAGGATCGACACCGCGAGCAGGATCCCGCCAAGCGGGTCGAAGTGCCGGATGGGGTTGAGCGTCAGCCGCCCCATGAACCGTGCCGTGTGATCGCCAAGCCGGTCCGCGGCCAGCGCGTGGGCGAACTCGTGGACCGGGAAGCCGACGAGCAGGAAGAAGGCGATGAGGAAGGCAGCGGCGGCGAGTCGCTCGGGCGTGAAGTCGAACACGGCGTCCTCGGTGCGGGCGGGATGACCGGAATCCTAGCCCGCCCGAGCGGACCGGTTCAGATGCGCTCGAGCAGCTCTCGCTTCTTGGCGTCGTACTCCTCGGGCGTGATGGCGCCCGAGTCACGGAGCTCGGCCAGCGAGGCCAGCGTCTTCGTGACGTCGTCCGAGCCGGCCGGGGCCGGGGGCGGCGCGACCGCGGGAGCGGCAGCCGGCGTCGGCGCGGGTGCCGGCGCGGCAGCCGGTGCCGGCGCCGGAGCAGCCTCGGCCCGGACCGGCGGGGTCGGCGTCCGCGGGGTGTTGATGCCGATCAGCCGCTCTTCCTTGACCGTCATCATCGACTTCTTGAAGTCCACCGGGTCGGGCAGCGCCACCAGCTCGTCGACCCCGGTCTCGGCCGGCGTGAGGATCCGCAGGTTGCCGTAGCCGAGGATGCGGCCCAGCCACGGGACCTCGATCTGGGCGTCGGTCACGTTCTCGAGCGAGGAGTCGCTCGACTGCTTGTTGATGACGCCCCAGACCCGCATGACCCGACGGTCGGTGAGAACGTACTCCTGGGACTGCCAGACCAGGACTGCCCAGACGAACCCGACAGCTGCGATCCCCAGCGCGATGAGGGTCACCCACCCGATGAGGGTGTCGAGGAACCCGACGATGTCCGAGACGATGCCCTTCTCGTCCGGGTTGAGGACCAGGAACGACAGGATGAAGCCGATGAGGCCCACGACCACGGCGAGGGCGACCCAGCGGCCGGCGACCAGGAACGGGAAGATCCAGTGCTGGCGCTCTCGGCGGGAGATGGACTCCCCAGGCGCAAGGAGCCCGTCGGCGTAGGTCATCTGCGGCTTCTCCGTCCCTCAGGCCCGGGGGTGCGCCCGGGCGTACATGTCCCGGATCCGTTCTCCGGTCAGGTGAGTGTACAACTGGGTCGTGCTGATGCTGGCGTGGCCCAGCAGTTCCTGGACGACCCGCAGATCGGCCCCGCCCTCGAGCAGGTGCGTCGCGAAGGAGTGGCGGAGCGTGTGCGGGCTGACCCGGTCGGAGAGCCCCGCCCGGGACGCCGATCCCTTGACGACGGTCCAGGCCTGCTGGCGGGCCAGCCGGCGGCCGCGCGAGGTCAGGAACAGCGGCCCCCCGGCCGCGGGATCGACGTGCGCGAGCTCCAGCCAGTCGGAACGAGGCCCGTCGATCCAGCGCCCGAGCCACTCCAGGGCGACGTCGCCGACCGGGACGAGGCGCTCACGGTCGCCCTTGCCGACCACCCGCACGAAGCCGCCTTCCCGGGAGAGGTCGTCGCGGTCCAGCCCGAGCGCCTCCGAGATCCGGAGTCCCGATGCGTACAGGAGCTCGAGCAGGGCCCGGTCACGGATGCCGGTCGCAGCGGCCACGGCGTCGCTCGTCTCCGCCCCGCCCGCAGCGTCGAGAAGCGCTTCCACCTCGTCCACCGACAGCGTCTCGGGCAGCAGCCGGGGCTGTCGGGGCAGCTCGAGCCTCGCACCGACGTCGGCCTTGATCAGGCCTTCCGCATAGGCGAACCGGTAGAACCCCCGGATCGCGGCGGCGCGGCGACGGAGGCTCGTCGGGGCGAGCGCGCGTCGGCCCCTGCCCGCTCCCCTCCCCCCGCGATCCGCGGCACAGCGGACGAGGTGTGCCTCGGCGGCCTCGGGCCCGGCATCCCAGGCCGTCCCCGCATCGACGCCGAAGGCACGCAGGTCGGTGGCGTAGGCCCGTAGGGTCGCCTCGGACAGCCCGCGCTCCACCCGCAGGTAGTCGAGGTAGGCGGCGATCGACCGCTCCAACCGGGCGTCGGCGGCCGCAGCCTGGCCGCTCATCCGGCGACGGCGAGCCGCTCGCCGCGCCACCCGGTGGCCCGGTCGTCGAGCTCGCGCGCACTCGCTCTCGACGCCTCCCCGCCCGCTGCGCCGGCCAGCATGTCGGCAAGCTCCCCGACCCGGGCGTCACCAGCAAGGCGCTCGATCGTCGTGGCGGTCCGCCCATCCCGCTCGACCTTGGCGATCCGCAGGTGGGTGTCGGCGTAGGCGGCGATCTGCGCGAGGTGGGTGACGCAGAGGACCTGGTGGCGCCGCGCCAGCGCCCACAGCGCCCGCCCCACGGGTTCCGCGCTGCGCCCCCCGATCCCGCTGTCGATCTCATCGAAGACGAGGGTGGGCGTGTCGTCAAGACCGGCGAGGACCTCCCGGATCGCGAGGGCGACACGCGACAGCTCGCCACCGGAGGCGATGCGGGCGAGCGGGCGGGCTGGCTCGCCCGGGTTGGGGGCGAAGCGGAAGACAACCTCGTCGACGCCGGCGGCGTCGAACGCGAGCGCATCGCCGTCGAGCTCCACGGCCGGCTCGCCAGGGGCCGCGATCCGGCGACCCAGGCCGACGGCGAAGGCCTCGACGGGGAACCCGAGCGGCAGGAGCGTCCGGCCGACCGCCTCGGCCAGGCTTCCCGCGGCCGTGGCCCGCAGCGCCGAGAGCGTCGCGGCCGCGTCCGCGACCTCGCCGAGGAGGACGGCATCCAGCTCCCGGCGGCGGATCCGCTCCTCGTCGAGGCCCTGGAGGCGCTCGGCCTCGGCCCGACACCGCTCGCCATGGGCCACGACGGCCGCCTCGTCGTCACCGTACCGGCGCTCGAGCGCGTAGATCACCGACAGGCGCTCCTCGAGCCGGGCGAGCTCGGCGGGGTCGTGGTCGACGGTCTCGGCCAGGATCCGGGCCTGGTCCGCCGCGTCGTCGAGCTCGGCGACGAGGCCGCCCAGGCGCTCCGCGAGCGGTCCGAAGCGGGGATCGAGACGAGCGACCCTCGATGCGGCCTCGGCGGCGCTGGCGGCGGACTCGCGAGCGCCTGCCTCCTCCCCGGTGAGCGCCGTCCGGATCGCTGCCGCGGCCGTCACGGCGGCCTCGGCGTGCCGCGCCGCGGCCAGGCGACCTTCGATCTCGGCAGCCTCGCCCGGCCGGAGGCGGGCGCCCTCGATCTCGGCGGCCTCATGGGCCAGGACCTCGAGTCGTCGGGCGACCTCTCGATCGTCGGCCGGCAGGTCCGCAAGAGCCTCGCGGTTCTCGCGCCAGCGGGCCACGGCCGCGGCCATCGCGGCGCGGGCATCCTGGTGCTCCCCGAAGGCGTCGAGCAGGTCGCGCTGGTGCCGATCGTCAAGGAGGCGCTGCTGTTCGTGCTGGCCGTGGATGTCGACGAGCGGACCGGTGACCTCGGCCAGCCGACCCACGGTGACGGCCTCCCCGTCGAGCCTGGCGGCCGATCGACCGGATGCGCTCACCTCCCGGACCGCGGCCAGGCGGCCGTCGGGCCGCTCGAAGCTCGCCTCCACCCGTGCCGCATCGGCGCCGTGGCGAACGAGCCCGGTGTCGGCGCGGGCGCCCAGGACGAGCCCGAGGGCATCGATCAGGAGGCTCTTCCCGGCCCCGGTCTCCCCGCTCAGGACGATCAGGCCGGCCGGCAGCTCCACCCGGACGCGCTCGAGAAGGGCCAGGTCGTCGACCGAGAGCGCCACGAGCCGTCCGAGGTCGGCTCCGGGCTCGCCTGCGCGGGCAGCCCGCTCGGAGGGACCCGTCACCGCGGCAGCAGCTCGACCTTCTCGCGGAGGAGGTCCCAGAACGGCTGTGCGCCCTCCGGCTCGAGGAGGCGGATGGGGCGCTCGAGCGCCCGGACCTCGACGACGTCGCCCGCCACGAGGGGCCGGTCCTGCCAGCCGTCCACCGACACGAGCGCCTCGTGGGCTGCGACGACCCGGCACCGGACCACCTGGTCCGTGCCCACGACGACGGCCCGGATCGTCGACAGGTACGCGGCGATCGGCGTGACGATCAGGTTGCGGCTGCGCGGGTCCAGGATGGGTCCGCCGGCCGAGAAGGAGTAGCCGGTCGAGCCGGTCGGCGAGGCGACGACGAGGCCGTCGGCGATGAACGTGGCGAGATGGCTCTCGTCGATGCCCACTTCCAGGTGGCAGACCCGGGCCAGGGAGCCACGGGCCACGACGACGTCGTTGAGCGCGATCGTGGGCGGCAGGCCGTCCGGCTGCCCGCCTGGGAGGACCGACGCCTGCAGCAGCATCCGCTCCTCCACCCGGTAGCGGCCCAGATGCAGGTGCTCGAAGATCGGCTCGAGCCGGTGGCCCTCCGCCTTGGAGAGGAACCCGACCTTGCCCAGGTTGACGCCCAGGATCGGCACGTCCACGGCGGCGACGGAGGTGGCAGCCCGGAGGAACGTCCCGTCCCCGCCGAGCACGACGAGCACGTCCGTCCCCGGGAGCGCCTCGACGAGCGCCGACGTCTCGGCCGCAGGCGCCCACCAGGTGCCGATGCCGTGGTCCTCGCACCAGGCGGTGGCCCGTCCGAGCAGCTCCAGCGCATCGGGCTTGGTCGGGTTCACGGCGAAGCCGATCCGGCTGACGGTCATGCCGCCGTCACCGCTCGGATCCGCTCGGCCACGGCGGGGTCGCCCGGACCGGGACGCAGGTGGAGAAGGAACTCGCGGTTGCCCTCGGGACCCAGGATCGGCGACGCGGCCACGTCCCGTGCCCCGAGGCCTCGGGTGTCGGCCTGCTCGACGACCCGCTCGAGGACCGCCCGGTGGACGGCGGGATCCCGGACCACGCCCTTGCGGACGAGGTCGCGGCCGGCCTCGAACTGGGGCTTCACGAGGCAGACGATCGCGCCGTCCGGCGTGAGGCACGAAGCGACCGGCCCCAGGACGAGGTCGAGGGAGATGAAGGCCACGTCGATCACCGCCAGGTCCGCCCCCTCCGGCAACCGGTCCGGTCCGAGCTCCCGCGCGTTCGTGCGGTCCATGACGACGACCCTCGGGTCGCGTGCGAGACGATCGGCCAACTGTCCTCTGCCCACGTCGACAGCGTAGACACGGGATGCCCCCCGCTGCAACAGGACATCGGTGAAGCCGCCTGTCGAGGCCCCGACGTCCAGGCAGACCAGGCCGCCGGGGTCGATCCCGAAGGCGTCCAGGCCGGCCGCCAGCTTGTGCCCGCCACGGCTGACATATGGCTCGGGCCGCACGACCTCGACGTCGATCTCCGGGTCCACGAGATCGCCGGGCTTGCGGTCGAGACGGCCGGCGTCACCGGCCCCCACCCGGACCTTGCCCCCCAGCAGGAGCGCCTGCGCCCGGCTCCGTGACTCGGCCAGGCCTCGCTCGACGATGAGCTGGTCCAGGCGGATCCGCTTCACGCGTGCATCCGCCACGGGCAGGTCACCGGCCCGGGTCGACCGCTCAGGCCGACACGCGCTCCGGCCGGCCCGGCGTGGCCTTGAGGCTGGCCAGGACCTCGCGGATCTGCTCGTGGATCCCCTCCTCGTCGAGTCGGATCAGGGCCCGCAGGTCCGTGACCGAGCCGTGGTCCACGAAGCGATCCGCCGGGATCCCGATGGGATGGACCCGGACATCGCGGTAGGCCTCGTCGGTCTGGCGGGCCTCCTCGAGCACCTCGAGGACCGCCGACCCGAAGCCGCCCGTCACCACGCTCTCCTCGAGGGTGACGACGAGCTTCTTGCCCCGGGCCTCGTCGAGGATGAGCTGCCGGTCGATGGGCTTGGCGAACCTCGCGTTGATGACCCCGACCGACCAGCCGTCCGTCTCGAGGCGATCGGCCACGGCCATGCCCCTGGCCACGATGGGACCGAAGCCGACGACCAGCAGGTCCGAGCCCTGGCGCAGGACCTCGCCGCGGCCCACCGGGAGCTCCTCGGGCTCGCGCTCGGGGAGGCCGAAGCCGGCGTCCCGGGGGTAGTGCAGGGCGAAGGGATGATCCTGGGCCAGCGCGGTCCGAACCAGCGACCGCAGCTCCTGCTCGTCCTTGGGACTGGCGATGACCAGGTACGGGAGCTGGCGCTGGGCGGGCAGCATGAACATGCCCTGGTGGCTGGTGCCGTCCTCGCCCACCAAGCCGGCCCGATCGACGCCGAAGAGGACCGGCTGATCGTTCTGGCAGGCGTCATGGACGATCTGGTCGAAGGCTCGCTGGAGGAACGTGGAGTAGATCGCCACGGCCGGCCGCAGGCCGCCCATGGCGATGCCGGTGGCAAGGGCGACGGCGTGCTGCTCGGCGATCCCGACGTCGATGAAGCGGTCCGGGTACTCGGCCTGGAAGCGGGCCAGGCCCGTGCCGGTGGGCATCCCCGCCGTGATGGCCACGATCCGCCGGTCGTCGCGGGCAAGCTCCACCAGCTCGCTGGCGAAGAACTGGGTGTAGTTCGCCGGCTTGGGCGGCGCCTCGACGACCGCATCGGGGGCGACCGCGTCGTCGCCGGCTGCCTCGGTCGGCATGTCGGCGGTGGCGTCGACCTGGGGCTCGCCCTTGCGTCCGTCGTACGCGTCGGCCTCCGGCGCCACCTCCATCGGCGGCAGTGCCGCCCCGTGGAAGCTGATCTGGTCCAGCTCGGCCGGGTGGTAGCCCTTGCCCTTCTGGGTCCGGACGTGGACGATCACCGGGCCCCTCAGGTCGAGGGCCGACCGGAAGTTGTGGAGCAGGGCCCGCAGGTCGTGGCCGGGCACCACCCCGATGTAGGTGATGCCGAGATCCTCGAAGAGGGTCTGCTCCTGGGCGAACGAGACGACCGACTTGCGGAGCCGGCGCGACAGCTCGACCGCGGTCGTCCCGACGAGCGGCACCTTGCCGAGCCCGCGGTCGTAGGCGCTCTTGGTCTGCTGCCAGGCCGGCGAGAGCTTGATCTCCGACAGGTAGCGGCTGAGGGCTCCGACGCTGGGGCTGATCGACATCTCGTTGTCGTTGAGGACGATGAGCAGCTGGGTGCGGCGCTGGCCGATGTCGTTGAGGGCCTCGAGGGACAGGCCGCTCATCAGCGCCGCGTCGCCGACGACCACGGCGATGCGCTCCAGCCCGTGCCGAACGTCGCGAGCGGTCGCCAGGCCCTGGGCGATGGACAGGCCGGTGCCGGCGTGGCCACCGTCGAAGACGTCGTGGTCGGACTCGGAGCGTCGCGGGAAGCCGCCCACGCCGTGGATCTGCCGGAGCGTGCCGAAGCGATCCAGGCGACCCGTCAGCAGCTTGTGGGCGTAGGCCTGGTGGCCGGTGTCCCAGACGATGCGGTCGTACGGCGATTCGAGCAGCCGATGGAGCGCCAGGGACACCTCCACGACGCCGAGCGAGGACCCGAGGTGGCCGCCGGTCTTGGCCACGGTCGCGATGATCGTCTCGCGGATCTCTTCGGCCAGCTCGTAGAGCTGCTCCTCGTTCAGCCCCCGCAGGTCGTTCGGGCCCTGGAGGGTCGGCAGGATCGGCACTCGGGAAACCCTCCTGTTCGACGTGACGGCGGGATCGCTGCCCGCCCTGGCGTCGCGCGGCGCGCGACCGTCGTGCTTCCGTTCGGGCGACGCGCCCCGGCGGATCGCTCGCGGGCGAGTCTACCCCTCGGACCGTCGCATGTCAGGCGACCAGGGGCCGCGATCCGGGCCGGCGATGCAGCGTCGCTAGGTGCCCGCCTGACGAGCCTCGGTCGACTCGGAAGCCCCCACGGCCTCGACCCGTCCTCCACCCCGCTCGACGAGCCGGCGCACCCGCGTCTCGGCGTCGTCGAGGAGCCGCTCCAGGTGGACCTGCAGGGCGACGCCTCGCTCGTAGAGGGCGAGCGCCTCCTCCAGCGGCTGGCCTCCCGTCTCCAGCTCGCCGACGATCCGCTGGAACTCCTCGAGGGCCGCGTCGAAGCCGAGCGCCTCGATCGAGGATCCGGCCTCGGGTCGCTCGCTGGTCCCGGTTCCATCCTCGGCCGTCACGCGTCCTCCTCGTTCTCGACCGACGGCTCGAGCTCGCCGAGCCGATCGCCTCCAGGCCTCTCGGCCGCCTGGGCCGGGATCCCGTCGGGGTCGTCGGATCCTTCCTCTTCGCGGTTGACGAACCGATCGAGTGGTCCGGCGACGAGGATACCCGCCCCGATGCCGACCAGGGCGACGACCGCCGCCAGCGCCAGGAGGACCACCACGTCGCTCACCGTTCCCCGTCCCGGTCGGGCAGGCGCCGGGCCGCGAAGGACCCGCGCGCCACGGTCACCTCGACGGTGGCGTCGGGGGGCACGTCCCCGGGAGCCCGGACCACGGCCCCGTCCTGGGCCCGGCGCACGATGGCGTAGCCGCGGTCCAGGGTCGCCTGTGGTGCGAGCGCGGCGAGCCCGGCCGCGGCCGCCTCGACGCCCGACCGACCTGCGGCGACGCGGGTCGCCAGGAGCGGCAGGAGACGGAGCCCGTCACGTTCCACCCTGGTCCGGCCGATGCGGACCCGATCGGCCATCGATCGAGCCGCCCGGTCGAGCAGCCGGCCCACGCGCTCGCGGTCGGCAGCCCGTCCCGCCCGCGGGTCGAGCCGGTCGAGCGCGCGCCGCTCGGCGTCCAGCGTGGCCCGCGCCCCGGCGATCCGGCGCGCCATCGCCGCGTCGGCCCGACGGCCCACCGCTCCCAGGGCCGCGGCGATCTCCACCCGGTCCGGCACGACGAGCTCGGCGGCCGCGGACGGCGTGGGGGCCCGGACGTCGGCCGCCAGGTCGGCCAGGGTCACGTCGACCTCGTGGCCGACCCCGGTCACGACAGGCACCGGGTGGCCGACGATCGCCCGGACCACCGCCTCGTCGTTGAAGGACCAGAGGTCCTCGAGCGAGCCCCCGCCTCGGGCGAGGATCGTGACCTCGGGCTTCGTCGGACCGCCCGGTCGGTCGATCCATCGGCCCAGCCGCTCGAGCGCCCCGGCCACGCTCGCGCCGGCCCCGTCACCCTGGACCTGGCAGGGCACGAGGATCACCTCGGCCAGTGGCCAGCGCCGAGCCAGGACCGTCCGGACGTCGTGCCACGCCGCGCCGCTCGCACTGGTGACGACGCCGACCGACGAGGGGCGCGCCGGCAGGGACCGCTTCCGCTCGGTGGCGAAGAGCCCCTCGGCGGCCAGCCGAGCCTTGAGCTCCTCGAGCCGGATCGCCAGGTCCCCCACCCCGGCCGGCTGGAGCCCGGCCACGTAGAGCTGCAGGGCGCCCGTCGGCTCGTACAGGTCGATGCGGCCGTTGACCACGACCCGGACGCCGGTCCGGGCCTCGAACGGGGAGACCAGCCGCTCGTCGCGGAACCACACGCACTGGAGCTGGTTGCGCTCGTCCTTCAGGGCGAAGTAGGCGTGACCGGCCGACGAGATCGTGACCCGGCCCACCTCGCCCTCCACCCAGACGTCGCGCAGGCGGGGATCGGCGGTCACGACCCCGCGGATCGTCCGGGTCGCCTCGCTGACGCTGAGGATCCGCAAGCCGAACGTGCCCGGCGGGCCGGCGCTCACCGGGGCGAACCCGGCCGGAGGGACGGCGGACGCAGGCCATGCCCGGCGGATCGGGACCCGGGCGGCTCGGCCCGCCAGCGGGATCGTGCAGGGCGAGCTGGCGGTCGACGTCGTGTCACGTCCTGGTCGCCCCTCCGTCCTGCGGCGCCGGTCCGTCCATCCGGGGCGCCGCCTGGGCGGCGATCCCCGGCCTAGACGCGGGTCAGGTACTCCCCGGTCCGGGTGTCGACGCGGATGGTGTCGCCCTCGGTGACGAAGAGCGGGACCTGGACGACGAGGCCCGACTCGGTGGTCGCCGGCTTGCGGGCTCCCTGCGCCGTGTCGCCGGCGAAGCCGGGCTCGGTCTCCAGGACGACGAGGTCGACCGTGATCGGCAGCTCCACCCCGAGCGTCTCGCCCTGGTAGGCCGTCCGGTCGAGGGTCATCCCGTCCTTGAGGTAGTGGACGGCGTCGTCGAGCTGCTCCGCTCGGAGCACGAACTGATCGTAGGTGTCCGTGTCCATGAAGTGGTAGTCGTCGCCGTCCCGGTACAGGAACTGGATCGGCCGCGTCTCCAGCTGAGCCCGGGGCCAGCGGTCGCCCGCCTGGAAGCTCCGCTCGACGGTGGAGCCCTTCTTGACGTTCCGGAGCTTGATGCGGACCTGGGCCGAGCCACGGCCCATCTTGATGTGGTGGTAGTCGAGGATCTGCCAGAGGTCGCCATCGAGCTCGATCACGACACCCTTGCGCAGCTCACCGGTGGAGATCATCGGGCGGGTCTGCTCCTGGGGATGTGGCACGGGACGGCCGGGAGAGGCCTGGGTTGGTCGACCGATGGTAGCAGCCGGACCTCCCGAGGCGGGAGGACCCGCTCCGGCTGGGCAGGCCCGCCTGGGTCAGCGCCCCGCGAAGGGCGTGCCGGCGACCGGATCAGGGGTGGTAGAAGTCGATGACCAGCCGCAGGTTGCCGCCCGAGACCCAGAGCCCCACGCCGGCCCGGTCGTACCGCGGATCCATCATGTTCCGCCAGTGGCCGCCGTTGTAGCCCTTCTCGGACTGGAAGAACCGGACGAGGTTGATGGCCATGCGGTTCAGGTCGGAGTAGTAGCGGCAGCCGAGGTTCTCCGCCCAGCGGTAGCTGGTGTAGCCGGCGGCCTTGAGCCGAGTCCCCGGGTTGCCCCCGTAGAAGTGGCTGCAGACGCCGGCCGTCGCCAGCTTCTTGGCGTACGGCCGGGCGACCCGGTCGCTGATGCCGCTGTCGTACTGGAGCGGACCGGCGGAGCCGCCACCGGGGCTCGAGCAGCTCCCGTTGGACTCGACCCAGCCGCCGCCACGCGTGCAGTTCATCAGGGCGATGACGTACTTCTCGACCGCGACCCACGACCCGGACGGCGGCCGGGCCACCGGCGTCGAGCTGGAAGGCGGCTTCGGCGTCGCCCGTGGGGTCGGGCGCGGGGTCGGTGGCGGGGGCGGTTCGGGCTCGACGGTGAAGCTCGCCGTGGCCTCCGCGCTGATCGGCGCGCCGGTGGCCGAGCGTGCGCCTGCGCCGACCTTGAGGACCACCGTGGCGCCGTAGGGGAACGGGTCGGCCGGATCGATGACGAGGACGGTGTCCCCCTCGGCCCAGCGCGGCTTCCCCTCGACGACCTTCCCGTCGACGGTCACGGTGAAGGCTCGCCGGGTCGAGGCCCGGTCCATCGCGGCCGTGAAGCGGACCGATACGTCGGCGCCGCGCTCGACCTCCTTGGTCGTGTCCTTGGGGCGGAACCGGACCACCGACGGCGCGACATCGGTCTGGACGGTGTACGAGCCGGTCGTGGTGAGCGGAGCGCCCTCGGCGTCGACGGCACCATCGGCGAGCGCCAGGAGGTAGACCGTATCCGGCGCCAGCGGCACGGCGGGACGGAAGACCATCCGGGTGACCGGGACCCCCGGAGGCGTCGGCTCGAACGAGCCGGCGACCCGGGGCGTGACCGTGAAGGCCGCCGCCACCGAGGCGACATCGACCGGACGCTGGAAGTCGAGGAAGAATGGGGTGTCCACCCGGACCCGGTCGCCGGTGGCGCCTTCAGCGCTGAACACGCTGCCGGTGCTCCCGCGGGTCAGGAAGCCGGCCCGGACGGGCGCTGCCAGCGCCGTGCCGCTCGCGTCCCGCGCGGCCTCGCCGACCGTCACCGTGTAGTAGGTCGCAGCAGCCCAGGCCCCGACCGGCCGGACGTGGAGGTGCGTCGCGGACTCGTCCCACGCCAGGGACACCTCGGCCGGAGGCTCGATCTCGAGGGCCGCCGCCACGCTCGCCGCGTCCATCGGGGCGGTGAACTCGATCGTCACCGGAGCGTTGATCGTGCGACCCGTCTGGATGGCCCGGAAGGCGGCCGCCGGTGGGTCGACGGCCTCACCGGCAGGTCGGGCGGTCGTCGCGGCCGGTCGACCAGCCATCACCACGACGAGGCTCGTGAAGCCCACGACGACCATCAGGAGGGAGAGCCGCGGGATGCCCACGCGCCGCGCGACGGTGCCAAGGTACACGGCCAGGAGCATCGGGACGGCGAGGACGGCAGACGCGAACTCCCGCAATCGAACAGGCTCCTCGGTACACCCGGCTCGGACAGGGGTCGCGCTGGGGCGGCGACCGGCCGGCGCCACCCTATCACCGCACGGCCCGGGGCGGCAAACGCCTCCGGGCATCAGCCGGGAAGGACCAGGGCCTCCCGCGGGAACCGCGTCAGGCGCTCCACGCTCCGCGCCTCGACGTCGACATGGATCAGGTCCTCGATCCGGACGCCGGTCCGCCCCCCGAGGTACACGCCCGGCTCGACCGAGAACACCGTGGGGCTCGGGAGCGGCGCCTCCGCTGCCACCCGCGACAGGCTCGGCGCCTCGTGGGTCGCGAGGCCGATCCCGTGACCGGTCCCGTGACCGAAGTGTCCCCCGTGCCCCGCCGCGTCGATGACCTGCCGCGCCGCGGCGTCGACGGCGCGCCCGGACGGCATGGTCCCGTCGGCCACCGACCGCTCGACCAGGTCGATCGCCGCAGCCTGGGCACGGGCGACCAGCTCGTAGACGGCCAGGTCGCGGGCGGCGGGCTCCCCGACGAAGAGCGTCCGGGTCATGTCGCTCCGGTAGCCGGCCACCTGCGCCCCGAAGTCGAAGAGCATCACCCGGCCCGCCCGCAGGCGTCGGTCGCCCGGGGACCCGTGGGGCAGCGCCGCCTGCGCTCCGGCCAGGGCGGCGACGTCGAAGGCCAGCGCCTCCGCGCCGTGCTCGCGCATCAGGACCTCGAGCCGCCAGGCCAGCTCGCGCTCGGTCGCCCCCGGGCGGATGATCGGGAGCAGCGCCGCCAACGCCCGGTCGGCGACCGCGGCGGCCGCCGCGATCCGCTCGACCTCCGCTGGCTCCTTGACGGCCCGGGCCTCGTCCACCCAGCGTCCGGCCGGGGCCAGCTCGACCTCGGGGGCCGCCGCAGCGAGACTCTCGTACAGGCCGAAGCTGATGTCGTCGGCCGGCACCGCGATCCTGCGCGCTCCGATGCCGGTCACGAGCTCGCGCCAGCGGGCCGGGAGATCGTAGGTCACGGCCTCGACGCGGGCCCCCGGGGCCTCGCGCCGGCACTGCAGCGTGTACCGCGTGTCCGCCAGGACCACGACCTCGTCCATCGAGACGAGGAACCGACCCGAGTGGCCCGCCACCTTCTCCTCGCCCTCGCCCAGGGCGACCCCGGTCAGGTAGCGGATCTCCTCGCGACGGAGCCCGAAGTAGGCGTCGACGCCGGCTGCCGAGAGTCGGGCGCGCAGGCGCCCGAGGCGCACCGGCCGGGCCGCCCGGTCGGCGTCCTCCCATGCCCGCAGACGCCGGGCCGTCGGGGGGGCCGCGAAGTCGGCCGGCACGGGGAGCCGGCTCCGGCGACGGGTCACGGTCGCCGTGCCGGGACCTGGGCCGGCCCGCCTCGGATGGAGCGCTGCATCGCTCGAGGATACGGTCTCGCGAGGGACCAGAGGAGGTCCTGACGCTCAGAACGACCGGTCGCGAACGATCCGCCCCAGGTCGAGACGGCTCACGGCCCGCAGGGCGGGGATCTGCGAGAGCGCCCCGACCACCAGGATGGCGAGCGCGGTGAAGAGGAAGGTCGTCGGCCTGACCCGCAGGTCGAAGGTGAACATGTCGGAGCTGAACGACGCCATGAAGACCGCAGCCATCGCCCACCCCGCCAGGAGCCCGGGCACCAGGCCGACGCCGGTCAGCAGGAGGTTCTGGCCGGTCACCAGGCCACCGATCGCGCGACGGGACAGGCCGAGGGTGCGGAGGACGGCGAGCTCGGCCGACCGCTCGGTGACGTTCGCCGACATCGTGTTGTAGATGAGGGCGAAGGCCAGGACGCCCCCCAGGACGATCATGACCCCGATGAACGCGTAGAAGAGGCCCATGAAGCTCTGGGCGAGCTCGTACAGGCCCCGGGAGTCGACGTAGGCGCCGACGCCCTCGACGCGACTCAGGCTCGATCGCATGACCGCCCGGTCGACCCCCGGGTCGTAGCGGACATACAGCGCGTTGGCGAGGTCGGATCCGTCGGTCGAGGAGGGAGCGCCACCGCCGGCGAGCGAGGCCGCATATGTCAGCGAGGTGTAGGCGAACGTCCCGAGCGGCTCGTCGACGAAGCCCACGACCGGGACGGAGTCGACGCGGCCGATCCCGGCGACGTCCACCCCCACGGTGGCCCCGGCCTGGAGGTCGAGCAGGTCCCGCAGCGAGGACCCGACCACGAGACCGTCGGTCGGCACGGCGAGCGTGGCGCCACCGGGCCCCACGAGCTCGTGCATCGTCGAACCCGGCTGAAGGGCCGTGAGCGTGGTCGAGTAGCTCCCGTCGGCCGCCACGATGGCGACCGGCACGATCAGCGCGGCCTCGACGGCCGCGACGCCCGACTCCGAGCGGACATCGTCGCCCACAGCGGCGACGGACCTGCCCCCGACGAGGAGGACCGCGTCGTTCCGCTGGATGCGGACGAACTGCTGCTCGAGGAGGATCTGGACCGTGTCGACCATCCCCCACGACACCAGGACGAGCATCGTGGCCATCACCACGCCGGCCACCGTGGCCAAGCTGCGTCGACGGGCCCGACCCAGCCCGCGGATCGCCGCGAGCCAGCGGACCGGCAGCCGCCCCAGCGGGGGGAAGACCCGCTCGAGCAGGCTGCGCCCGCCGTGCCCGGGCGGCAGCGGCCCCCGCATCGCCGAGGCCGGGCTGATCCGGCTGGCCTGCCGCGCCGGGAAGACGGCCGCGATGAAGCCGGTGAACACGCCCGTTGCCAGCCCAGCCCCGATGGTCGTCGGTCGCGCCTCCACGACCGCCGCCGGGATGCCCAGGACCCCCGTGTAGAGGCGGGTGACGACCTCGGCGAGCAGCGCTCCGCCGACGACGCCCACGAGTCCACCGACGGAGCCCAGGACGATCCCGATCAGCGCATACCGCACGAGGATGGCGCGACCGGTGAAACCGAATGCCCGGAGCGTGCCGATGTTCGGCTGCTGGGCCGCGACCATCCGCCCCAGCATCACGTAGGTCGCGAACGCTGCGGCCGCGAGGAAGAGGGCCGGGAACATCACCGAGAGCTCGGCGAAGCCGGAGACGTCCTCCTGGAGCGCGGCGTTCGACGGCTGCTCGTCGATGGTGAAGGTGTCGACGGCACCCGCCGCCGTCACGACCTCCTCCAGGCGCTCGAGCGCTCCTGGCGGCGCGTCCTCGGCCAGGCGGAACAGTGCTTCGCTCCGGCGGGCGTCGGCGGCGAGGCCACCGACCAGCGCCTCGGGCGCGAAGATCACCCCGAAGTCGTCGGGCAGGACCAGCAGCTCCTGGCGGCTCCGCGCCAGCCACAGGTACTCCGGCGACACGGCGATGCCGATCACCTGGAGATCCTGCGGTCCTGCCGGCGTGGCGATCCGGACCGCGTCCCCGGGTCCCAGGCCCCAGTGCTCGGCCGTCCGACGCTCGACGACGACGGCGTCCGAGCGGGCCGGGTCGAGCGTCTCCCCGTCGACGATGATCAGCCCGTTCACGGCAGGTCGGCCATCGGGCGGCATCCCGATGGCGCGGCCCAGCAGCGTGTGTCCGGGACGGAACTCGAGGGGCACGTCGGCGACGGTCCGGACCGCCGTCGCCTCGACACCCGCCACGGTCCCTCCGGTGGCGGCGATCTCCTCGGATGGCCCGCCGATCGCCGTGAGGTCGGCGAGCCGCTGTTCCCGGTAGATCTGCTCGTACGACGCCGTCAGATTGAGGAAGGCGTCGAACGACGAAGCGAAGAGGGCGACCCCAAGGGCGACGACCACGACGACCGAGAGGACCTGGCCGGGTCGCCTGAGGAGGTCGCGCCAGAGCGCCCGCGTCAGGTCACTCACCACTGGAGCTCCGACGCGTCGAGCGGCACCGGCTGGAGACGATCCTCGACGACGCGTCCCGAGTGCAGGTGGACGACACGGTCGGCCATCCGGGCGATCGCAGAGTTGTGCGTGACCAGCAGGACGGTGCTGCCGAACGACCGGGCCGCCGAGTGGAGGACCCCCAGGACCTGGCGGCCCGTCTCGAGGTCGAGGGAGCCGGTCGGCTCGTCGAGCAGCAGCACGGTCGGTCGCTTCACGAGGGCCCGTGCGATCGCCACCCGCTGCTGCTCACCCCCGGAGAGGGAGCTTGGGAACCGGTCGGCCTTGTCCCCGAGACCGACCTGCTCGAGCGTCCGGGCTGCGGCGGCCCCATCGGCCCCGACCAGCTCCCCCACGAGGCTCACGTTCTCGCGCGCGGTGAGGGTCGGGATGAGGTTGAAGAACTGGAAGACGAAGCCCACCTGGGCACGCCGGTAGTCGGTCAGGCCGCGCTCCTCGAGGGCGGTCACGTCGACCTCGTGGACGACGATCCGACCCGAGGTCGCGGGCTCGATCCCGCCGATGAGGTTGATCAGGGTGGTCTTGCCCGATCCGCTCGGCCCGAGCACCACGACGAACTGCCCCGGATCGATGGCGAGGTCCGCCCCCCGAAGGGCGTGCACGGCGAGGTCGCCCGACCCGAACGTCTTGTGGACGGACTCCATCCGGATGACCGGACCGGGACGCGACGGCGACGGGATCGGAGGGCTCTCGGTCGCCGTCATGGCGTCACTCCTTTCGGGTCAGCAGCCGGTGGAGACCGCTCGCGACGTCCTCCGGATCGACGTCCGCCTCGGCCATCCGCTGCAGCAGCAACCCGTCGAGGGTCGCCCCGACGATCGTGGCGAGGACTCGCGGTGGGACGTCGGTCCGGATCTCTCCGGCCTCGGATGCCTCCTCCAGGCGACGCTCGAGCGCCGCCCGGAAGGCCTGGATCTCGCCGCCCATCCGGTCGGCCAGGACGGGATCGCGGGTCGATCGGAGCAGCACCTCGGCCATCAGCACGGCCGACCGAGAGCCGGGCTCGAACCGCTCGAGACTGGCGACGGCCTCCTGCAGCGCCAAGGCCAGCGGCCCACCTCCCGTGAGCGGTCCCACGGCAGCCGTCAACTCCGGCGCCATCCGGGCCATCGCCGCCTCACGGAGGAGGACGTCCATCGAGCCGAAGTGGTAGTGGACCAGGGCCTGGTTCACCCGAGCTCGTTCGGCCACGAGCCGGGTCGTGACCCCTCCCCACCCTCGTTCCGCGATCAGCTGGGCGGCCGCTTCCATGAGGCGGGCGCGGGTCGCAGCGCCTCGCTCGGCAGGCGGTCCGCTGCTCTCGGTCGACTCGGTCGGCGGTCGCCCGTTGACTTGGGCATCTGCCTGAGGCATATGCCCAATCCTAGCACTCGCGACAAGGACGTCCCCGGTCCCAGGCGCACCGCGAGGCCACCACGGGAGGCGACGACCTGCCGGCTGACCGGGCTAGAGGTAGCCGTACTTGCGGAGCTTCTCCTCGTGCTCGGCAAGCGACTTCGAGAAGTCGTGGGCTCCGCCCCCGTCCGGGATGGCGACGAAGTAGACGTAGCCGTCATCCTGGTCGGGCTGGAGCGCCGCATCGATCGAGGTGACCGAAGGGGACGCGATCGGGCCGGGGATGAGGCCCCGGACCCGGTACGTCTGGAACCCGGCCAGCTCGGGCGGGAACTCGACGCCGGCCAGCGGCACCCCGAGCGGCTTCCAGAAGAAGTACTCCTTCCACTGCTCGAAGGGGAGCTCCCCGAGCTTGAGCGTGTCGTTGCCCCAGATGACGGTCGGATCGGCGTTGAGCAGGCTCCCGGTGTCGAGGCGGTTCTGGTAGACCCCCGCGATGAGCGGACGCTCCTCGTCGAGCACGGCCTCGCGCTCCACGATCGAGGCCAGGGTCAGGATCTCGTAGAGGCTCAGGCCGCGCTCCGCCGGCACGGCGATGCGGTCCGGCCCGACCTCCTCGTAGAACTCGTCGAGCATCATCCGCACCAGGTCCTCGGCGTCGGTCCGCCCGTCCATGTCCGTCCGGAGCCGGTAGGTGGACGGGTAGAGATAGCCCTCCAGGGTGGCTCCCTCGGGCAGCTGCAGCCACGGATAGTCGCCCAGGATCTCCGCCGGCGGCGCGGTGACAAGGTCGTAGAAGGCCTGCGGGTCCACGCCCGAATCGACGGTCTGCAGCTTCGCCGTCATCTGCTCCAGCCGGATCCCCTCCTTGAAGGTGACGTCGGCCGTCGTGACGAAGATGCGGTCCTCCTCGAGAGCGCGGACCACCTCGCGGGGATCCATGTCGCGGCGGAGCCGGAACAGCCCGGCCTCGAGCCGATCTGCCAGCGACGCCTCCCAGGCCGCGAACTCGAAGGCCGGCCGCGACAGGATCAGGCCGTCGGCGAGCAGCCGGTCCCCCACCCGGGTCACGGTGTCCCCCCTCTCGACCACCCAGGTGACCTCGGACGGATCCGACGACGCCGGGGTCGCGAGCTCGTCGGCCAGCGACTCCTCGACGAGCGAGGCGACGAACGGGAGCCGCCACGTGCCGGGATTGCCGATCGCCCAGCTGGCCACCGCCTCCACGGCGAGCGGGCGGAAGACGGTGATCGCGAGGACACCCATGAAGACGACGATGGCGCCCACGAAGAGGGCGAAGCGCAGCACGCTCGGACCGCCGCCGTTGCGGCCGTTGCGGGGACGACGACCTGGCGACCCGTTGCGGCGGACCGGCGTTGCCTCCCGCTCCTGCCTGGCGTCCGCCCGGATCGGGCGGGCCTGGGAACGATCTCCCCTCGGCGATCCTCCTCGCCTCACCGTCATGTGCGCTCGTCCTCCGTTCGCTCCGCCCTTGCCGCCCGAGCGTCGAGCTCGTCCTGCAGGATCACTGCCGCGGCCTCCCGATCGATCCGAGCGCGTCGGGCCTCGCGCCGGGTCGGTCCAGGCGGACCACCCGCTCGCCCGCGGGGTGCAGGGCCCAGCCGCCGCTCGGCGGTCTCGCTGCTGAGTCGTTCGTCTCGAAGCGACACCGGGAGACCCAGGATGGGTTCCACGGCATCGACCCAGGCGCGCGTCCGCAGGGCCTGCGCGCCCTCATCGCCGGACATGTCCAGGGGAAGGCCGACGACCAGCTCGCTGACGCCCTGCTCGACGACGATGTGACGCAGGCGTTCCGCGTCGGCCGCCGCGTCGCGCGACCGACGGATGGTCGCCAGCGGGCGGGCGAGGCCGACAGCCGGGTCCCCGACCGCCAGACCGATGCGGCGCTCCCCCAGGTCGACCCCCAGCAACCGGCTCACGACCCCGGGGACGGCGTCGATCCGCCGTCGCCCGGGTCCGCCTCGGGCTCCTGACCAACGATCACGACCTCGACCCGGAAGTCATAGGTCGGGATCGTCGCCGCCCAGTCCGGCGTCAGCTCGACGACGGCCACCCCGTACGGGACGAGGGCCGCGATCGCCTCCTCCGGCGTCTTGCCAAGAACGAGAGGCTCCAACTCGGCCGGATCCAGCTGGGCGATCTGCTGGCCGGATGCACGGACCGGGAACTCCACGACCGCCCCGACGACCACCGGGTCCCCGACGACGACCGTCACGGAGCCCGCGACGAGATCCTGGTCGGGATCGACGGCATCCGCCAGCCGGTCCTCGGCGACCTCCGTCACCGCCGAGGTGTCGGCCACCGTGACCTCGCCGCTCGCCCGGGCCGACAGCTCGAAGCTGGCGATCTCCTGGCCGATGAACCCGGCCGGGTCCGGCTCGTAGGAAGCCTCGCCCAGGCTCGCGGTCTCGGGGAACAGGGTCGTGTCGGCGGGAGCGGCCGCAGGATCGGCGAGGGCGACCGTGAACGACTCGCCCAGCTTGATCCCGAGGTCCTCGCGCGCCCGGGTGACATCGGCCTCGGTGACGACGGGGAAGGTCTCGCGGGCACCACCGGTCGTGGGAGCCTGGTTCGTGACCTGGACAGCTCGCGGGTTCTGATCACCCGGCACCACCTTGATGGCACCCGCGGGCACGTTTCCGGCGGGTCCCGCGGCCGCCGCCGTGACGCCCACGTTCCGGGTCGAGCAGGTGAGCGAGTTCGGGGGTGCGAAGTTCGCCGCCGGGACCACGATCGTCTCGTCCGTGGTGAACCGGACCCCGGCTTCCGTCGAGACCCTCGACCCAGCCTTGATCTCGGTCGCGGCGAGGAAGTTGCAGTTCGTGAACGTCACCGAGCCGGAGGCCGCGGTCTCCTCGACCCGCTCCCCGGTCGCCTCGTAGCTACCCTGGGCGGTGACCTCGAGGGAGATCCGCTGGGCGGGGACCACGCCGGCCCCCACGTCGACGGTCGTCGCCGCAGGGTCCGCACGGACGGTCAGCTGGATCGGGCCGACGGTCGAGACCGCCGGCGTGACCGTGACCGTCGCCGCCGGGAGGAGGAGATAGCCGGCCACCGCTCCCACGACCAGGGCGCCGACGGCGAGCACGGCGATGATCGCCACCGTCGCGATGGTCCGCCCGCCGCGTCGACCCGCGGCCTGTGGGCGCGGGCCCGCTCCGGCCGATCGCGAGCGGATCTCCGTCGCCCCGGGTGGGGCTGCCGGCACGCCGGACCCTCCGGGCGGCGCCGACCCTCCGGACGGATGCCCAGCCGGCGGCACAGCCGGAGGCGCTCCCGACCCCGCGGCCCCGCTCGTCGCCGCTCCGGCCGCCATCGCTCCGACGGCCGCGGCACCCGCGGTCGCGGCACCCGCTGCCCGGTCCTCGTCAGGGGCGTCGGCCGATCCCGGGGCGACGGGCGCCACCGAACCCGACGGTGCCGGTCCCTCGAAGTCGCCGACCGAGGCGAACGTGGTCAGCCCCGCGGACGCCGCAAGGGCTCGCGAGGCCGCATCGGGCGCGACGATCGCCAGGTCCTTGCCCGCGGCTGCGGCTTCCCGGGCCAGCAGCCGGAAGTTCATCCGCGACGTCGCGATGCGTGACCCGGCCGGGACCACCACGGCGACCCGGCCGGCATCCAGGGCCCGGATCCGGGCCGCGGCGGTCGTGATCTCGTCGTCGACGTCGAGGTAGATGATCGGGCCGGCCATCGTCAGACCTTCATGGCGCGGAGGACCTTCCGCAGAGCCACGTCGAGGGCGCCCTCGTCGGCCTGGAGCTCGATCGCCTGGTAGGCGAGCCCCAGCGGCGTGACGTCCTGCTGGTCGACCAGCAGCTTCGTGGCATCGGTGATGGACTCGATCTGCCCCGGCTCCATGATGTCCACGGCCGGCGGGCGGGCGAAGGGCAGCTGCTTCCAGAAGCGCTCGGCAGCCAATGCCTCGCGGATCTCGGGAAGCCTCGAGCCGCCGCCACAGAGGTAGATCCGCCCGGGCAGGAGCTCGCCGCCCGACAGCTCCTCCATGACGAGCTCCACGCCGGCGGTCCAGACCCGGATGTCGTCGGCGATGATCGTCGCCACGGCGTCACGGTCGTCCACCGGCAGCCCCCGGGCGTAGTCGACCTTCAGCTCCTCGGCCCGCGGGAACGGCAGGTCGAGCCGATCAGCCAGGGACTTCGTGAACGCTCGGCCCCCGAGCGCGAACATCCGGGTGCCCTCGATGCCACCCTGCCGGACGAGCGCCACGTCGGTCGTGCCGCCGCCGACGTCGATGAAGAGCGCACCTGCCTGACGGACCTGCTCGGAGCCCAGCACGCGGGCGACCGCGTAGGGCTCGGCGACGATCTCCAGCAGCTCGAGGTCGAGCTGGGCGGCGACGCTCTGGAGCGCACCCAGGTGCACGAGCGGGGCGAAGGCGTTGAAGATGCTGATCGAGACGTGACGACCCTGGAAGCCGACCGGGTTCGTCAGCGGGTAGCCGTCGATCGACGCCGACGTGATGGCGGCGTGGACGAGGCGGACGTCGACCTGGGGCAGCCCGGTCTCCCAGGTGATCGAGCGCTCGGCCTCCTGGAGCGCCTCGCGCTGGACCCCGTCGATGAGGCGCTGGAGCTCGCCCTCGCCGATCGGCTGGTCGGGCCGGCGCCGCTCCTGCGAATGGGTGATGGTGAACCCCTTCACGAGCTCGCCGGCGATGCCCAGGACCACCTGGCCGGGCCGGAAGCCGGCCATCTCCTCGGCCTCCTGGAGGGCGACGGCGCAGTTGTCGACGACCGCCGTGATGTCGGCGACCGTGCCCGACTGCATGTGCGAAAGGCCCTGGCGCTTGCGACCGACCCCACGGACCGTGCCGTGGCCGTCCGGGTCGATCTCGAAGACCAGGGCCTTGGCGAACTCGGTCCCGATGTCGAGGGCCGTGCAGGCGGTCAGCTCCTCGCCGGTGTCGCGCTGCCAGATCCGCCGCCAGAACGTCATGCCGGCACCCGTCACTTCCCGCCGGCGAGGGCCGTGCGGATCGCCTCGAGCGCCTCCGCCATGCCCTCCGCGCGGGTCCCCTTGCCCTGGGCCATCTCCGGCCGACCGCCGCCCTTGCCATCGATGCGGGTCACGGCGTCCCGGACCAGGTCCCCGGCCGAGATGCCGGCGGACGTGAGGTCCTCGCTCACCGTCACGAAGAGCTGCGGCTCGTCGGCCTCGATGGCGAGCGCCACGACCCCCGACCCGAGCTCGCCGCGGACCTCCTTGGCGAGGCCCTTGATCGCGTCGATGGACTCGAACGGGCCGGCGAAGGCGACGAGGCGCACCCCTGGTCGGACCTCCTCTGCGCGACGGGCCAGGTCGGCGGGGCCAGGAAGGCCGGAACCGCCGGCCCGGAGGCGCCGCTTCGTCTCCCGCAGCTCGTCCTGGAGGGCGCGGATGCGGTCCTCCAGGGCATCCTCGGAGGTGGCACCGGCGACCTCCACGAGCCGGTCGAGCCGGGCGAACCGGTCGGCCACGAGCCGCTCCGCCCCGGCGCCGGTCACGGCCTCGATCCGCCGCATGCCCGAGCCGATGCTCCGCTCCCCGGTGATGAAGAAGCCGCCGATCTGGCCCGTGGCCCGGCAGTGGGTCCCGCCGCAGAGCTCCAGGCTGTAGTCCTGGACCCGGATCGTCCGGACCGCCTCCCCGTACTTCTCGTCGAAGAAGGCGTCGGCGCCAGCGTCCATCGCCTCCCCCATGGTCATGACCTGGGCGAAGACCGGCCGGTCGTCGCGGATGACCCGGCGGACCTCGGCCTCGATGGCGGCCCGCTCCTCGTCGGTCAGCGCCCGGTCGCCCGGATAGTCGAAGCGGAGGTAGTCGGGGTGGACGAGCGAGCCGGCCTGGCGGGCCGACTCCCCCACCACGTTCCGCAGGGCCCGGTGGAGCAGGTGCGTGCCCGTGTGGTTCCGCATCGCGCCGCCCCGGCGATCCGCGTCGACCGCGGCATGGACGGTGCCCCCCACGGCAAGCCGGCCGTGGAGACGACCCCGGTGGACGATCAGGCCGCCGACCGGCCGCTGGGTGTCGAGGACGGTGAAGACGACCTCGCCGTGCTCGTCCGCGAGCCGCAGCTCGCCGTGGTCGCCCACCTGGCCGCCCCCCTCGGCGTAGAAGGGCGTCCGGTCGAGGACGATCTCGGCCTCCGCGCCGGCTGGTGATCGCAGCTCGACCTCGGGGACGGCGGCCAGATCCTCGTACTCCACCCCGTCGCGCAGGATCGCGACGACGGTCGCCTCCGCCGCGAGCGTCTCGTAGCCCAGGAACGGGACGTCGCCGACCCGGCGCAGGATGCCCTCGTACAGCTGGGTCATCTCGGCGTGGCGGCTCAGCTCGGCCTTGCGACCGGATCGACTCCGCTCGCGCTGCTCCTGCAGGGCCGCGTCGAAGCCGGCCCGGTCCACCCGGACCCCGTACTCGGCGGCCAGCTCGATGGTCAGGTCGATCGGGAAGCCGTACGTGTCGTGGAGCCGGAAGGCCACCTCGCCGGGGAACACCGGCGCGTCGTCGCCCAGGGTCTCCTCGCGCATCCCCACGACGCGCTCCGCCGAGGTCAGGGGGATGAGCGCCTCCTCGAGCAGGTCCGTTCCGGCGTCGAGCGTCCGGGCGAACTGGCGTTCCTCCCGGACGATGGCCCCCAGGATCTCGTCGCGGCGCTCCTCCAGGTGCGGATAGGCGTCGCGCATGACGTCGATGACGATGGCCGCCGTCTGGTCGAGGAAGGGTTCGTGGCGGCCCAGGAGGCGCCCGTGCCGGACGGCCCGGCGGAGGATCCGGCGGAGGACGTAGCCGCGGCCCTCGTTCGAGGGCAGGACCCCATCACCGACCAGGAAGGTGACGGCCCGGCTGTGGTCGGCGATGACCTGGTAGCTGAACCGCTCGGCCTCGAAGGCCTCCGGGTCGTGGCCCAGGAGCTCTCGCATGCGGGCGTGGATCGGGGCGAAGAGGTCGGTGTCGTAGTTGGTCGGGACCTGCTGGAGGACGCTCGCCAGCCGCTCCAGGCCCATCCCGGTGTCGACCCCCGGCGCCGGCAGGGGCGTCAGCGAGCGGTCCGGATGGAGCTCGAACTCCATGAAGACGAGGTTCCAGATCTCCAGCCATCGGGGACAGGTCTCGGAGTGGTCCGGCGTGCAGTGCGGCCCCTCGCTGAACTCCTCACCTCGGTCGAAGTGGATCTCCGAGCAGGGTCCGCACGGGCCGACGTCGGCCATCCGCCACCAGTTCTTCTCGTCTCCGGCCGGGAAATCGCCCCAGCGGGCCATCCGCTCGGGTGGCAGGCCGATCTCGTCGCGCCAGACCTCGAAGGCCATGTCGTCGGTCGAGTAGGTCGTGGCGGCCAGACGCTCGGCCGGGATGCCGAGGTCGCGGGTCAGGAACTCCCAGGCCCAGTGGATCGCCTCGCGTTTGAAGTAGTCCCCGAAGCTCCAGTTGCCGAGCATCTCGAAGAGGGTGTGGTGGCGGGGCGTCCGGCCGACCTCCTCGAAGTCGTTGTGCTTGCCGGCGACTCGTAGGACCCGCTGGTAGTCGACCGCCCGGCTGTAGCTCCGCCGCTCGGCGCCGGTCAGGAGGTCCTTGAACTGGACCATCCCCGAGTTCGTGAACAGCAGGGTCTGGTCGCCGGCCGGCACGAGGGACGCCGAGGGCACGACCTCATGGCCGCGCTCGGCGAAGAACTCGATGAAGCGGCGGCGGATCTCCGCGGCGGGCAGCGCGACGATCCTGGGATCGGGCTGGAGCTGGGGGCTCGGCATCGGCCGCAATGGTAGCGGACCGGGCGCCGGGCCCGACCGACGTGGACGAAATCGATCACGACGGGCCGCCGATCCATTCGAGGCGAAGCTGCCGAGCGGCGATGCCTCGGATGCGTCGCGGGTGCCAGGTGTCAGGGGCGAGGGGCCGCGGCCCGTCCTCGGGTGCGGTGGCCCATCAGGACGATGACGGCAGCCATCGCGAACGCGAAGACCAGCGGCCACCAGTCCCGTAGTCCGATCCAGGCTTGCGGGCCGTCCCCTGTGGTCGCGGCTGGCGTGTCGGTCGCGGGAAGATCGGCGGCAGCCTGACCGGGGCCGAAGACCGCCTCGGCCGCCTTCAGTGCATCGCGGCCCTCCCGGCTGTCGAGGGGCACGCCGGCGACGCTACAGGCGTACACCCCGAACCCTTTCTGGTCCTCGGTCCAGGTCGCGATCATGAGGACGGCTTCGTCCCGGACGAGCGAGATAGCGTCGCCTGAGACCGTCTTCGCCAGCGCCACGGGAACGACTCCGGTCGTCGGTGGCTCGAGGAGGACCGCAGACCAGCCCAGCAGGACGACCACCCGCGCCGCCTCGGGACCCTGGAACCATCGGTCCACGGCGAAGAGGACGTCATCGTTCGGGCCAGCCACGCCTGTCGCCCTCCCGGTGAACACCGCCGAGCCCGGCTCCCGGGCGACCTGCTCGAGTGCCACGGTGCCCGCGCACGAGGCCAGACCTGGCTTCGGGACAGCGGCGGAGGCAGCGACCAGGAAGAGAAGGGCGGCAGTGAGTCCGGAGACCCGGCGCATGTCAGACGCTCCTCACTCGGTGACCGACGCGTCGCTGTACCAGGCGACCGGCTCGGGGTTCTCGCCGGCTTCAGCGATCAGGACGACGACACCGTTCCCAGCAG
>DATHYZ010000078.1:0-5968 GCA_035458865.1 Candidatus Limnocylindrales bacterium
TTGAGGGTGACCGAGTTCTCCTCGACCTGGGCGACGACGATGTCGCCATCGCGGGCCGTGGACTGGGGCCGGATGACGACGAAGTCGCCGTCCATGATCGCGGCCTCGATCATGGAATCCCCGCGGACCTTGAGGATGTACGCGTCGCCCGACGGGGCCAGGACGTCGGGCACGGTCATCGTCTCGGAGACGTCCTGGTAGGCCTCGATCGGGCCGCCGGCGGCGATCTCGCCGACCACCGGCAGGACGTGCCGGTCGGCCATCGCGGCCTGTGGGACGAGCTCCGACGAGAGGCCCAGCCGGATCGCGGCGGTGGGCGTCAGGCGCAGGGCCCGGGACATCGCTTCGCCTCGCTCGAGGTAGCCGTCGCGCTCGAGGGCCTGGAGGTGGTGGTGGACCGCCGACGTCGACGACAGCCCGACCGCGTGCATGATCTCCCGGACCGACGGAGGGTAGCCGCGCGCCCGCAGCGTCGCGGCGATGAAGTCGAGGATCCGCTGCTTCCGTTCGGCGTCGTGCCTGGTCACCCGGCGCCTCCTTTCTCAGGCATCATACCGAACAGGCGTTCGATGTCAAGGGTCGCGGGTGTCGCGGCGGCCGTCGCGACCGCGGCCGGTCGGCCGCGGCGGTGCTAGACTCTCGCTCCCGGACGCGCCCCAACCGCTGCGCGTCCCTGGTCCTGAGGTCGTCCCTCTGCCGGTCATGCTCCGTCGACGCGCCCGGGCCCGGCGATCCGCCGGTGCCGCGATCCTTGGTCGAGCCCTCTCCCTGCTGGCGTTCCTGCCCGTGGCGAGTCGCGCTCCGATGTACGCCCGCCTCGTCTGGGCCCTGGTCCGCGACGATCGGGTGCCCCTCGAGCGCAAGGCCCTCCTTGGCGCGGCGGCCGGCTATGTCCTGCTGGGGCGCGACCTGATCCCGGACTCGGCGCCCCTGGTCGGCGGCATCGACGACCTGGTGGTCGTGGTCCTGGCCGTGAACCTCTTCCTCGACGGCGTCCCCGCCGAGATCGTGGACGAGAAGCTCGACGAGCTCGGGATCGACCCCATCTCCTACCATCGGGACATCGGCCAGGTCCGGCGCCTCGTCCCGCTTCCCATCCGCCGGGCGGTCCGCGACCTGCCCAGGGCCGCCACGGCGATCGGTGAGGTCGTCGGCGAGCTCGGACTCGCGGACCGGGTCCGGTCATCGTTCATCAAGGAGGATCCGTTCGCGTGAAGGTCATCCTGACCCAGGACGTTCCCAAGCTCGGCAAGAGCGGCGAGATGAAGGTCGTCGCCGACGGGTACGCCACCAATTTCCTGATCCCCAGGAGCCTGGCCGTCCCGGCCGCCGGCGGGGCCTACCGCGCCTGGCAGCACGACATCGCCAGTCGCGAGGAGAAGCGCCAGCGCGAGCGGGCAGACGCCGAGATCGCCGCCACCCGGATCGCCAGCACCACGCTGACGATGGGCGTCAAGGTCGGCGAGGGCGGGAAGCTCTACGGCTCGATCACGAGCAAGGACATCGCCGACGCGCTCGCCCGTCGCGGCATCGAGATCGATCGCCACAAGATCGAGCTCGACGAGCCTCTCAAGACGCTCGGCACGTACAAGGTCGCGATCAAGGTCTACAGCGGCATGACGTCCGAGGTGACCGTGGTCGTCGAGCCCAAGGGCTAGGCCGACCCCCGACTCCCGGTCCGGTCCGCCGGGGTCCGCCCCGGCCGGCGCTCGCTACGTGCCGCCCGAGACCGACCGCACGTCGTAGATCCGCCACTCCTCCGTCTCCGCCGCGACCGGGAACCGGGCGGCGTAGCCGGCCTCGTCCGCCTGCTGGTCGGCCCGCTCCTGCGGCCCGATGACGACGAAGTCGACGCCGTGCCTGGCGATGAGCTCGTCGGCGCGTGGCCCCAGCCGGAGGATCTCCTGGACCTCCGCCTGTCGCTCCTCGTACGGGATCCCGCTCACCCAGAGCTGACCCCAGTAGCCCATCAGGACCTGCCGCCCGCTCAGCATCATGACCGGGTCGTGGCTCTGCATGCCGGTGACGACGATGGCATCCGTTTCGCTGACCTCCCGGACCAGCTCCGCCACCCTGATCTGCTCGGCGGTGATCATCCGGTAGCGCATGTGGCCCTCGAACTGGTCGAGGTTCTCGAGGGTCGCGCTCAGGATCATCGTCACGACCGCGGTCGCGAGCGCCAGGCGCACGACGACCCGGCGGGATGAGCGCCAGCCACGGACCAGGACCGCGGCGGCGACCACGGAGACACCCAGGAACCAGTAGACCAGGATCTTGTGGTTGTCCCAGTCCCACGGCTGGAAGACCGCCACGTTGGCGATGACGAAGATCGGCATGAGGGCGAGAACGACCGCTCTCGACGAGGGCGGCAGGACTCGTCGCCCCGCCAGGCCGACGATGGCGATCGGGATGAACAACCCGACGTTCTTCAGCCAGAACCACCACCACGGGTCCGGGTCGGCCACCCAGCCGAGCTGGATGCGGAACGAGGCCAGCGCGCCGGCCCCGCCTCCCAGCTGGACGAGCAGCTGCGGCATGGCGACGGCGATCCAGACCGCGTGGAAGAGGATCCAGCCGACCCACGGGATCCTCCGCAGCGGATCCCGCCAGGGTCGTGGGGTCAGCAGGACCACGAGGAACGGCGTCGTCATGGCCATGGCCAGCAGTGTCGGCAGGTGGGCCAGGGGCAGCAGCCCGCCGACGACCCCGGCCAGGGCGAACCGCCGCAGGTCCCGTCGCCGGACCGCCGAGACCAGGATGGTCAGCATCAACATCGCCAGTGGGAGCCCGTACAGGTACGCCCGCTGGGACATGAGGAAGGCCAGGTACGGGTTGTAGAACCGGATGTTGAGCTCGCGGACCGCCTGCTCGTCCCAGGGCATGTCGACGAGCACCCGGGCCAGGTCACCTTGCTCCTGGAGCGTCCCCAACGTGGCGAACCAGCCGAGCCCCGCGCCCATGAGGAACAGCAGCGTCCCGAGCGTGGCGATCGACGGGGCGACGGCCAGGCGCCGGATGAACGCCCAGATGGCGAGGGCGGCCACGATCGAGAGCAGGAACGAGTGGAGCGGCAGGGCGACGACCGGATCCATGCCCAGCACGACCATGCCCGCGGGCGTCAGGTCGCTCAGGTGGTGGTAGCTCAGCGGGAGCCCCGCGTAGAGGGTGTTCTGGGGCGGGAAGTTCCCGCCCCAGGCGAACCGGGTCACGATCCCGATGTGGGTGGGCCAGTCGCTCCAGAGGTACTCGTGGCCGGCCCACAGGCCGTCCTCGAGACGCTGGACGGCGCCCCACCAGAGGAACGCCCAGCGGGCCGTCAGGATGCCGATCAGCGCGGTGCCCCAGGGATCGAGCCCGCCGACCCAGTGCCACCACCGGTCGCGGAGGTCGTCCGCGTCGTGGATCCGAGGCAGTCCGGGACCGCCCGGCCCGAACCAGAGCACGGCGGCCAGCCCGGCCGACGCCAGCCCGACGCCGACCACGATCACCGGGCTCAGCTGGCCCGCCAGCGTCGCCAGGGGCAGCAGGGCCAGCGTCCCCACGACCAGCCCCAGGACGATCCCGTAGGCGACCCGCTCCAGGCGCGAGAGGAAGGGCGCCACGCGGTAGAGCGCGGCGACGCCGAACGCTCCGAGCGCTGCAAGCCAGGCGAGCGACAGAAGGACTGGCACGGCCGCGCGATGATACCGCCGTGACCTCGGTTCGCTTCAGCACCATCCTCCACGTCGACCTCGACGCCTTCTTCGCCGCGGTCGAGCAGCGGGACCGTCCCGAGCTCCGGGGACGGCCCGTCATCGTCGGCGGTGGTGGGCCCCACGACCGGGGCGTGGTCTCGACGGCGAGCTACGAGGCGCGACGGTTCGGGATCCGCTCGGCGATGCCCCTCCGCACCGCGGGGGCGCTCTGCCCGGACGCCGTCTTCGTGCCCGTCGACGGCCGGAAGTACGCCGCCGTCAGTCGGGAGGTGATGGCGATCCTCCGGCGCTTCACGCCGCTGGTCGAGCCGGTGTCGATCGACGAGGCGTTCCTCGACGTCACCGCCTCCGAGGCGCTCTTCGGGGACGGCGAGACGATCGCCCGGAGCATCAAGGCGGCCGTCCGCGACGAGGTCCGCCTGACCATCTCGGTCGGGGTGGCGACGACGAAGCTGGTCGCCAAGGTCGCCTCGGACCTGCGCAAGCCCGATGGGCTGGTGGTCGTCGCCCCGGGCGCCGAGGCGGCCTTCCTGGCACCGCTGGAGGTGAGCCGGCTCTGGGGCGTCGGACCCCGGACCGCGACCGCCCTGCGCGAGCTCGGCGTCGCCACGATCGGCGATCTGGCGGCGCTCCCCGTGGACCATCTCGTCCGTCGGCTGGGCCGTCACGGCGCTGCCCTCCACGACCGCGCCCTCGGCATCGACCCGGACCCGGTCGAGGATCCCGAGGCGGCCAAGTCGATCGGCCACGAGCACACGTTCGACACCGACACCAACGACCGGGAGACGATCGAGCGGACCCTCCTGGCCATGGCCGAGGGTGTCAGCGGCCGACTCCGCAGGGCCGGCCTGCGGGCCGGGACCGTCGCCGTGAAGATCCGCTCCAGCGACTTCCGGACCGTGACCCGGCAGCGCACCCTGGCCGAGCCCACCGACCTCACCGAGCCGATCTGGCACACGGCCCTGGAGCTCGCCCGGCCAGAGCTGCGGGGCATCCGGGTCCGGCTCATCGGCGTCACCGCGTCGCACCTCGCGACGCCCCATCAACTGGCCCTCTTCGCCGTCGAGGACGATCGGCGGCGTCGCGCCGAGCTGGCGGCCGACGACATCCGGCGGCGCTTCGGCCAGCGGAGCGTCACCCGGGGGAGGCTGGTCGGGACCCGGATCCCGACTCCGTTCGAGCGGGACCCGATGACCGCACCGGAGCGACGCGTCGGCAGCGAGCCGCATCCGCCGGAGGACAACCCCCGGCGCTCCGGGGCCGATCCCACGGGCGATCAGCGGGACCGTGACAGCGAAGCTGACACGACGCCCCCCGACGATCCCGACCACGACGCTTGACATCGAACACCCGTTCGGTATAGTCGTCGGCGTAGAACAGGTGTTCTAGTCGGCCGAGTGCCCCGGTCGCGCGACGGAAAGGAGAGCCACGATGGCCATGATGCAGGTCGATCCGGTCCCCGTCCGCGTCCGCACGGGCTGGTTCGACGGCCGGCCCCGGGAGATCACGATGGCCGGCCGGCGACTGCCCGTCCTCGGCATGACGATCGTCCGGGACGAGACGTCCGCGTACCCGGTGGCCACGGGACCCAGGATCGTGTTCGAGGTCGAGACCCCGAGCGCACGGCTGACGCTCAGCTATCGGCCGCGCGGGCGGCGCTGGGCCGTCGAGGGCATGGACCGGGCCGCCTGACGACACCGAACGACCCGTCGGTCCCGCGTCCTCCTCGCCGGATCGACACCGCGGGGCGCGGGGCGAGCGTGCCGGTACCACGCTCGCCCCGGCTTCCGGTCGGACCGCGCTGACCTGCCGAGCGGCCCTACGGGACTCGGTCCACCGGCCCGGTCGCCACGGGCAGCGGTCCCTACAATCGACGTCGTGGAGGACGGAGCCGAGCGGTTCGAGGACCTGACCCTCGACGCGTTCATCTCGAAGCTGGCGACCGCGGCCCCCGTGCCCGGCGGCGGGAGCGCAGCCGCCGTGGCCGGCTCGATCGCCGCCGGTCTCGTGGCGATGGTCGCCGCCCTCACCGAGGGACGCGAGCGCTACGCGGATCACGCCCCGCTGGCAGGTCATTGGATCGGGGCCGGGCGCGAGCTCGCTCATCGCTTCCTGCGCCTCGCCGACGACGACGCCGACGCGTATGGCCGGTTCGCCGCCGCCATGAAGCTGCCCCGCGAGACCGATGAGGATCGGGCAGCCCGGAAGGAGGCCCTCCAGGCGGCCACTCGGGTCGCCGCCGAGGTGCCGCTCCGATGTCTCGAGACGTGCGT
>DATHYZ010000079.1:0-19875 GCA_035458865.1 Candidatus Limnocylindrales bacterium
GATCGATCGTGCGCCGGGAGGCCGGCCGGCGCCGCGAGGGTCCCGGTTGACCGCGTTCCTCGACGCCAGTCTCATCGTCGCCGCGGCCGACGCCTCCGACCTGAACCATCGCGCGGCGGTGGCCTGGCTCGAGCGCGTCGGCGAGCCGCTGGTGATCGGCGCGATGACCCTGGCCGATGCCGATCACCTGCTCCAGCGGGGCCTGGGGCCGGCGGCGATCGCGGCCGTCATCGAGGCCATCGCGGATGGCTCCGTGGGCATCGCCACACCGACGTCCGACGACCTGGTCCGGGCCGTCGAGCTGATGGCCCAGGCCGCCGATCAGCGACCCCGGCTCGCCGACGCGGTCCTCGTGGCGACGGCCGAGCGGCTGGGCGTGCGGCGGATCGGGACGTTCGACCGCCGCCCGCTGGCCGTGCTCCGACCGCCGGGCTCGCGGACGTTCGACCTGGAGCCCTGAGTCGGCGGTCGGGCCGGGCTACTGACCCGTCTCGACCTCGAGCCCGGCGGCGGCCCAGTCGTTCATGCCCCCGGCCATGCTGGTCACGGTCGCGAAGCCGGCATCCCGAAGGATGTCGCGGCCGGTGGCGGATCGGTTGCCGGAGCGGCAGACGACGACCACCTCGCGGTCCGACGGCACCTCCGCGGTCCGGGAGGACAGCTCGCCCAGCGGGATCAGCGTCGCCCCTGGGATGTGGCCGGCGACCCACTCTTCCGGCTGGCGGACGTCGAGGACGAACGCGCCGGCGTCACGCATGGTGGCGGCCGTCGCGACGTCCACCTCCAGGGGCAGGGTCGCTGGCGCCTGGGACGCCGGCGCAGCGGACGCGCCGCCAGGGGCGCTCGTGGGCTCGGCGCCGCCCGAGCCGCAGGCGGCGAGGGCGACCGCGAGGAGGGAGGCCGCGGCAAGGAGGCGGAAGGGGCGGGATCGCATGGTCATCGATGGCTCCGAGTGATCCTGTTGGGCGGGGTTCGGTCGCCGCCCGGTAGGCCGTTCGGCCCGCCGAGGCCACGCCGGACGGGCGAGGCAGCGGCGGCCGGGTGACGGTAGAGTCCGACGGGTCGAGGAGGAGATGATGCCCAAGTCCAGCGAAACCCGCAGGGGATGGAACCAGGGACCCAAGCGGTCGAAGCTGCGGATCCCGGCGACCGCGATCCGCGACGAGGGGGGAGAGCCCGGCGTGGCGTACCCGCCCCCGGAGCGGCTCGACCGGAGGACGTACGAGCAGGAGCTGTCCAAGCTCCACGTCGAGCTCGTCAAGTGGCAGGAGTGGATCCGCCAGGAGGGCCTGAAGGTGGTCGTGGTCGCCGAGGGGCGTGACGCTGCCGGCAAGGGCGGCTCGATCAAGCGGATCCTCGAGCCGATGAACCCCCGCTACGCGAGGACCGTGGCCCTGCCCGCGCCGACGGAGCGGGAGCGGACCCAGTGGTACTTCCAGCGCTACGTGGGGCACCTGCCCGCAGCCGGCGAGTTCGTCATCTTCGACCGCAGCTGGTACAACCGCGCCGGCGTCGAGCGGGTCATGGGCTTCTGCACCGAGGACGAGTACCAGGAGTTCCTGCGCTCCTGCCCCGAGTTCGAGCGGATGCTCGTCCGGAGCGGGATCATCCTCGTGAAGTACTGGTTCAGCGTCTCCGACGACGAGCAGGAACGCCGCTTCCAGCAGCGGATCGCCGACCGGACCAAGCGCTGGAAGCTCTCGCCCATGGACCTCGCCTCGCGGTCGCGCTGGGTCGACTACTCGAAGGCCAAGGACGAGATGTTCGCCCACACCGACATCCGCCAGGCGCCCTGGTTCGTCGTTCCCTCCGACGACAAGCGGCGGGCCCGCCTCAACGTCATCGCCCACCTGCTCAGCGTCATCCCGTACGAGGACCTGACGCCCGACGAGATCGTGCTTCCCGAGCGCCAGTCGGAGCGGGGCTACGTGCGCCCGCCGATGACCGACCAGACGTTCATCCCGCAGGTCTACTGAGGCCTCCCGGTGCCCGCGACCCTGTACCGCGACGGCGCGCTCGCCGATGGCCGCTCAGAGTCCCTCCGGATCGGCGTCAGCATCCTGGTCGAGGACGGCGCCATCGCCTGGATCCGGCCGAGCGACGACGAGGGCCCGGTCGCCGGCGGAGCGGATGTCGTCGACGCCAGCGGGACGACGGTCGTGCCCGGGATGGTCGACTGCCACAGCCACCTCACCCTGCCCGGCGGCGCCCACTGGATCGAGCGGATCGACGATCCGGCCGAACGGCTCCTCGGGGTGGCCGAGCACAACGCCCGGTTGATGACCTCGGCCGGGGTCCGCTGGGCTCGCGACGTCGGGGCGCCGCGCGTCGCCGACCCGGTCGACGGTCGGGTCCGGGCGCTGAGCCTGGGGGTGCGGGACCGCTGGCGGGGGATGCCCGGCTATCCCTACGTCCGGGCGGCTGGGACATGGCTGGACCGGGCCGGGACGATGCCGGGGGAGCGGAGCGTCGAGGCGGAGACAGCCGACGAGCTGCGCGCGTTCGCGACGACCCAGCTCGACGAGGGCGCCGACCTCCTCAAGCTCTACATGGACGGCCCCGAGCGGGGCGTCTCGCCATGGTCGGTCGACGAGGTGGCGCCGGTCGTCGAGATGGCCCACGCCCGCGGCGCCCGGGTCACGGCGCACTCGTCCAACCTGGCCGGCGCCCGGGTCGCCGTTGGCGCCCGGGTCGACGCGCTGGAGCACGGCATGGAGCTGGACGAGGATCTTGCCGGGCGGATGGCGCACCAGGGGACCGCCCTCGTCTCGACGCTGGCCGTCTTCCGCTCGTGGGCGACCTTCGGGCGGACGACGACGATCGAGCGCTTCGTGGACCCCGGGCGCCAGAGCACGACGAGGGCCCGCGAGGAGCGGGCGATCGAGAGTGTCCGACTGGCCCATGCCGCCGGGGTGACGATCGCGACCGGGACCGACTTCGGCGGCGGCTCGACCCGGGCCAACCAGCTGGCCTGGGAGGTCGAGTGCCTCGTCGCCGCCGGGCTGGCCCCGTTCGAGGCGTTGGCTGCGGCCACGTGGCGTGGCGGCGAGGTCCTCGGCGAGCCCGAGGCCGGCGTCATCCGCGAGGGCGGCCCGCCGGACTTCCTTCTCGTCCACGGCGACCCGCTGTCGGACCCGACCGCGCTGTGGCGGGTCTGGCGGGTGGCCTGGGCGGACTGACCACGGCGCGCGGCGCGCTCAGGCGTCGGGCGCGGGCACCTCGACGAGGCGGTCCTCGGACCAGGCGAAGTCCCAGGCGTCGATCTCCGGCGGCGTGACCCCGAGGTTCGTGAGGGCGGTGCAGACCTGGCTGCGGTGGTCCGTCCCGTGGTGGACCACCTGGGCGAGCCGGATCCCCAGCGGGGCGTGGCTCTCCGAGCCGTCGTCGCGGCGCCGGACGAGGACCTCGTCAGGATCGAGGTCGCCGGCGATCACCGTGGCCCAGACCGGTCCGTTCGCCGCCATCGCAGCGCGCAGCGCGGGGAGGTCCATGGTCTCCTCGTCGATCGCCGCGACCTTTCCGCCCGAGAGCAGCTCGAGGTACGAGCGGTCGGCACCCACGAGGTGGCGGACGGTGTCGAGGATGGAGCCGTAGGTCCCGGGGACCTGGCTCGCGAGCTGCTCGTCTGTCAGGGGAAGGCAGGCGTCGATGAGGCGGAGGGTGGCCCAGACGTGGTGGCCGAAGGCGTCGGCGAGGATCGGTCTGCTCATCCGCGGAACGTACCACCCGCGGTGAGGTTCGCGTCGGCCGGTCGCCGGCCTCCAAGCCCGCTCAGCTCTCGGCGTCGCGCTTCTCGGTCTCGGCGAGGGCTCTGCGGCTGGCCTCCCGGGTCCGTTGGACCTTGCCTGCTGCCCGCATCGGCTCCACGGCCGGACCCCGCTCCTTGCGGCGCTTGGGGCCGCCGGCGGTCCTGGCCGCCTCGCGGGCGTCGCGGCGGGCCTCCATCCGCGAGCCGATCGTCGCCTCGTAGCCCTGCTCGACGGGCCGGTAGTAGCGCCGCTCGGCCAGCTCGTCGGGCAGGTACTGCTGGTCGACGTCGGAGCCCTCGAAGTCGTGCGGGTAGCGATAGCCGACGCCCATCCCGTGGTGCTTCATCTGGGGCGTGGCGGCGTTGCGCAGGTGGAGCGGGACCGGCAGCGAGCCGTGCTCGGCGACGTCGGCCGCGGCAGCCCAGTAGGCGAGACCCGAGCGGTTCGATTTGGGCGCGGTCGCGACATACGTGGCCGCCTGGGCCAGCGCGTACTGGGCCTCCGGCAGGCCGACGTGGTCGAGGGCCGCGGCCGCCGCGATGGCGACCTGCAGCGCCCGTGGGTCGGCGTTGCCGACGTCCTCCGACGCGCTGATGATCAGCCGCCGGGCGATGAAGCGAGGATCCTCGCCGGCCGCGATCATCGCCGCCAGCCAGTAGACCGCGGCATCGGGATCGTTGCCGCGGAGGCTCTTGATGAACGCCGAGACGGTGTCGTAGTGGCCGTCGCCAGCCCGGTCGTAGGCGAGGACCCGCTGCTGGGCGGCGGCCTCGACGTCCTCCAGCCGGGGCGAGACCCGGCCGCCGTCATCGCGGGCATCGGCCGCCTCGGCCAGGGCGACGGCCCCCTCGAGGACGTTGAGCGCCTGGCGGGCGTCGCCGCCGGCGATCGAGACCAGGTGCTCGAAGGCCTCGTCGGCCAGGGAGACTCCGCGACCGTCCTCCGGTCCGAGGCCGCCCGCCAACCCGCGCTCGGGGTCCTCGAGCGCCCGTCGGACGACGACCGCCACTTCCTCGTCGGTCAGCGGCTCGAGTCGCCACACCCGCAGCCGAGACAGCAGTGCCGAGTTGACCTCGAAGTAGGGGTTCTCCGTCGTCGCCCCGACGAGGGTGATCGTGCCGTCCTCGACCTGTGGCAGGAGGGCGTCCTGCTGGGCCTTGTTGAAGCGATGGATCTCGTCGATGAAGAGGACGGTCCGACGGCCCCCGAGCTCGAGCTCCTCGCGGGCCCCGGCCATGGCGGCCCTGACGTCGGCGACCCCGCTCATCACGGCCGAGAGGGTCGTGAACTCGGCGCCGACCTGCTCTGCGAGGATGCGGGCGAGGGTCGTCTTGCCTGTCCCGGGCGGCCCCCACAGCAGCAGCGACGCGAGGTGCCCGCGGGCGACCGAGCGGCGGAGCGGGCCGTGCTCGCCCACGAGGTGCTCCTGGCCCACGAACTCGTCGAGGCCCCGGGGGCGCATCCGGGCAGCAAGGGGCTGCCGCTCGGGTGGGGGGCGGAAGAGCTGTGCCTGGGCGGGGCCGGATCGACGGGCGGGCATCGTGGTCAGTCTACGCGGCGTTCGCGCCCGGCCGGGGCGGCTGCCTGCGCCGGGGCCGGGCCGACCGGCGATGGCCGGAGCGCCGCGAGTCAGATCCCGACGCCGACCACCTGGATCAGCACGAACAGGACGGCGAGGATCCCGAGCAGCAGGGCGGACACGATCCCGATGCGCCGCAGATCGCGGGTCACGTAGGCGTACTCGTCCGCGTAGCGGACGGCCATCGTGCCGCCACGACGATTGGGCCGCGGGGATGCGGGCGATGGCTCGGAGCGGGCGCGGGTCTGGCTGCTCGCGCTCGTCGCCGCGATGCGCTCCTCGGCCACGATCCGGGCCTCGAGCTCGGCGGCTCGCGCCTCGTCGGCGGCCGTCAGTCCCGGGTCGGGGGTGCTCCCGGACGTGGGCGTGGCGGGGCTGCTGGTCGGGCGGGCGGTCCGGCGGAGGGGCTGTCGCTGGCCGGGTCGGACGGAACCGCGGGTGCGCTTCGCCATGCGGGTTCGGGTACCTCTCGATCGACTGGCTCGGTGGCGGGCCGGAGGGCCGCCAGGCGGGCCGGGCGGGGATGCTCGGCGGGCCAGAGGATAGCACCGCCCCGGCTGCTAGACTCGGGACCACCCGCCCGGAGGACCATCCCATCGACGCCGGAAGCTTCCTCGACTCGCCCCTTGGCCCCGTCGTCCTCGCCCTGGCGATCGCGCTCGCCATCGTGGTCGTGGCGCTCGTCCTGGTGGCCCGCAGCCTCTCGCGCGTGCGGACCCGTCTCGATGCGCTCAGCGCCGGTAGCGACGGTGCCAGCCTGGAGCAGGTGCTCGCCGGTAGCCTCGAGCGCGTCCACCGGGTGGCTCGCGACCTCGACGCCGTCACGGCGCGGACGACCACCCTCGAGACCCTGGAGCGCTCTGCGATCAGGAACGTCGGCCTCGTCCGCTTCAACCCGTTCGAGGACACCGGCGGGAACCAGAGCTTCGCCCTGGCCCTGCTGGACGCCGACGGCGACGGGATCGTCATGAGCAGCCTCCACGCACGCTCCGGGACCAGGATCTACGCGAAGGCGGTCGTCGCCGGCCGCTCGGACTCGGCCCTGTCGGACGAGGAGGCGGAGGCCATCCGCCTGGCTCGCCAGGAGCGTCGGGGGACCGCTGTCGCCTCGTGACAGGAGAGGTGGCACGGTCCGCGGGGACGATCCGGGCGTGCCCCCCGTGCTCCACAGCGCCCCCGACGTGAGCGGTCGTCGTCCATCGGGCCGCCGCCGCGCCCCGGATGCCGAGCCGGCGCCCCTGCAGCAGCTCCCGGTCTGGTCCAGCGAGGTGCCGGTCGACGGCGTCGTGCCAGAGGAGCCGGGCCTCGAGGAGCTCCTGGCCGGCCTGAACCCGGAGCAGCGCCGGGCCGTGACCCACGGCGAGGGACCCATCCTGGTCGTCGCGGGCGCGGGGACCGGCAAGACCCAGGTCATCACCCGGCGGATCGCCTGGCTCATCGCCACCAAGCGGGCCGCGCCGAGCGAGATCCTCGCCCTGACCTTCACCGACCGGGCAGCCGAGGAGATGCAGGTCCGGGTCGACCAGCTCGTGCCCTACGGGTACACGGACACGGCGATCTCGACGTTCCACGCCTTCGGGGACCGGGTGATCCGCGAGTTCGCCCTCGAGCTCGGGCTGCCGACCGACGTCCGGGTGCTGTCGCGTCCCGAGACGGTCATCCTGCTCCGGGAGCGCCTCTTCGACTTCGAGCTGGACGAGTACCGACCGCTGGGTGACCCGACCCGCTTCCTCGGCGCCCTCGCGACGCTCTTCTCCCGGGCCAAGGACGAGGACGTGACGCCCGCGGCGTACCTCGCCCATGCCAGCGACCTGTCGAGGGAGGCTGAGCGGGCCGCTGCCTCGGTCGCGGCCGACCCCGAAGCGGCCGATGGGGACCGCGACGCGGCCGACGCCCTGGCCGAGACCGCACGCCGCCAGCGCGAGCTGGCCCGCGCCTACGAGCGGTACCAGGACCTGCTGGCGTCCCAGGGGTTCGTCGACTTCGGGGACCAGGTGGCCCTCGCGCTGCGGCTGGTCCGCACCTCTCCGACGGTCCGCCGCGAGCTCCAGGACCGCTACCGCTACATCCTCGTCGACGAGTTCCAGGACACGAACCGGGCCCAGGCCGAGCTCGTGGCCCTGCTGGCGGAGCGCCATCGGAACGTGACCGTGGTCGGTGACGACGACCAGTCGATCTACAAGTTCCGGGGCGCCGCCATCAGCAACATCCTCGACTTCCGGGCGCGCTATCGACAGGCGCGCACGGTCGTCCTGCGGCGCAACTACCGTTCCGTGGCCCCGGTGCTGGAGGCGGCGTACCGCCTGGTCCGCTTCAACGACCCTGACCGTCTCGAGGCCCGCGAGGGGATCGACAAGCGGCTGGTCGCCGAGCGGGAGCCGGCGCAGCCGGCCCCCATCCGTCTCGAGGCCTTCGCGAGCGGATCCGAGGAAGCCGACTGGGTCGCGGCGGAGATCGCCCGCAGGATCGAGGCAGGGACGCGGCCACGCGACATCGCCGTACTCGTCCGAGCGAACGCCCACGCGGATCCCGTCCTGCGGAGCCTGAATCTCGCCGGTGTCCCGTGGCGCTTCTCGGGGACGTCGGGGCTCTACGGACGACCCGAGGTCCGCCTCCTGCTCGCGTTCCTGCGCGCCGTCGCCGACCCGGACTCGAGCACCGACGTGTACGCCCTCGCCACGTCCGACCTCTACGGCCTTGGCGGCGCCGACCTGACCGCGATCGTGAACCTTGCTCGTCGCCGCAACCGCAGCCTCTGGGAGGTCCTTCAGGAGCTGGTCCGCCAGCCTGGCGTGCTCCGGCTGTCCGACGGATCGCGGGCCGCGATCGCCCGGCTCGTGGAGGACCTGGAGCGTCACCTCGAGCGCTCGCACGAGCGGTCCACCGGCGAGGTCCTCTACGGCTTCCTCAAGGAGAGCGGCCTGCTGGCCCGCTATGCCGCGGCGGAGACAGCGACGATGGAGGAGGCCGTCCAGAATGTCGCCCGGTTCTTCGACATCGTGCGCGCCCAGTCGGCGCTGCTGGCCGACGACCGGATCCCGTTCGTCGCCCGGCACCTGCAGACGCTGATCGAGGCGGGAGACGATCCGGCCACGGCAGACCTCGATCCCGACGCCGACGCGGTGAGCGTCCTGACGGTCCACAAGGCCAAGGGCCTCGAGTGGCCCGTGGTCTTCATGGTCGGCCTGGTCGCCGGTCGGTTCCCCTCCGTCGAGCGGCGCGAGCCTCTGCCGCTCCCGGTGGAGCTGGTCCGTGAGACGCTCCCGACCGGCGACTTCGCGATGCAGGAGGAGCGGCGGCTGTTCTACGTGGGCATGACCCGGGCCCGCGACGAGCTGGTCCTGACGTATGCCGCCGACTACGGGGGAGCCCGGGCGCGACGGGTCTCGCCGTTCGTCCTCGAGGCTCTCGACCTGCCCGGCGAGGCCTCGCGGGCGGGGGTCGGTGTCCGGCCCGGATCGCCGCTCGAGAAGCTCGCCGTCCACGGCGCCGACGCGTCCCCGGCGGAGCCCGGCCGGCTGCCCGTGGACGGCCCGCTGACCCTCAGCTTCTATGCCGTCGACGACTACCTGACGTGCCCGCTCAAGTACCGCTACGCGCACGTCCTGCGCGTCCCCCTCGCGCCGCATCACGCGATCATCTACGGCTCCGCCCTGCACCAGGCCGTCCAGGCCTTCCACCGCCGAGAGGCTCGCGGCGAGGTCATGACCGAGACCGAGCTCGACGAGGCCTTCGAGCGCGCCTGGACCAACGAGGGGTTCCTGTCCCGCGAGCACGAGGAGGCCCGGCTGGAGGCCGGGCGAGCGGCCCTGCGACGGTTCCGCACGACCCAGCTGGAGCCCGGGGCCGTGGTCCCTGCCTACGTGGAGCGGGAGTTCGCGTTCACCCTCGACGGCGATCGGATCCGAGGACGCTGGGACCGCGTCGACGTCGAGCCGGTCGACCCGGCCGCGTCGCCCTCCGACGGCGGGGTCGGCCCGGCCCCGGCCGAAGGTCAGCCTCGAGCCGACACGGTGACGCCCGTCCTGCCCCTGGGCCTGGCCGAACGAGTGACGATCACCGACTACAAGTCGAGCGACGTCCGCGATCCAGCCAAGGCGCGGTCGCGGGCTCGCGACTCCCTCCAGCTCCAGATCTACGCGATGGGGTGGGAGGCGCAGACAGGACGGCTCCCTGACGCCGTCGCACTCTGGTTCCTTGAATCAGGGCTGGTCGGCCGCGCGGCGGTGGAGCCGAAGCGCCTCGACAAGGCTCGGGACCGGATCCGGACCGCGGCCGCCGGGATCCGGGCCCGTTCGTTCGAGCCGCGGCCCGACTACCTCTCCTGCTCCTACTGCGCCTTCAGAGACATCTGCCCCGCCAGCGCCGCCCGCCGATGACGACGCCCGGGCCGGACGGCATCTCGGTCATCACCCTCGACTTCGGGAACACGCTCGTTCCCGTGGACCGGGCCGGGCTGCACCGGGTCGTCGAGCGGACGGCCCGGGCGATCATCGGTCGTTCCGGGCCCTTCGACGAGGCTCGCTTCCTGGAGGTCTGGGGCGAGGAGCGGGAGCGTCAGTTCCGGGAGGAGGTGCCTCGCTTCCGCGAGGTCGACCTCCAGCAGCGCGTGATCCGGGTCCTTGCCCGCCTGCGGGGCATGGCCGTCCCCGGGCCCGGCGAGCCGTGGGACGACACGGCTGCGGCCGCCTGGTCGGATCCCGACGAGCTGGCGTTCGCCATCGATTCGTACAGTCGGGCGTTCGTCGACGCGATGCCCCCGCCACCGTCGGTCGGTCCGCTGTTGCGACGGTTGGCGACGGAGCACCGCCTGGCCGTGCTGTCGAACTGGCCGCTCGCGGTCACGATCGATCGCTACGTGGAGGCGGCCGGGTGGACCCCGTGGCTCGAGGCCGTGGTGGTCAGTCAGCGGGTCGGGACGATCAAGCCCCACCCGGCGATCTTCCGGGCCGCCGAGGCCGCGATGGGCCTGGCCCCCGCCGAGCGCACCAGGGTCCTCCACGTCGGGGACGACTGGGCTGCCGACGTCGTGGGCGCCAAGCGAGCGGGCTGGCGAGCCGCATACCTCTCGGCTCGTCCCGAGGACTCACCGCTCCCGGGAAGCGACCGGGACGCGACCGTCGTGGCCGACCTCGAGCTTGCAGCGCTCGAGGTCCTGCCGGCGGCCCTGACGACGCTCCCGCCGCCTCGCCCCCCTGCCGGCCGCTAGACTCGGCGGCGATGGAGAGCCGCGACCGCCTGGCCAACCTCGGGCTGTTCGGCGTCGCCGCCGTCGCCTGGGTCCTGGTCGGGCTCGTCGTGACGACCCGCGACCCGGTCGTCGATCCGACGGCCGGCGTGGTCGGAGCCGTGCTGATGGGCCTGGCCGTCGGGCTGACCACGGTGCCGCTCTTCTGGCTCGCGGCCTTCGCCCGCCAGCGTCGGATGACGTACCGCGGTGACTGGATCCGGGCGGCTCGTCGCGGTCTCTGGGTCGGCCTTCTCGTCGCCATCCTGGTCCTGCTCAGGATCAACGGCGTCCTGCAGCTGCCGATCGCCGTCTTCCTGATCGTCCTCGTCCTCGTCGTCGAGGTCACCCTGTCCACGGACCGCTGATCCCGGGAGGCTCCCATGTCCGAGCTCGCTGCCACCGTCCCGGCCGAACCGTCCAGCGATGTGAAGCGGCGGATCGCCGCGGCGGTCGACGCGGCCTCATCGGGGATCCTGGACCTGTCGCACGCCATCCACGCCGATCCGGAACCCGCGTTCGAGGAGCATCGCGCGGCCGAGCGAGTGGCCGCCGTCATCGCGGCCCACGGGTTCGCCGTGGAGCACCCGGTCGGCTCGCTGGCGACCGCCGTGCGAGGACGTCTCGTGGGGGGTCGCGGGCCGGACGGGCCGCGGATCGCCGTCCTGGCCGAGTACGACGCCCTCCCGGGCCTGGGTCACGGCTGCGGGCACAACACCATGGCGGCATCCGGGGTGGGTGCCGCGATCGCCCTCGCCGCGGTCCGCGACGCCTGGGCCGGGGAGATCGTGTTCCTGGGCACGCCGGCCGAGGAGCGGGGGAGCGGGAAGGCGATCATGATCGAGGACGGCCTCTTCGACGGCATCGACGCGGCCCTCCTCTACCACCCCTGCGACAGGGATCACGTCGAGATCGCCCCGCTCGCCTCGGAGGACGTGGACGTCGTCTTCCACGGCCGCCAGGCACACGCCGCGGCCGACCCCTGGGAGGGCAAGAACGCGCTCGATGCCCTGATCCTGCTCTTCGTATCGGTCGGGCTGTGGCGGCAGCAGCTCCCGACCCATGCCCGGGTCCACGGCATCATCCGCGAGGGGGGCACGGCGGCCAACATCATCCCGGATCGGACGAGCGCCTGGTTCATGATCCGCAGCGCCGACAGGGACCACTACGAGACGATGCGGACGCGCTTCCGCGGGCTCTGCGAGGCGGCCGCGCTGGCCACCGAGACGACGGTCGAGGTCACGTTCTCCGGCCGGGCCGAGACGATGCGCAACGACCCGGTCCTGGCCGATCTCTGGCGGGCGAACGCGGCCGCGTACGGGATCGAGGACGGCGGTCACGATGCCAGCTACGGCAGCACCGACATGGCCAACGTCTCATGGGTCTGCCCGGCGATCCATCCCGACCTCTCGATCGCACCGCCCGGCACCCCGGGCCACTCGCACGAGTTCCGTGACGCGGCGGCGTCGCCCCGGGCGGACCAGACGACCCTGATGGCGGCGAACCTCGTGGCCCAGACGGCCTACGACCTGCTCGCCGATCCGGCCCTCGTCAGGGCGGCCTGGCAGGGCTTCCCGGCCGGTGGGCGCGGCGCAGGCTGAGTGGACCGCGGTGACCGCGGCAGGGACATGACGACGGCCGATCGCGCGACGGGGGTGCTACCATCGCCGACCGGGCGCCCCGCTGGACGCCGGCCGCGAACCGGCGGTGCCCGCTGGCAGCCGGCCGTGTCGGTCGCTCGTGGGGCGAGCCGCGGCCCAAACCGCCGGACCCGAGCAGAGGTTCACCCCGTGTCCGAGCGTCCCCGCGACCCATGGGCTGCGGCCGGCTTCGCCGCCAGGCACGGCTGGGATCGCGACTTCCCGGTCTTCGACGAGTTCGACCTGCCCACCTACGTCGGGATGCCGACGTTCATGCGCCTTCCCCTCGTGACCGATCCGCTCGAGCTGCGGAGCCGGCGAGCCGACGTCGCAGTGGTCGGGGCGCCGTTCGACGACGCGGTCAGCCACCGGCCGGGCGCCCGCTTCGGCCCGCGGGCGATCCGCGAGGCCCAGTACACCTCCGGCTCGATCCACTCCCTGCAGCTGGGCGTGGAGCCCTTCGAGGTGCTCACGGTCGTGGATGCGGGTGACGCCAACATCGTCCCGGCCTGGCTTGACCGGGCCCATGCGCTCATCTACCGGCGCATTCGCGAGGTCGCCGAGACCGGCGCCATCCCGGTCATCCTGGGCGGCGACCACTCGGTCACCTGGCCGGCTGCCACGGCCATCGCCGAGACCCGGCGGCCCGGTTCGATCGGCATCGTCCACTTCGACGCCCACGCCGACACGGCCGCCGAGGATTGGGGGGTGCTGGCCGGCCACGGGACGCCGATGCGCCGGCTCATCGAATCCGGGGCGGTCGCCGGCCGGAACTTCGTCCAGGTCGGGCTGCGCGGATACTGGCCCCCGATGGACACGTTCGAGTGGATGCGGGCGCAGGGCATGCGCTGGCACCTGATGCGCGAGATCGAGGAGCGGGGTGCCGAGGTCGTCATCGACCAGGCCATCGCCGAGGCCCTCGACGGACCGGACGCGGTCTACCTGTCGGTCGACATCGACGTCCTCGACCCCGGGACCGCGCCGGGGACCGGCACGCCCGAGCCGGGTGGGCTCCTCCCCCGCGAGCTGCTGAGGGCCATCCGTCGGATCGTCGGCGCCGTCGAGCTGGCTGGCATGGACATCGTCGAGGTGAGCCCGCCGTACGACATGGCCGACGTCACCGCCATGGCGGCGAACCGCTGCGCGCTCGAGGCGATCAGTGCGCTCGCCGAGAAGAAGCAGGCCGGTCGCTCCGTCCGCTTCGAGCGCCATGGCTGACCCGGAGGGCGGCCTCCAAGCCCTGCGCCGCCTCGGCGAGGCCGGGGCGTCCGACCCTGCGGCCGCCCTGGCCCAGCTGTACGACCTGGACCTCCTGGCGGACGACCCGGGCGACCTCGACCTGTACCTGGCCCTGGCGCGCCGGACCGGCGGCCCGATCCTGGAGCTCGCCGCCGGGACGGGTCGCATCACGGTGCCGCTGGCGGAGGCGGGCTTCGACGTCACCGCGGTCGACCTGGACCCGGCGATGCTGTCCCGGGCCGCCGACCGTGCGCGCGCTGCCGGGGCGGGGGACCGGGTCACCCTCGTGGAGGCCGACCTGCTCGACCTGGGTGAGCAGCCACTGCCCGACGCCGGCCGCTACCGGCTGGCCATCCTGGCCCTCAACTCGATCTTCCTGCTGGCGGATCGCCCGTCCCAGGCCGCAGCGCTCCGGATCATGGCGGCCCACCTGGCACCGGGCGGGCTGGCCGTCGTGGACGTGTGGGTGCCGGCTCGACCCGATCTCGAGGTCTACGACGGTCGCCTGATGCTGGCCACGCTCCGCCTCGAGCCCGACGGGACGTCGCTCACCAAGACGTGGTCGGCCGTCCGTGACCCGGATGGCCGGGCGGTCGAGGTCAGCACGTGGTACGACCTGGCCGCGCCGGGCGGCTCCGTCGTCCGCTGGGTCCGTCGGGATCCGATGCGGCTCGTCGGGGCGGACGAGCTCCGGACCATGGCCGAGGAGGCGGGCCTGGAGGTCGAGGTGATCGCGGGGGATCGCGATCTCGGCCCTCTCGACGACGACAGCGAGCGTGCAGTGCTCGTCGCCCGGCGCCCTGCTCCCGCCTGAGCCGACCCCCCGGGGGGCGGCTGGGACCGGGACCTTCGGACCATCGGAGGAGGGGCCCGGTCGCGTGGTATCGTCCCCTCGATGTCCGCCAGCTCGTCCCAGATCCGCCTTCTCCTGGTCGAGGACGTCCCCCAGGTCGTCCAGTACGTGCGTGGTCTGCTGAACGCCCAGTCAGCGATCCGCCTGCTCGAGGTCGTCTCCGACGGCGGCAAGGTCGTCGAGACCGTCGGCCAGCTCCGACCGGACGTGATCCTCGTCGACGCCCTGCTCCAGGGTCGGACGAAGGGCATGCAGGTCGTGGAGCGGCTGGCCGCGATGAAGCCCCGGGTGCCGGTGATCGTGCTGACGGTGCCCCAGCAGCCGGTCAGCCCGGACCCCGGCAAGGGCATCGACGGCGTCCTCGCGATGCCGTTCTCCGGCTACGACCTGGTCAACCGCGTCGGCGACGTCTTCCGGAAGTCGCAGGAATCGGGGATCTCCGGATCGTCACGCTTCTGTGCGGTCTTCGCGCCCAAGGGCGGGGTCGGGACGACGACGATCGCCTTCAACCTCTCGGTCGCTAGCGCCCAGCTGGGACGGCGGACGGTCCTGCTCGACGGCAGCTTCCAGTTCGGCGACCTGCGGTCGCTCCTCAAGGTGCCACCGGACGCCCCGTCCATCCTGGATCTGCCGACGGATCGCATCACCGAGGCGGACCTGACCGACGTCCTCTGGCGCGACCCCTCGGGAGTCGACATCCTGCTGGCGCCGCCGCGGATCGAGCAGGCCGAGATGGTCTCGGTCCGCGACGTCGACAAGGTCCTCTCGATGCTCCGCCGGGTCTACGAGGTCGTCGTGGCCGACACCGAGTCGCACCTCGGCGACGTGACGCTCCAGCTCCTCGACCAGGCGGACCTGATCCTGGAGATCGTCACCTTCGACGCGACGACGATCCACAACACGATCGCCATGGCCTCGACCTTCCGGGCCATCGGCTACCCGCCGACCAAGGTCCAGTACCTGGTGAACCGGGCGGACGCGTCGGGCGGCATCGCGGCGGAGGACCTGGCCCGGGCCCTGGGCAGGATCCCGGAGCACACCATGGTCTCCGACGGTCCCCTCGTCGTCCGCGCCAACAACGAGGGCGTCCCCTTCGTCCTGGCCTACCCGGAGGCCCCGGTCAGCGCGGACGTCCAGCGGATCGCCCGGGCGCTCGTCGGGGAGGGCCGGGCCGCGGTCGGCGCGGCCTCCTGATCGCGGTGGCGGACCCGCGGCCGATCGGCGTCTTCGACTCGGGCGTCGGGGGCCTGACCGTCCTCCGGGAGATCCACCGGCGCCTCCCCAGCGAATCCACGGTCTACCTGGGCGACAACGCCCGGGCCCCGTACGGGACCCGCCCCGACGACGAGGTCCGCGCCTTCTCCGCCCAGGCCCTGGACCGCCTCGCCGACCTCGACGTCAAGGCGATCGTGGTCGCCTGCAACACCTCGACGGCGGTCGCGCTCGGCGACCTGCGCCGGCGCTACGACCTGCCGATCCTCGGCGTGGTCCGGCCCGGAGCCGTGGCGGCCGCCCTGGCGACGCGGAACCGGCGGATCGGCGTCGTGGCGACGCCGGCGACCGTCCGCTCGCGCGCCTACTTCATGGCCATCAAGGACGAGAATCCGGCCGTGGAGGTCTACGAGCACGCCACGCCGGCCCTCGTGCCGATGGTCGAGGCCGGCCGGCTGGACGGACCGGAGGCGGTGACGACGATCGGCGACTCCCTTGCCCCGCTGCTGGGCCAGCGCGACGCTGCGGGTGAGTTCATCTTCCCGCTCCCGCCCTCGGCCCGGATCGACACCCTGCTGCTGGGGTGCACGCACTACCCGCTCCTGCGGCCGCTCATCGCCGACGCGGTCGGCGAGCGAGTGGCCATCGTCGACTCGGCGACGGCGACGGCCGGCGCGCTTGCCGAGCTCCTGGCGGTCAACGGCCTCGAGGCGCCGGGAACGACCCGGGGCACGGCGGCGGACGCGGGCCTCGAGGGGCACGAGCCGCCGCGCGACCGGCGCGAGGAGACGGCCCACCGGGTCCTGACGACCGGGTCCGTGGAGGCCTTCGAGACCGTGGCCCGGCGCCTGTTCGGGGCCGACGCGCTCCCCGCAGCCGAGGCGGCGATCCTGGACCCAGCCAGGCCCGGCAGCCGATGAGCGCCCGGCGAGTCCTGGCCGACGATCGCGTCTGGCAGGCGGGCCTCGTCGTCGGCGCGGCCTTCGGGGCCGCCGTCACCGTGCTCGGGCGAAGGGCCGAGCGCTCCGCTCGCCAGGGACTGGTCGATTGGGCGACCGTCGAGCGGATCGCGACCGAGCGGCTCCGTCGGGCACCGGGCGCGCTGCCACCGGCCGAGCTCCGGGCCGTCGAAGCCCGCTACGGCGCCGCCATGGAGCGGGTCGTGCCGGCGCTCACGGACGCCCTCGGCGTCGAGCTGCCCGGCGTCGTGGACCGGGTGGGGGTCGTCGACCGGGCGGGTTGGGTCCGGGCGAACATCGTGGGCTTCGAGTCGATCATGGGCCACCTGGAGCGACACCTCCTGGAGCAGCTCGTGCCGCCCGAGGCCGGCCTGCCCAAGTCCGTGGTGGCGATCGCCAACCGCTGGGTGACGACCCGCCAGCTCGGCTACCTCCTCGGCTTCATGGGCCAGCGGGTCCTGGGTCAGTACGACCTGGCCATCCTCACGGCCGAGACGACGCCCGGCCGACTCCTGTTCGTGGAGGAGAACATCCGGCAGACGGCCCGCGGCCTTGGCGTCCCGCTCACCTCGTTCCGGACCTGGATCGCTCTCCACGAGACGACCCACGCCTTCGAGTTCGAGGCGCACCCGTGGCTGCGGCCCTATCTCGCCGAGCGCCTGGAGGCCCAGCTGTCGGCGTTCTCCGACACGGGGTCCCTCAGCCGGGATGCCCTCCAGTCGATCGGCCGGTGGCTGCGAGGGGAGGGGAGCGGCGACCACTGGATCGAGCGGCTCATGGGGCCGGCGCAGGCCCGGAACTTCCGCGAGACGCAGGCGGTGATGAGCCTCCTCGAGGGCTTCAGTGACCACATCATGGACTCGGTCGGGGCGTCGATCGTGCCCGGCGTCGAGCGGATCAGCGCCCGCTTCCACGAGCGACGACAGCGACGGACGAGCACCGAGCGTGCGATGCTTCGGCTCACCGGCATGGACCTGAAGCTCGAGCAGTACCGGAAGGGGGAGCGGTTCGTGTCCGCCGTCGCCGAGGCGCGCGGCAGCGCGGCCCTGCGCCGGCTCTGGACCGGTCCCGAGACGCTCCCCAGCTCCGCCGAGATCGACGCGCCCGAGCGATGGATCGCCCGCGTCCTCGACGCGCCGAGCGGCGCGATGGGGGGCGCCACGGAGGGAGGCCCCACGGGATGACGAGCCACGAGGCGATCCGGCGAGAGCCCGGACCCGGGGACGGGCCCGACGGCGTCCCGACGGCCATCGCCCTCAGCCCGATCCTCTCGGCACGGTGGCGATCGCGCGACCTCGAGCGCATCCGCGAGGCCGCACCCGGCTCCCGGATCGTGACCGTCTCGGTCGAGGGTCTCGCGGACGGGCCGCTCGACGACGTCGAGGTCCTCCTCCGGGGCTTCCTGTCGGCCGAGGCGTTCGACCGGGTCCTGTCCAGGGCGCCGAGGATGCGCTGGGTCCACTCGGCGTCGGCCGGCGTCGAGCGGGTGCTGACGCCCCAGAGCCTCGACCGAAACCTGGTCATCACCAACGCCCGTGGCGTCTTCTCCCGGCCCATCGCCGAGTACGTGATGCTCATGATCCTGGCGGTCAGCCGTCGTCTGCCCCAACTCCTGGAGCTGCAGCGCGAGCGGACCTGGCAGCCGCTCGAGGGCGCCGAGCTGCGGGACGTGACCGTCGGCATCATCGGTCTCGGCTCGATCGGGCGCGCCGTCGGCGCCCTCGCGACCGCCTTCGGCTGTCGGGTGGTGGCCATCCGGCGTCGGACCGAGGCCGGCAGCGGCCCAGCGACCGGCCAGGGCACTCACGAGATCCACGGCCACGACGACGACCGCCCGCTCGGCGAGGTCATGCTCGATCGGGTGCTGGGCCCGGAGTCCCTGCCCGACCTGCTCGCCGATTCGGACTTCGTCGTCCTGGCGGCTCCGCTCACCGCGGAGACCGAGAACATGATCGACGAGGCGGCCCTCTCCCACGTGAAGCCCGGAGCCTGGCTCATCAACGTGGCCCGCGGACGCCTCGTGGATGAGCGCGCGCTGCTGCGCGCGCTCCAGGATGGCCCCCTGGGAGGCGCGGTCCTCGACGCCTTCCGCGAGGAGCCCCTGCCGCCCGGCTCGCCCTTCTACGACCTGTCCAACGTCATCGTGACGCCGCACACGTCCTGGTCGAGCGGGCGGGTGCTGGACCGCAGCGTGGGGCTCTTCTGCGAGAACCTCCGGCGGTTCCGGGACGGTCGGCCGCTGCTCAACGTCGTCGACCGGTCGGTCGGCTACTAGGCCCATGCAGATCGCGATCGTCGGGCTGGCAGGCTCCGGCAAGACGACCGTCTTCAACACCCTGACCCGCGGGCATGCCCAGACCGGCGGCTATGGCGGGATGGAGCTGCACGTCGGGACCGTCAAGGTCCCGGACGAGCGCCTCGACCGCCTGGCCGAGATCTTCAAGCCCAAGAAGATCGTCCATGCCGACGTCACCTACATCGATCTCCCGGCACCTCCGGCCTCGTCGGAGGGTCGCGTCGGGACCGATGAGCTGCCCGCCGAGCACCTTGCCCGGCTCCGGGAGGCCGATGCCCTGGTCCACGTCGTCCGGGCCTGGGACGACCCGGCCCATCCGCATCCGTCCGGGTCGGTCGACCCGGCCCGCGATCTCGAGCAGCTGGACCTCGAGTTCATGCTCTCCGACCTCGCCCTCTGCGACCGACGCCTGGAGCGGCTCCAGTCCAGCGGTCGCCACGGCACGCCCGCCGAGCGCGAGGCGAACGAGCGCGAGGAGGCCATCCTCGTCCGCCTGAAGGCCGCCCTGGAAGCCGGGATGCCGATCCGCGACGTCCCCCTGGAGCCGGACGAGGAGAAGGCGATCCGCGGCTTCCGCTTCCTGACCCAGAAGCCGGTCCTTGTCCTCGCCAACCTCGGGGAGGACGACCTGCCCCGGGCCGAAGCCATCGTGGCCGGGCTGGCCGGTGGGTACGACCACCGGCACGCCCTCGTGGATGCCCTCTCGGCACGCATCGAGATGGAGCTCGGCGAGCTCGAGCCGTCCGAGGCAGCCGATCTCATGGACGCGTACGGCCTGACCGAGTCGAGCCTGGACCGCGTGATCCGGCTGAGCTACCAGCTGCTGGGACTGATCAGCTTCCTGACGGCCGGACCGGACGAGGTCAGGGCCTGGCCGGTCCGGGACGGGGCGACCGCCGTCGACGCGGCCGGGACGATCCACACCGATCTCGCCCACGGGTTCATCCGGGCCGAGGTGGTGCCGTTCGACGATCTCGTGGAGCTGGGCTCCATGGCCGAGGCCCGGCGCCATGGCAAGTTGCGGTCCGAGGGCAAGACCTACTCGGTCCGCGACGGCGACGTGCTGGAGGTCCTCTTCAGCCGCTGACCGCGACCGGGGCGGCCCGGTCCCGGGCGCTCGG
>DATHYZ010000080.1:0-5574 GCA_035458865.1 Candidatus Limnocylindrales bacterium
GCGGCCGTCAGCGCCTCCATCTCGACGCCCGTCGGGGCGGTCGTGGCGGCCTCCGCCCGGACGCGCAGCAGCCCGGCCGTCCGATCCGGCGTCACCTGCACGAGCAGGTCCGTGAGGGGCAGCGGGTGGCAGAGCGGGATCAGCTCGGCGGTCCGCTTGGCCGCCATGACCCCGGCGAGCTCGGCGACCGTGAGGACGTCCCCCTTGGGTCCCGCACCGTCGATGACCAGGCTGAGGGTCTCGGGCTGCACAGCGACGAGTGCCTCGGCGACCGCCCGCCGGGCCGTCGCCGGCTTCTCAGAGACGTCCACCATGCGCGGGCGGCCCGAGCGGTCCACGTGGGTCAGGCGGCGGCGCTCGCGTCGCGTCGCCCCATCGGCGGGTGGTCGATCCATGGGGGCTCCCTCGTGGGCGGTCATCGCTCGATCCAGCGGAGGTCGACGGCCGTCCCGCTGGCGACCCGGTCGACGTGCTCCGGGATGACAGCGTAGCCGTCCGCCAGGGCCAGTGCCGAGAGGACGTGGCTCCCCTGCCGGCCGGCGAGACGGACGCGCACCCGGCCCTCGTCGTCACGCACGACCGCACCGGCGGCATCCCGCTCGGCGACGACCCGCAGGAACGCCCGACGCCCGGATCCCTTCGTCGCCTCGTCGAGCAGCACCGCCCGGTCCGGCGGGTCGACCAGGTCGCGGCGGCCGGCCAGCCGGCGGATCGCCGGCCGCACGAAGAGATCGAAGGTCACGAACCCGGAGACCGGGTTGCCGGGCAGCCCGAAGAGCAGCACCCGGCCCGACCGCCCGGCGACGCCGGCCTGGGTCCGGTCGGCGACACCGAACGCGAAGGGCTTGCCGGGCTGGACCGCGACGCGCCAGAGGTCGACCCTGCCGAGCGCGGCGAAGGCCTCGCGGACCACGTCGTACGGCCCCACGGAGACCCCGCCGCTGACGATGACCGCGTCCACGACCGTCAGGACGCTCCCGATCCGTCCGAGCACCACGTCCAGCCGGTCGGGGGCGATCCCCAGGTCGAGGGGCTCGGCTCCGGCGGACGCCACCAGTGCCCGGATCCCGGGGCCATTGGCATCGGGGATCCCGGCGGGCCCCAGCGGCCTTCCGGCCGGCACGACCTCGTCACCGGTGGCCAGCACGGCGACCCTGGGCCGGGCGTGGACGGGGACCTCGACGACACCCGACCCCGCCGCCACGGCGATCCCGGACGGCGTGAGCACCGTCCCTGCCTCCAGGATCGTGCTGCCGGCGCGAAGGTCGTCGCCGCGCTCGCGGATGTTGGCCCCCGGGGCGACGGCGGCGTGCACGAGGCAGGCAGGCGGCAGCGGACCGGTCGCGTCCCGCCCACGGGGCCCAGCCGGAAGGCCGGATGCGTCCAGGGGCGTGGTCAACTCCACCTGGACCACCGCATCGGCCCCGGCCGGGACCGGTGCCCCCGTCGCGATCCGGAACGCCTCGCCAGGTTCGAGCGGTCTCGGCGGGACGCTCCCGGCGGCGACCTCGCCCACGACCGGGAGGCGCACGGGACGGTCCTCCGACGCCTCGGCGACGTCGGCAGCCCGGACCGCGTAACCGTCCATCGCGCTGTTGTCCCAGGGCGGCAGGTCCGTCGCCGCCCGGACCGGCGCCGCGAGGACCCGACCGAGCGCATCCGTGACCGGCAGGGACTCGGAAGGCAGCGGACCCTCGACGCCAGCGAGGACGGCTTCAAGCGCGGCCTCGACCGACAGCAGGTCCGTCATAGCCCCGGTCGTGCCTCGGCGGGCGCCGAAGCGGCTGCTCCAGCGGGCCGCCTGCGACGCTCCGCCAGGACGAGGGCGATCACGCCCAGGGTGACCAGGACCACCCCGAGGGCGATCGACGTCTCGAACCAGAACGACATCGGGAACAGCTGGACCAGCCGCTCCGTCGCGGGGTCGAAGGTGTAGCTCCCGGACGAGAAGAAGATCCGGTGGAAGATCTCGAAGAGCGTCTCGAAGGCAACGGCCGCCAGGATCCCGAGCGCGAGCACGCCGGCGATCAGCGTGACGGCCCCGAACCGGACCCCCCGCCAGACCGCCCCGCCGCCGGCCACCCGCCAGGCGACCGCGATCGCGCCGACCGAGACCGCGACGGCCAGGGCGAAGCCGAGGAACACCGTCCGGACGTCGCGCATATGGCCCACCTCGCGGTCGTTGAGGACCGACTCGCCGGCGACCACCTGGTCGAAGTCCGGGGGGCCGATGACCAGGTCGGCCAGCATCGCGTTCGTCACCTCGTGGACGGTGGCCATCGGCCACCCCGTCCACGCGTCGGCGCCTGCCCGCTCCTGCCCGAACCCAACCCAGATGGGGTTCAGGAAGGGCGCCAGGGCGATGCCGACGAGGACGACGATCGTCGCCACGGCGACGATGGCGCTCGCGACCCATCCCGAGCGGCGCCCGCCCGGCGTCTCTGCCGTCGTCGCGCCGGGGGCCACGCCGCTACTCGTCCTCGAGCGTCTTGGCCTGATCCCACCAGCCCTCGACCACGAGGTCCGTCGGCGGGTCGCCGCCGAGCTCCGTGGCCGCGCGGGCGAGCCGCGCGCGAAGGTCGTCGAGCGACAGGTCGATGACGTCGCCGACGCCATCGATCCCGGCCTGGACGAAGAGCTGATGCTCCTCGGGCCCGAAGCCCGCGAGGTTCAGGAGGAGCGCCTCGTCGCGCCAGCGGAGGACGTCGTTCGTGGACGCATCCACGTGGTCGGCGAGGGACTGCCGTCGGGTCGGCGTCTCCGAGACCTCCAGCAGGATGCCGGTCGTGAAGACGCCCTGCTTCTCGAGACGCTCGAGGTGGACGGGCTCGATGCGGGTCAGCTCGCTGATCGGGGGCACGCGATGGGGTCCTCCTCCGGGCGGCGTGGGTCGCCGTGACTGATCGGTCGATGATGCCACGGTCGAGGCGCACTCGGCGCCCGCGGAGGAGTCGCTCCGGCTGCGGTCCGGGAGGACCACCAGCCGGAGCGATCGTCACCCCCGAGCCGTGCTCAGCCGCCGTCGCCTGACGGTGCGGGACCGCCCGTCGCGCCACCGCCCGATGGGGCTGGACTCGGCGAGACGTCCGAGCTCTCCTGGATCCGCGTGGCCATCTCGCCGGTGCGTTGGTACCAGTTCCGCGAGATGTCGGCGGCGACGTCCCGAGCACCCAGGCCGAAGGCGAGGCCGATGGCCAGCGCCATCGCTCCCACGACCCCGATGAACAGGATGTTGACCAGGTCGGAGGCGATCCCGACCTGGTACAGGGCGACGACCACGCCGAAGGCGACCACGGCGAACTCCGCCAACCGGCCGAGCAGGACCGTGTTCGACAGGCCCATGCCCTCGCCCGACGCCTCGATCGCCGTCCTCAGCAGGCGGCCGAGGACCGGCGCCGCGAGGACGATGATCACGGCCACGATCAGGTTCGGCAACCATGCCAGGAAATCGTTGATGAGGATGCTGACCTGGCTCCAGCCAAGGAAGTTGGCGGCCACCAGGAAGAAGACGAGATAGATCAGCCACCGGGCCAGGAGGCCGATGTACTGGCTCGGCTTCGTCGCTCCGGGCTGCTCGCCGTAGATCGAGCCGGCGTAGCGGGCGAACAGGTGGTCGGCATTCGCGGTGGCCAGGAGCCGGGTGATGATGCCTCCTGCCAGTCGACCGACGATCCAGCCGATGAGCAGGATGACCAGAGCGCCGATGATCGTGGGCAGGGCGTTCACCAGGTCGGCCAGCGCTTCGTTGAACGACTCCACGAGCGTGTCCCAAAGGTCCATGCGGTCCTCCCTTCGGGCGTCCGGGGCCACGGGGTGGGCTCGGCCGGGCGCCGGTGCACGACGGCGCGCCGTTGCGGGGACGCACCATCCGGCTCCCCAACCCTACCCAGTGGATGCAACTCCGGGCCCGTCCACCGGCGGGTCGAGGCACCGACGGAGGTCGCCGTCCGGGCTTCGAGCGGGTCCCGGTCGAGCGCCCTCGAGGGGCGTTGCCATGCCGCACCACGACTGCGGATCTGGTTGCCGCTGCCTCTTGACAGGCACGGTAGGAGTTCCGATTCTGCGCCCATTCGGCGGGAGGCGATGAACCACCGTCCCAACCCTGGCCGCCGAGGACGGTGGTGAGCCACTGGCGGACCCGACCCGCTCCGGGTCGAGGTCGGTCGCCATGAAGCGTGTCGGTACCCTGCTTGTCGTCGTCCTGCTCGCCTGGGGTGCGCTCGCGCCCTTTGCGCAGGCAGCTCCGCGTTCGCCCTTCACCGGGAGCTGGATCGGGGCCGATCCGGCGCCACCCGTCGGGGACGGGAGCACGCTCCACCTGTCGATCTCCGGCGGTGAGCATCCGCGGATCACGTTCGTCGACCTGCGCGGCAACATCTGCGTCCGCAACGATGCGCCGACGGACACGTTCGCCTCGCGCCTCGCAGGTCACGCCCACGGCAACGAGCTTTCGGCAATGTACGTGGAGGCGCACTGCGGCTCGACGAGCTTCGAGTTCCTCCGAGGGTGGGAGACCACGTTCTGGTACGACCCGGCGACCGATACGCTGACGGACGGGTACTCGACCTTCTGGCGCCGCTGAGCGGGCCGCATCGCGACGGTGACGCCCAGGTCGCATAGCGTCTCCAGGAGTTCCCCGATCGCTCGCTGAGCTGGTTGCAAGACGGATTGAAACGCCCCCGCCGGGATGCCCAGCGGGGGCGCCCTCGTGCGGGAGGTCGGCTCTACTCGGCCTTCGCGTCGCCGAAGATCGTGTAGTGCCAGGGCTTCTCGGCCTCGCCGGTGAGCTCGATCATCACGTGCTTGACCTGGGTGTACTCCTCGAAGGAGTACATCGACATGTCCTTGCCGAAGCCCGACTGCTTGAAGCCGCCGTGGGGCATCTCGCTCGCCACCATGAGGTGGTCGTTCACCAGGACGTGGCCGAAGTTGAGCCGACGGGCGACGTTCATCGCCGTGAAGACGTTGGAGGTCCAGACCGAGCTGGCCAGGCCGTAGATCGTGTCGTTGGCCATCGAGACGGCCTCGTCCGCGGTGTCGAAGGGGACGACGACGAGGACCGGCCCGAAGACCTCGCGCTGGACGATCTCGCTGTCCTGGGCGGCGCCGGTGATGAGCGTCGGCCGGTAGAAGGCCCCGCCCTCCAAGCCGGGCACGGACGGCCGCTCGCCGCCGCAGACGATCGTGGCGCCGGCCTCGCGGGCCCGCTGGACGAAGCCGTCCACCCGCTCGACCTGGGCCGAGCTGATGAGGGTCCCCAGGTCCGTGTCCGGCGCCATGGGGTCGCCGACCCGCACGCCCTCGAAGAGCTCGGCGATCCGGGCGACCAGCCGGTCGTGGACCGATCGCTCGACGTAGACCCGGGTCGCCGCCGTGCAGTCCTGGCCGCCGTTGATGAGGGCTCCCGCCGTCGCCCCGCGCGCCGCGGCCTCGAGGTCCGCGTCGGCGAAGACCAGGAGCGGGGCCTTGCCGCCGAGCTCGAGATGGACGCGCTTCAGGTTGCCGGAGGCGAGGGCCATGATCCGCCGCCCGGTCTCGGAGTCCCCCGTGAGCGAGACGAGGTCGACGTCCTGG
>DATHYZ010000081.1:0-3405 GCA_035458865.1 Candidatus Limnocylindrales bacterium
CCGCGCCCCGGCGGCTGTGCCCCTATCTCGTCGGCCGGAGCGGCGATTGGCGCGGCGCTGATCCCTCCCGGGAGCATCGGTGCGCCGCCGTCGATCCGCCGGCGGCCCTCACCAGCGAGAAGCAGCGGCGCCTCTGCCTCGGGTCCGGGCACCGAGACTGCTCGACCTTCCTGGCGGCCCGGCGCTCGCTGGTGGCCGGACTCGACGATGACGCCCTCGAGCCAGATCGACCACCGGCCCACCGCTGGTCACTGCCGCGGACGGCCCCGGTGCTCATCGAGCGCGGACGTCCCTCCATCCTTCGTGACCCGCGCGCCCGCTCCGTTGGCCAGATCGCCCTTGTGGCTCTCATGGCGGTGGCGTTCATCCTGCTGCTCGTCGCTCGCTCCGGTTGACCGCCGGTAGGCACCGAGGCGGCAGGCGGGCCGCCAGCGGGCGTCCTGCCGGTCAGCGCTGGCAGCCTCGGCAGAAGTCCGTGGCGACACCGCCGGGGGCGACTTCGCTGATCCGTGATCCGCATCGTGGGCAGGCTTCGCCCGGGCGGCCGTGGACGGCCAGGAAGTCCCGCACCTGGCGCTCGAAGGTCGGCGGGACGCGCGCCCGGAGGACCTCCTTGGCGTCCTCGATCACTCGCCGTGTCGCCTCGTAGAGGGCCGCCATCTCGTCGTCCGAGAGCGTCGCTCGGCGGCGGAACGGAAGGAGCTCCGCAGCGTGGAGGATCTCGTCCGAGTAGGCATTGCCGATCCCGGCGATGAAGGCCTGGTTGCGGAGGAGGTTCTTGAGCTCGCCCCGGTGGGGCCGGATCCGCTGCATCCAGACCTCGAGCGTGAGCGCCGGGTCGTCGGCGTCGGGCCCTGGCTCGTCGTCGGTCAGTCCGGGAATGCCGCGCCCTGAGTCCTCCGGCACGATGTAGACCTTGCCCATCTGGGTGGGGTCCCGGAAGCGGAGCTCGACATCGCGCCCGTCGGGCGGCAGCCAGTCGGCGAAGGTGGTCCAGCTCGCCGCTCCGGCCGGACTCCCCGATCGTCCCCCGAGCCGGATGGTGAACGCCGTCCTGGTCGGCCGCGGGTCCCCGGGTGCCGCCAGCTGGAACCTGCCGGTGAGCATCGGGCTCACGACGACCCGGTCTGGATCGAGGTCGAGGATCAGGAACTTGCCGCGGCGGCCGATACCCGCCAGGACGCGATCCTCCAGGGCTGCGACCTCCGCCGGCGTACCACGGACCGTCAGCGGAAGGTGGGTCCTTGCCTCCAGCACCGAGCGGCCGGCGAGCGCCGCGTGGAAGGCCTCCGCGACGACGGCAAGGTCCGGGAGTTCTGGCACGGCGCACGGATTGTCGCACGGGGAGGGCCGTGCTAGACTCGGCCGGCCTTCGGGCACGACAGCTGAAGAGCAAGCTCGACGTTCAGCACACGGAGGTGCGGCCCAGGCCCGACGATCCACGGACCTCGCCGAAGCAGCCGGAACGGCTCGAGCGACGCTCGGGCCGTTCGTCGTGTCTGGGGAGCCCCATCGGAACAGGAGAACCAGACTTGACGGAAGAGCAGCAGGGCGGGACCGAGCCGCAGGCGGAGGCGATCGCCACCGCAGACCCGGCGCCCGAGGATGCCGCCGCGACCACCGCGGTCGCGGACGAGCCCGCCGACCCATCGACGAACCAGGACGCTGCCGAGGCCGAGGCCGAGGCCGAGACGAAGCCCGAGGAGGACGAGCCGGCAGTCGCCGCCGAGGCGGAGACTGCTGCACTGGAGGCTCCCGCGGAGCCCGAGGCAGCCGAGCCGGAGCCGGTCGCCGAGCCCGTGAAGGCCGAGGCCGACGAGGCGACCCCGGAGGAGACCCCGGTGGCTGAGGCGACCCCGGTGGCGACCCCGGAGGCGACCCCGGTGGCTGAGGCGACCCCGGAGGCGACCCCGGTGGCTGAGGCGACCCCGGAGGAGACCCCGGTCCCGGAGCCCAAGCGTCCTGACGGCCCCGAGCCGACGACGATGGAGGAGCTGCTGGCGCAGGAAGCCACCGAGATCAAGAGCTTCAAGCACGGCGACGTCGTCGAGGGCCGCGTCGTCCGGATCGACAAGGACGAGATCCTCGTCGACATCGGCGCCAAGAGCGAGGGCGTCGTCTCGAACCGGGAGCTCTACGGGCGGAATGCGGAGACCCAGCCCACCCTGACCATCGGCGACACGGTGCTCGTCTACGTGCTCCAGCCGGAGTCCCCGGAGGGGCACGTCGTCCTGTCGCTTCGCCGCGCCGGACTCGAGCGCAAGTGGCGCGGGATGCAGGAGCTGTTCGACGCCGGGACGATCATCGAGGCCCCGGTCATCGACCACAACAAGGGCGGCCTGATCGTCGACTGCGGCATCCGTGGGTTCGTGCCCATCAGTCAGATCGTCGATTTCCCGCGCCGGCCCCAGAACGACCAGCCGCGCGATGCCGCACAGGAGATCGCGGAGAAGCTCCAGCCGTACGTCGGCCGGAAGCTCCGCCTCAAGATCCTTGAGGTCAACCGCAAGGCGAACCGCCTGATCCTCTCCGAGAAGGTGGCGCTGTACGAGGAGCGCCGCGAGAAGCGCGACGAGCTCTTCAGCAGCCTCCAGGTCGGCCAGCGGGTCAAGGGCAGCGTCCGAAGCATCGCGCCATTCGGCGTCTTCATCGACCTCGGCGGGATCGACGGGCTCGTCCACAAGAGCGAGCTCTCCTGGAACAAGGTCAACAACCCTGAGGCCGGCTACAAGGTCGGCGAGGAGGTCGAGGCCGAGGTCATCGACATCAACCACGAGCGTGGCCGGATCAGCCTGTCGATCCGCCGCCTGATGCCCGACCCGTGGGAGTCCACCGTGGCGGACTTCAAGGTCGGCGACGTCATCGACGGCACCGTCACCAAGCTCGTCAACTTCGGTGCCTTCGTCCGGGTCCGGGACGGCCTGGAGGGGCTCATCCACATCAGCGAGCTGAGCCACCAGCGGGTCGCCCATCCGGGCGATGTCGTCCACGAGGGCCAGCAGCTGAAGCTCAAGATCATCAGCCTCGACTCCGAGCGGCATCGCCTGGGCCTGAGCCTCAAGCAGGCCGAGGCCCCGCCCGCCCGCCCGGCAGAGCCGAGCGGACCACGCCCCGAGCGGCGCGAGCGACGCGAGCGCAGCTACTCGATGGCGGATGCGGTCCAGGAGCCCGAAGGCGGGATCGACAACACCCTGGCTGCCGCGTTCGCCCAGGTCCGCGAGCAGCTGGCCGCCACCGAGGAAGCCGTCGCCGAGGCGGTCGCCGAGGAGGCCGTCGCCGAGGCTGTCGAGGCCGCCACCGAGGAAGCCGTCGCCGAGGCGGTCGCCGAGGAGGCCGTCGCCGAGGCTGTCGAGGCCGCCACCGAGGAAGCCGTCGCCGAGGCGGTCGCCGAGGAGGCCGTCGCCG
>DATHYZ010000082.1:0-3158 GCA_035458865.1 Candidatus Limnocylindrales bacterium
GGGCTCTGGGGCGTGGTCGACGCTCGTCGGGGGCTCTGGGGCGTGGTCGACGCTCGTCGGGGGCTCTGGGGCGTGGTCGACGCTCGTCGGGGATCCCGCCTCGGTCGTCGACTCCTCGGCGGGCGCAGCCGGAGGGGCGGCCTTCGTGGGGCCGGCCGGGGCGAGCTGATCGTCGTGGTGCGCGTCGTCCCCGCTGCTCCACGGGAGCCGGAATCCGGAGCGCGTCTCGGTCGTCGCCATCTGGGGTGTCCTCTCCGCGATTGCGTCTACACGGTCCCCGGGGACCGGTTCGGATGCTAGGTGGCGGTCCGGTGTGGTGCAGTCGCACGGTGGTACCAGTACGGCGGACCGGAGGTACCGCAGGCGGGAGTGGTGGGGTGGCGACCGGTCCGCGCTACCATGCGCCGATGGAGCTTCCCGTCGTCCCGACGCCGCCCGGCCCCGGAGGGCCTCCGCTCGAGGAGCGCGAGCTCGCTCCCGGCGAGGTCCCGCGCGATCGCCTGGACCGGCCCGTGCACGACCTCCGGCTGTCGGTGACCGACCGCTGCAACTTCCGCTGCGTCTACTGCATGCCGCGCGAGGTCTACGGACGCGACTTCCCCTTCCTGCCGCGAGCGGAGATCCTCTCGTTCGAGGAGATCGCGCGAGTGGCCCGGGTCTTCGCCGGCCTCGGGGTCGAGAAGCTGCGGATCACCGGTGGCGAGCCGCTCGTCCGTCGCGACCTGCCCGAGCTCATCGCCCAGCTCGCCGACCTCCGGACGATCGCCGGCGAGCAGCTCGACCTCACGCTCACGACGAACGGCTCGGGGCTCCGGGCACTCGCTCGGCCGTTGGCCGACGCAGGCCTGCGTCGGGTCACGGTGAGCCTCGACTCGCTCGACGACGCGACCTTCCGGTCGATGAACGGGGTCGACTTCCCGGTCGCTCGCGTGCTCGACGGGATCGCCGCAGCCCGAGAGGCCGAGTTGGCTCCCATCAAGGTCAACATGGTCGTGAAGCGGGGGGTCAACGACGAGGGCATCGTGCCCATGGCGCGGTGGGCCCGCGAGGAGGGCCTGATCCTCCGCTTCATCGAGTACATGGACGTCGGGAACTCCAACGGCTGGCAGCTCCGCGACGTGGTGACCGGCGGCGAGATCGTGGCCAAGATCGCAGAGGAGCTGCCGCTCGAGCCGCTGCCGGCCTCCTACCGGGGCGAGGTCGCCGGTCGCTGGCGGTACCGGGACGGAGCGGGCGAGATCGGGGTCATCACCTCGGTGAGCGCTCCGTTCTGTGGCGACTGCACCCGCGCTCGGCTCTCTGCCGACGGTCAGCTCTTCACCTGCCTCTTCGCGACGCGCGGGCATGACGTTCGCGCCAGGCTGCGAGAGGGGGCGACCGACGAGGAGCTCCGATCGTTCCTGGCCGCCGTCTGGCGGGTCCGTGACGATCGCTACTCCGATCTCCGCACGGAAGCGACGCCGTCGCTGCCCAAGGTGGAGATGTACGCGATCGGAGGCTGAAGCCGCCGCGGCCCGGCGCCAAGGCGACCTGGGCCCACGTTATCCACGGGCTGTCCACATCGCCACCCGGTTCCGTGGACAGACGGCCCGAGATTCGTCCGAAATTCGTGGATAACCGCGTTGTGCCCGACCTGGCGCCGGCCTATTGTTGGTCTTGCCCGAAGGGGCCACGGACACCCGGACCGGCCAGAGATCACATCAACGGCGGGCACGGGGACCCGGGGAGCGGGAGATCACATCAACCGCGACTCGGACATCGGACGACCGGCGATCACATCAACGGTCCCCGTCACCGGCGGTTCCTTCGGGCGCTTCCTTGCCCGGTCGGGCGGCCGCGAGGCTGCCTGCGGGGCTCGCCCGGCGGGACGCGACCGGCATCCCGGTGTCGGTACTCCCGTCGGGTGGGCGAAGCCGCGGGACCGACCGCCCTCCCGACAGGAAGACCGGAGGTCCCGTATGCCCGCCGATCCCTCCCACCCTGACCCGTCGCGGCACGTGCCGCCCTCGGAGCTGCCCGAGCGGCTCGACGCGCTGGAGGCCGCTGTCAGGGATGTCACCGACCTTCGGCCCGAGGTCGGGATCGTCCTGGGATCTGGCCTCGGCGGGCTGGCCGACGACCTGGTCGATCCCGTCGCGATCCCGTTCGACCGTCTGCCCGGTTGGCCGGCCGCCACCGCGCCGGGGCACGTAGGGCGCCTCCTGCTGGGCCGCCTCGAGGGCGTCCCCGTCGTGATGCTGCAGGGTCGCCTCCATCTCTACGAGGGCAACGACCCGGGGTTGGTCGTCCAGCCGGTCCTGCTCATGGCCCGCCTTGGCGCGGGCGTCGTCGTCCTGACGAACGCGGCCGGCGGGGTCAACCCGGCCTATGGGCCCGGCACCCTGATGGTCATCGGCGACCACCTCAACCTCACCGGTCGGAACCCCCTCCTCGGCCCGAACGCCGACTCCCTCGGTCCCCGCTTCCCGGACCTCACCGAGGCCTACGGTCGTCGGCTCCGCGAGCGGCTCCATGCCGCCGCCGGCGCCGAGGGCATCGGGCTCGAAGAAGGGATCTACGCGGGCCTGCTCGGCCCGACCTATGAGACCCCGGCCGAGGTTCGGATGCTCCGGTCGCTCGGGGCCGACGCGGTCGGCATGTCGACCGTCCTCGAGGCGATCGCCCTCCGCTGGGCCGGCGTCGAGGTCTGCGGCGTGTCCCTGGTGACGAACGCCGGGGCCGGCTACTCGGGGCAGCCGCTGACCCACGAGGAGGTCCTCGAGGGCGGCGCGGTGGCCGGGCCCCGGTTGGCCCGGGTGATCCGGCGCTTCGTGGCCGACCTGGGTCCTACGGGCGGGGCCTAGGCGTCGAGCCGCCGCCCGGGCGCCTCGGCCTCTTCGCGATCCACGGTGGGATCCAGGCCCGGCACGGAGCAGACGTAGTAGCGGAGGTCGGTCCGTCCGACGTTCTCGACCCGGTGGATCGCGCCGGCCTCGACGCGGATGCCGACGAGCGGTTCGAGGGTCTCGGTCGACTCGCCCACGGTCACGACCCCGCGACCCTCGAAGACCACGAGCGCGTGCTCGGCCCCGGGATGGCGGTGCCAGGCGTCGGCGCGTCCGGGCGGCATCACGACCTCCGTCACCGTGAACGTCGCGGAGCCGAAGTCGCCGGGCCGG
>DATHYZ010000083.1:0-11281 GCA_035458865.1 Candidatus Limnocylindrales bacterium
GGCGACTGGATCGAGGCGACGGTCCGCCAGCCGGGGACGGTGGCGATGATGCTGGTCGTGGGCGCGGCCATCCTCTGGCTGGCCGATCGACTCGGCTCCAAGCGGCTCGGCCTGGCCGACCTGCGGCTCCCCGGCGCCCTCGTCATCGGGGTCGCCCAGGCGGTGGCCCTGGTCCCCGGCGTCAGCCGATCGGGCATCTCGATCTCGGCGGGGCTGGCGGTCGGCCTGGACCGGCCCTCGGCCGCACGGTTCAGCTTCCTCATGGCCACGCCGATCATCGCCCTCGCCGGGGCCTACGAGACCGTCGGCCTGCTGCGGGACGGCACGGCCGCGGCCATCGACCCGGCGGCCCTGGGGGCCGGCATGCTGGCTGCCTTCCTGTCCGGCCTCGCGGCGATCCACCTCCTGCTCCGATGGGTGGCGGGCCACAGCCTGACCCCGTTCGTCGTCTATCGGCTCGTCCTGGCGGCCGTCATCCTCGCCTGGTTCCTGGCGCCGTAGACTCGGCCCATGGAGGTCATGAAGCAGCTCCGCCAGCGGGCCATCCGGGACCTCGTCGACCAGCGGGTCCTGCGGACGCAGCAGGAGCTGGCGGCGGCCCTGCGCGAACGCGGCTTCCGGACGACGCAGGCGACGATCAGCCGGGATGTCGCCGAGCTCGGGCTGGTCAAGGTGGCACGCGAGGGCACCCAGGCCTACGCCCTGCCGGCCCGGCTCCGCGACGCCGAGGTGACCGGTGAGGACCGCCTGCGCGCCCTCCTGCGGGACCTGCCGGCGGACGTCCGGGAGTCCGGCCTGACGCTCGTGGTCCGGACCCTGCCCGGATCGGCCCACCCGATCGCAGCCGCGCTCGACCGCGCCCGCTGGCCCGAGGTCGTGGGCTCCATCGCCGGCGACGACACGGTCTTCGTCGCGACGCCGGACCGGCGCGCCCTGGCCCGCCTGAAACGACGACTGACCGAGATGGGGCGGTGAAGGTGTGCCAGCTTCGTTTGACGCCTCAATGGGGCCGGGCTACCATTCCGCAGGCCGAACTTCAGGTGCGGATCCGGCATCGCGGATCGCCTGGAGTTCTTCGTTTATCGACCCACCGGTTCGGGGTCCCCATGCAGGACGCCGAGCACCCCGCAGGGGGCTGAACACGTGAACGCCAAGCTGACCTACCTCTCCCGCGACGGAGCCGAGAAGCTCCGGGCAGAGCTCGACGAGATGGTGACCGTCCGCCGCCCGCAGGTCGCCCAACGGATCAGCGAGGCCAAGGAGCACGGCGACCTGACCGAGAACGCCGAGTACGAGGAGGCCAAGAACGAGCAGGCGTTCGTCGAAGGCCGCATCGCGACGATCGAGACGCTTCTCAAGTCGGCGACGATCATCGACGAGAACCACGGCACGGACCACGTGTCGGTGGGCTCCACGGTCACGGTCAAGGGGGACGACGGCCAGGAGGTCTTCACCATCGTCGGTTCGGCGGAGGCCCGACCCGCCGAGGGCCGCATCTCGAACGAATCGCCCGTGGGGCGCGCCCTCCTGGGCCGGAAGAAGGGCGACACCGTCGTCGTGCGCGTCCCGGCCGGCGACTTCAGCTACAAGATCGTCCGCATCGTCTGACCGGCCTCCGCCGCTGGCGGGCCGGTCGGGCCGCCGAACCGGAGGGACGCCATGGAATGGGCGGATGAGCTCGCGGCCAACGCGGTCGGACCCCAGGTCGTCAACGACAGCAAGACGCCCTCGGGCACGGTCCATGTCGGCAGCCTCCGTGGCCCCGTCATCCTCGATGTCATCACCCGGGCGCTCCGTGCCCGGGGCCTCGAGACGACGCTCCTCTACGGGGTCGACGACATGGACCCCATGGATGCCCAGGCCCTCCTGACCCCCGACGCGGTCGATCACGAGATGGGGCGTCCGCTCGCCCACGTTCCCGATCAGGCCGGCGACTGCCACGCCTCGTACGCGCGGCACCACGCCCAGACCTTCATCGACACCTTCGCCGGCCTCGGCATCGAGCCCGATCGCTACTACTGGATGAGCGACATCTACCCGACCGGCCGGCTGGATCCCTACATCCGGACCGCCCTCGACCGGGCCGACGTCGTCCGCGAGGTCTATCGGCGGATCGCCAACGTCCAGCACCCGGCCGACTGGCACCCCATCGCGGTGGTCTGCGAGTCCTGCGGCAAGGTCGGGACCACGATCGTCAGCCGCTGGGACGGGGAGCGGGTCTTCTACGAGTGCCGCCCGGACCTGGTCGCCTGGGCCCGCGGCTGCGGACACTCGGGCTGGGTCAGCCCGTTCGGCGGCCGGGCCAAGCTCCCCTGGAACCTCGAGTGGGCGGCCCAGTGGAGTCTCTTCGGGGTCACCATCGAGCCGTCGGGCAAGGACCTCTCGACTGCCGGCGGCTCCCGCGATCGCTCCGATGCCATCGCCCGCGAGGTCTTCGAGCGCGAGCCGCCACTCAACGTCGCCTACGAGTTCCTGAACATCGGCGGCAAGAAGATGTCGACCTCGAAGGGTCGAGGCGCCGCGGCCCATCGGATCGTCGAGGTCGTGCCCCCGGAGCAGCTCCGGCTGCTCTTCGTCAGGCCGCGGCCGAACCAGGCGATCGAGTTCGACCCCGACGGGACCGATGCGATCCCGCGGCTCTTCGACGAGTTCGACCGGCTCGCGGCGGCCACCGCCGGCCAGGAGGTCCGCGGCGAGCTGCCGGCCGGCTTCGAGCACGTCTTCCGCTACTCGCTGCTCCGCCCCGACGCGGATGTCGCGACCGAGGCTGCCGCGTACCGGCCCGCCTTCGCCCATCTCGCCCTGCTGGCCCAGATCCCCGGGGTGGACGTCGGCGAGCGCGTGGCGGCGGAGAAGGGGGGTCCGCTGAGCGAGCGCGAGGCGACGATCCTGGCCGAGCGTGTCGTCGCCGCCGAGCGCTGGCTCGAGGCCTACGCGCCCGAGCGTGCCCGGGTCGCGGTGCGCGAGCGCCTCCCGGACGAGGCGACCGCCCTCGGCGAGGACCAGCGGCTCTTCCTCGGCGCGCTGGCCCTGGCGGCCGAGGCCCCGCAGGCGCGCAGCGGGGAGGCGTGGCAGGCCCTGATCTTCGCGACGGCCGCCCGGGCGACCATGCCCGCCGGCCGGGCCTTCGGGGCGCTCTACCTGGCCTTCCTCGGGCGGACCAACGGGCCGCGGGCCGGCTGGCTGCTGGCCAGCCTGGATCCGGGGTTCGTGATCGCCCGGCTGCGAGCGGCCGCGGGGTGGGACACTGGGGCGGCCACCAACGCCGAGCCAGGAGGAGGAGCATGAGCGTCGGCCTGCAGCGCATCCGCGAGGATGCCGAGCGCGTCCGCCAGGGGGCGATCGACAAGGGCGAGGACCCGTCGCTCGTGGATCGGGCCGTCACCCTCGACGCCGAGCGGCGCCGGCAGCAGGCCGAGCGTGACGCCCTCAAGGCCCGCCGGAACGAGCTCTCCGAGACGATCGGCGCGCGCATCCGGGCCGGCGCCGATCCGAAGACCGATCCTGAGGTCGCCGAGCTGCGGGCCGAGTCGAGCGCCCTCGGGGGCCGGATCGACTCGGCTGATGCCGCCGTGGCGGAGCTGGAGGCCGAGCTCGAGGACCTCCTCCTCCGGATCCCCAACCCGGCCGACCCGGAGGTCCCGGTCGGTGGCGAGGAGGCCAACCTCGTCGTGCGGACCTGGGGCGACCCGCTCGGGCGGACCGCCGACGACGGCTGGGAGCGGCGGCCGCACTGGGAGCTCGCCGAGCAGCTCGGGATCATCGACAACCCCCGCGGCGCCAAGGTCGCCGGCTCGGGCTTCCCGGTCTACCTCGGGGCCGGGTCTGCGCTCCAGCGGTCGCTCATCGCCTGGTTCCTCGACGTGCACACCCGCGAGCACGGGTTCGTCGAGGTCTGGCCGCCGGCCGTCGTCAACGAGGCGAGCGCCCGGGGCACCGGCCAGATCCCCGACAAGGAGGATCAGATGTACGTCGTCACCCGCGACGACCTCTACCTGGTCCCGACCGCCGAGGTGCCGGTCACGAACCTCCACCGCGACGAGATCCTGGAGCCCGACGCCCTGCCCATCCGCTATGCCGCCTACAGCCCCTGCTTCCGGCGGGAGGCCGGCGCCGCCGGCAAGGACACCCGGGGGATCCTCCGCGTCCACCAGTTCGACAAGGTCGAGATGGTCCTCTTCGAGCGACCGGCCGATTCCGACGCCGCCCTCGAGTGGATGACCGCCCGGGCCGAGGTCCTCCTCCAGCGCCTCGGACTGGCCTACCGGGTGATCCTCATGAGCACCGGCGAGATGGGCTTCGTCCAGGCCAAGAAGTACGACCTGGAGGTCTGGGCGCCCGGCGTGGAGCGCTGGCTCGAGGTCAGCTCCTGCTCGAACTTCCGCGACTACCAGGCCCGCCGGATGGCGATCCGCCATCGGCCCGAGGCCGGTGCCAGGCCCGAGCTCGTCCACACCCTCAACGGGTCGGGTCTGGCGCTGCCCCGGACCGTCGCTGCCGTCCTGGAGACGTACCAGCAGCCCGACGGATCGGTCCTCGTGCCGGAGGTCCTGCGCCCGTACCTGGGCGGCCGGGAGCGGATCGAGCCGGCCTGATCGCGCCCGGGTCGTCTGCGACGTCACCTCGCTTCCCAGCCGCGTCGGCGCGCCCGGCAGACCAGGGCTACCGCGGGCCGGTCGGGCTCGCTACCATCGCGAGCAGACCTGCTCGTCAGCATGGAGGGAGCCATGGACCCACAGCCCGACCAGCAAGCACCCGCGGCATCGCCCACGCCGCCGGACGAAGCGCCCGCCGGACAGCCAGGCCAGGGGGGCAGCTGGGCAACCCCGGCCGAACCGGCCGGACCCGCACCGGGCCTCCACTTCGGCGGCTACGGCGGTCGCCTCGTCGCCTACATCGTCGACATCTTCCTGGTCTCGATCGTCAGCGTGGCCATCGCGCTCGTCCTCGTCCTCGTCGGGGCGGTGCTTCTTGCCGGCGGCTTCGACGCGCTTGCTGGTGCCACCTTCGTCTTCCTGGTCGTCGCGATGCTCGTCGTGAGCTTCGGGTACTTCCCGTGGTTCTGGTGGCGGAGCGGGCAGACGCCCGGCATGCGCCTGTTCGGCCTCCGTGTCGTCCGTGATCGCGATGGCGGGCCCGTGAGTGGCGGGCAGGCCGTCCTCCGGCTCATCGGCTACTACGTGAGCGGCGCCGTCTTCTACCTGGGCTACATCTGGATCTTCATCGACGGGCGGCGACGGGGCTGGCACGACCTCATCGCCGGCACGGTCGTGGTCCAGGAGGACCGCTAGCGCCATCCCGGCCCCGCGCCGCGGGAGCCGGCGGGGCGCCGCCCCGCGTCGGGGGCTGCCGGCGCCCCTGGCCGGATGACCTATCAACGCGACCCGGACCAGCGCCCAGACCGGGACTTCGAGCCCGGCGAGCTCGCCCTGCTCGTCCCGGGCACCCCGGGGCGGATGCTCGATGGGCGTCGCACGCCGATCGCCGTCCGGGGTCTCGACCCGGCGACCGGCACCTGGGAGCTGGAGGTCCTGGCCTTCGAGGATGCCGGCGCGCGTTGGATGCTCGAGCTCGAGCGGGTCGACCACTTCCAGTTCGAGCGCGGGGCGTCCCGGCTCGGCGGGCGCACCGTCGCACGTCTCCGGGCCGCGGTGGACCGCTTCGACCGACCACTTCGCGTCGGCGTCGACCGGGCTGCCCGGCGCCGGACGCTCCGGCGCCTGGCGGACGAGGAGCGGACCGCGGCGGCGACGCTCCCGTCGCGGCGCCTCGCCCGCGACCTCGAGGCGCGCACCGGTGATCCGGCGATCCACGGCGGGCTGGAGGGCTACCTCCGCGAGCGTGGCGTCGGGGACCTGGAGGCAGCCTTCGCAGAGCGGTTCGTCTCGAACCCGTCGAGCGGCGAGCTGGTGAAGGGCCACCGGATCGTCATCGCGGGCCTTGGGCTCGCCGCCTACGAGGGCAAGATCGTGCGGGACCCCCGGACCTTCGAGGGTCCGTGGTCGGAGGCACGGCGCGCGGAGCACGTCCTTGCTCGAATGGGAGCCGTCCGAGCGCTCTTCCGGGTCGCCGGGCATGACACGGTCCGGCTCTGGCGAGGGATCGCGTCGGAGGACGAGCTGCGGCGCCAACCGGCCCGGACCTTCGTCTCGACGACCTTCGACCGCGCCGTCGCCGAGAGCCTGTTCGCCGGGGGCCCCGCCGCCCGCGTCGCAGCCCTGTACCGGCAGGACGTGCCGATCGAGCGCCTCTTCATGACCTACGTCGAGACGGCCGCGATGAACCGGCAGTTCCACGAGGCCGAGGCGGTCCTCCTGGCGGCGCCCCGGAACCTGGCCTTCTAGCCCTGCGTCAGCCGGCGAAGGCGGTCCCGCCGTTCGGCGAGAGGACCTGGCCCACGAACGGCTCGCCGCCGGGCCCGCAGAGGAAGGCGACCGTCTCGGCGACCTCCTCGGGGGCGAGGAAGGATCCCCTTGCGACCGAGGCCAGCTCGGCCTCGAGGCGCTCGGGCGTGTCGTGGAGGAGCATCGGCGTCTCGACCGGGCCGGGCGCCACCCGGTTGACGCGGACCCCGGCCGCCGCGACCTCGCGGGCGAGCGCCCGCGTCATCCCGACCATCGCTGCCTTGGCCGTCGCGTAGGGCACGGTGGCTGCGCCGGTCCTCGCGGCGTCCGAGCCGATCAGGACGAGCCGGCCCCAGCCTGCTTCCAGCATGCCCGGGAGGGTCGCTCGCGCCACCGCCTCGGCCCCGCGGACGTGGACCGCGAGGACCCGGTCCCACTGTGCCGTGTCGGTCTCGAGGAACGTCCCGCGACCCGGGATGCCGGCCGCGTGGATCGCGATCAGGGGGCTCGCGCCGGCGGCGCGGGCCAGCTCGGCCACGGCGGCGCGGACGCGGATCGGGTCGCTGACGTCGGCGGGCAGGGCGACCGCCCGGCCGCCGTCCGCCTCGATGGCCCGGACGCTCCCCTCCAGGCCCGCCGGCACGATGTCGAGTGCGCCCACCACGAGCCCGTCCGCGGCGAGGCGGCGCGCGATGGCGCGGCCGATGCCGCTCGCCGCGCCGGTGACGAGGGCGGCGACCGGTGTCGATGGGGCCGGGAAGTGGTCGGGCTGCATGGCCCGCACGGTACCGTATGCTGGCCGCGGAGAGGTGGCAGAGTGGTCGATTGCGGCGGTCTTGAAAACCGCTGAGGTGCAAGCCTCCGTGGGTTCGAATCCCACCCTCTCCGCCACCGGCGAGATCCAGGTTCGGGTCCCCTGATCCACGCCATCGACACGATCGGGTCGGGGCCACTCCCACGGTCGGAGGCCACTCCCGACCCGACCGAGGCGTAACGGCACAGGTCGCGGCACGTCACACTCGGACTGGGAGGACATGATGCGCCTTGGATCGGGCCACCCATGGGTCGCCGGCTTCCTCGCCGCGTCGGCTGCCATCGCTGCCGCCATGAGCACGAGTGACACGGCCATGCTCTGGCCGATCCCCGGGCCGACGTCGGTGGAGGACGCGAGGTGGGAGCAGCTCGCCTTGCGGGTCCTGGCAGCCGTCCTCCTCTCCGGGGCGGCCATGGCGCTCGTTCCCCGGCCTGTCGGACGCGTTCTCGCAGGGATCGGCCTCGCCCTGACAGGCGCGGCGGGCGTCTACCTCGTCTTGTACGCGCTGATCCTCGACGACAGCGCTTGGCAGTTCCTCACCGCGATGTACCTGGTGCCAGCCGGGCTCGTGCTCGTCGCGGGATCGCTGCTCGGTCTCCGGGCGATCGCGAAGCCTCCACCCATCCGTGAGGCGCGCTGGCCGCAAGCCAACGAGCCGCGGGATCCTGAGTAGCCGAGGCCGGATCCTGGGTCGGCTCCCTGAGCGGACCGGTCAGGCCGCCGACCAGCCGACGGCAGGGCGACTCAGGCCACCGAGGATCGTATCGCGAGCGCATCGAGAGCGACGGGACCCTCACGCTCCGCTGGACGCTCAACTTCCCCGATGGCATGACCGGCACGAGGACGTTCACCGGCCACTCGTCTGCGCCATGTGGCGCGGCGACGCTGTATGTCGCGTGCGACATAGCGCATCGGAACACCCCGGTGGCGTTCGAGACACAGTCGGTGACGATCACCTTCACGGAGCCGCAGGCGCTCGCTGCGATCGGCACCGCGGCCCCGCTCCACCTCGGCCTGGGCGATCCCGTCCGGGGGGAGGCGACCAGCCCACGGCCGGGCGATCGGGCAACAGCGGCGGCCGTCCGACGTCTACCTGTCGGAATGAGCACCCGGGACGTTCACCCGCCACCCGAGGCCGATCGGTCACTCGAGCAACCCGAAGGGCGGTCCAGAGTGAGCGTCGCCCGGGCGTTGCCACGCCTGCTCGGTGCCATCGTGACCGCGGTACTCCGCCTCCTCGCCGTCGGCGCTGGCTTCCTCCCGACCCAGCCGGGCCAGAGCGACCACCTGGACGACCGGCGAACAGGGCCGGCGGATGGCCCGGACCCGGCGGCGCTGCGGCGGGTCGAGATGGCTCGCAAGAACGGGAAGGGCGGGTTCAGGTAGACCGCTTCGGGCCGGCCTGGGCGATCCCGTCCCGGGGGAGGTGACCAGCCCACGGCCGGGCGACGGCACGGTTGAGGGCCTGTGGCCCCTAGACCTGGCTGCCAGCCGGCCCGCACGATCGGCCGGGTGTCTGCCGAGGACCCGCTGAAGCGATGTCATGCGGAACGCTCCGGAGGAACGGCCATGAGCGACAGTGCGGTGAGCGGGATGGCAGGGGAGACGCATCACCTGCGCCGGCTGACAGGGCTGATCGCGGGCGCGCTGTTGACGATGGCGTCGGCGGCCTGTGGTGGGGCGGCACCCGCCACCATGACCGGGGGGCCGACGCCGAGCGCGGTATCGACCCAGCAGCCAGGGCGCACGACAGCGCCTACCCCGGTGCCCACCGCCAGCTCGCCCGAGGGCCGGACGCCGGGGCCGATCACCTGGGACGTCCTGCAGGCGCCCGCCGAGGTCCGCGACGTTGTCTCCACCGGAGCCCTGCTCGTGGCTGTCGGGCTGGCGACGACGACCCCCGAGGGAGATACGGCAGGGGCGTGGACATCATCGGACGGGCGAGTGTGGCGCCCGTCGACGGTGGCGCAGCCGGCCGGCGCGATGACCGCGGTGGCCGGCGGGCCCGGACGGCTCGTCGCCGTGGGAACCGTGTTCGATGGCACGAACAGGCCCGCTGCCTGGACATCCGTGGATGGCCGGGAGTGGCAGGCGCTGCCTGCCTCCGCGTTCGCCGGGTCCAGCGGCTACGAGCCGGGAGCGCTCGCGGACGTCGCCGCGGGCCCGGGAGGCGGGTTCGTCGCCGTGGGCTCCGAGGTGGGTGCGGGTGGCCATCGTGCGGCGGCGTGGTACTCGCCCGATGGGTTGTCCTGGGTTCCGGCCCGATCGGGTCCGGGCGGTGGCTCGGCCGGTGCCGTGGTCGCGTTCGGTGCCGGATACGTCGCCGCCGGCTGGACGCCAGGCGAGGACCGAGATGATCGAGCGCTCTTCTGGACATCGGCGGATGGGCGGACGTGGACCGCCGCACCGGACGCGGAGGATCTCCATGACGTCGGGGGGACGCCGATCCTGGCTGCGCTTGGGCCGCATCTCGTCGCCGTGGGCTATCGATCCCACCAGTTCGTGCCGACCGAGCCGATCGTCTGGACCTCACAGGACGGTGTCACCTGGATGCGCCAGCCCGCCGGTGGGGTCGCGGCGCCGCTGCCGAGCGCTTCCCCGCTTGCGTCCGAGCCGCCGTTGGCCACCGGCCTGGCCGTTGGCGGGCTCATCGGCGCCGATGGTGTGTTCATCGCCGCCGGCGAGACGATCACCTTCTGGCCCAGCTCCGGCACGGGACCCGGCCCGCGCGCCGTTCGTCGCATGGTCTGGACATCGTCGACCGGGGCCAGCTGGTCCGTCGTCGCCGAGCTTCCCGGGGAGCCAGCCGACCCGGGAGTCGACTTCGCCCTCGTCGGCCCGCTCGTCGCTCATCAGGGCCGGTTGCTGGTCTTCGGGAGGCCGACGGGCGATGGATCCGCCGTGCTATGGGAGACCGACCTGCAAGGGATCCTGGACCTGGCCGACTGATCCGGGCGAGGGCGCACCTCCAGCGATACCGCTGCGTCGGTACGTCGCTCGTCGCAGATCCGCGCGGGTCCACCGCTGACCCGGAGCATCTGGGGCTACGGCCCTGCCTTCCAGCCGGGCGGACGGGATCGCGGCCCACGTCCTCGCTCGCCGCATCGCCGCGGCCTCGGTCGACTCGGGCCCGTGACGCCGCGCGGCGACCCCCGTTCCGATATCCAGGGTCAGGACCGAATATCCTGTCGGTCGTTGCTGTTTGCGAGTCAGTGATGAACGGAGGCACGAGTGACGAAGATCAAGCCGCTGAGCGACCCATCCGTCCTGGCCGTCAAAAGGCGCAGCACGCGGCAGCTCAGCCCGGAGACCATCAAACGGCGCGAGGAGATCGAGATGCTCCGCGGCGTCGTCACCCAGCTCACCGACGTGGAGCAGGTCTTCCAGGTGGATCTCGAGCCCGGCGAGAAGCCCCTGACCGTCCGGAACCGGCTGCAGCGCGTCGCCCGCGAGCAGGGCAAGGAGCTCGCGATCCGGAAGCACGGCGACGGCTTCGCGATCGGGCTGATGACCGAGGAGCGCCGCGAGCGACGGGGTCGTCCGAAGCGGACCGCCTGACGGTCCGTCGCGATCCCAGCCGCGACAGCAGCGTCGCTCCGGGGCCCTCGGGCGCCGGATGGCTCGCCCAGCGAGCCCTACGACCGCTCGGGACGGGCAATTCGGTCGGCCCGCTCGCCCGGCGAGCCAGCTCCTGCACGGGCTCTCCGCCCGCCCGCCGCTCTCCGGTCGCCTGGCTCGCCCGGCGAGCCAGGCTGGTCCCCCCGGGATGAGCCATCCGGCCGCCGCTTCGCCTGCTCCCGGATGATCACCTGGCTCGGAGGCGCTCGGCCCCGGCACGGTCGCTTGACGCTGCCGCCGGCCCACGCCTAGACTCCCGCCCACATCACGAAGACGAGGCTGTGAACGGGACGAGTACCCGACGCAGGCCGGCCCAGAGACCCGGCGGCTGGTGCGAGCCGGGGCGGCGGCGGCGGCGAATGGACCCGGGAGCCTCCGGACCGAACGCGAGGTCGGTCGCGACGAGCGGCCGACGGACGACCAGTAGGCTCCGGCGCAGGCGCCAGCGATAGCGGGCAGCGCCGATCGGCAGCGGAGACGCGCCCGTCGGTCACGAACGAGTGCG
>DATHYZ010000084.1:0-3893 GCA_035458865.1 Candidatus Limnocylindrales bacterium
ATCGTCACCGCCTGCCCGCACTGCTTCAACAGCCTGGGCAACGAGTACCCGGAGTTCGGCGGCCGCTACCGGGTCGTCCACCACTCGGCGTACCTGGCGGACCTCCTGGCATCCGGGCGGCTCCGCACGATCCCCGCCGACGCGACCGCCGGCACGGAGAACGGCGACCACGCGCCCGGCACGGTGACGGTCCACGACAGCTGCTACCTGGCCCGCTACAACGGCGTGGTGGGGGCGCCCCGGGCGATCCTCGGCGCGGCCGGCGTGTCGGTCGTGGAGATGGAGCGGTCCGGGCGCCAGACGTTCTGCTGCGGCGCCGGCGGCGGTCGGATGTGGATGGAGGAGACGAGCGGGACGCGGATCAACGCCGAGCGCACGCGCCAGGCCCTCGAGACGGGCGCGACGACGGTCGCCACGGCCTGCCCGTTCTGCATGGTCATGATGAAGGACGGCCTCGACGCGGCCCAGTCCGGTGATGGCGCGGTCACGTCGATGGACGTCAGCGAGATCCTGGCGGCCCGGATCGCAGCGGCCCCGGAGCGTCGCCTCCCCGTCGTCTAGGTCGGATCCCGCGGGCCGGGCAGCCTCGGCCGGCCGGATCAGGTCAGCCGGGCAGCTTCGCTCCGCAGGCGATGCAGCGATCCTCGGTCCAGAGGTTGCCCATGCCGCAGCTGGGGCAACGCTTCTCGCCCTCGGAGCTGGCGGCGAAACGGCTGGCCTGGTCGACTTCGGAGGCCTCCCGGCGGGAGCGCCGCAGGATCAGGAGGACGGCGAGCAGGCCGACGACGGCGGCCGCGATCGCGGCGATGATGAGGGTCTGGTCCATGCTGCGCTCCCCGGTCTGCGGGTCCCCGATACCGCCGCGGGACGGCCGTGACGTTGAGGGTACCGGGCCGGCAGCCGGGCGACCAGTAGCGGATGCTACGATTCCGGCGTGGAGGCGACCGGGTCGTATCGGCTGAGCGAGGAGCAGCGGCTCCTCCGAGACACCGTGGCGGCTTTGGCCGACGAGCGGGTCGCGCCCCGGGCCGCCGAGATCGACCGTACCGGCGAGTTCCCCTGGGACCTCAAGGAGCTCCTGGCCGAGCACGAGATCCTCGGCCTGCCGTTCCCCGAGGCGCATGGCGGCGTGGGCGCGGACCTCCTGACCGTCTGCCTCGCGGTGGAGCAGTTGAGCCGGGCCTGTGCCACGACCGGGCTGATGCTCGCCGTGCAGGAGCTCGGGGCCCTCCCGCTCCTGCTCGCGGGCGACGAGGAGCAGCGGGCCCGCTGGTTCCCCGATCTTGCCGCGGGTCGGACGCTCATCGCCTTCGCCCTGACCGAGGCGGAGGCCGGATCCGACGCGGCCGCGATCCGGACCCGGGCGGTCGCCGACGGCGACGACTACATCCTGACCGGCACGAAGCGGTTCATCAGCCACGGGTCGGTGGCGGACCTGGTGACCGTCTTCGCCGTGACCGACCCAGAGGCGGACCGCCATCGGCGCATCTCCTGCTTCGTCGTGGAGACGGATCGCGCGGGCTTCTCGGTCCTCCGCACCGAGCACAAGATGGGCATCCGCGGGAGCCCCACCGCCGAGCTCGCCTTCGACGAGGTGCGGATCCCGGCCGCCAACCGGATCGGCGCCGAGGGCGAGGGGTTCTCGCTCGCGATGCGGACCCTGGACCGGTCGCGCCCCGGGATCGCGGCCCAGGCGGTCGGCATCGCGCAGGGAGCGCTCGACGCGGCCGCCGCGTATGCGCGGGACCGGCGGCAGTTCGGCCGCCCCATCGGCGAGTTCCAGATGATCCAGGCGATGCTGGCCGACATGGACGCGGCGACGGAGGCCGCCCGGCAGCTGCTCTACGCGGCCTGCGTGGCGATCGACGCCGGCCAGGCGGACGCCAGCCGCTGGTCGGCGCTCTGCAAGCTCGTGGCGGGCGACGCGGCGATGCGGGTGACGACGGACGCGGTCCAGGTCCTGGGCGGCTACGGCTACATCGACGAGTATCCCGTGGAGCGGATGATGCGCGACGCGAAGATCACCCAGCTCTACGAGGGGACACAGCAGATCCAGCGGCTCGTGGTCGCCCGCGCCCTCCTGGGCCGGGGCTGAGCGGCCGTCGGCAGGCCAAGATCAAGGAGGTAGAGCGATCGTGCGGATCGTGGTCCTGACCAAGCCGGTGCCCGACCCGGCTTCGGGGGGAGAGCGCCTGGGGCCGGACGGTCGACTCGTCCGAGCGGGCATACCGACCGTCATCAACGGCAACGACGAGTACGCGCTCGAGGCGGCCCTCAAGCTCACCGAGGCCCAGGGAGGTGAGGTCACGCTCCTGGCGATGGCCCCGGCAAGCGCGCCGGAGACGCTTCGCAAGGGCCTGGCGATGGGCGCGCACCGGGCCGTCCTGGTGACCGACCCCGCCCTGGAGGGCTCGTGCGCCGTGTCCACGACCCGTGTGCTGGCCGCGGCGCTGCGGACGCTCGAGTACGACCTGGTCTTCGCCGGCATCGATACGTCCGACGGCAACGGCGGGGTCGTCGCGGCGGGGATCGCGACTCTCCTCGGACTCCCGTACCTGAGCTACGCGACCCGGATCGAACCCGACCCGGCGGCTGCCCGGGTCCGGGTGCGCCGGCTCTCCCCGGTCGGGTACGACCTGCTGGAGGCGCCGTGGCCGGCCTTCGTCGGCTGCACCCAGGTCCTCGGCGAGCCGCGCTACCCGTCGCTCAAGGGGATCATGGGAGCGCGGTCGAAGGAGATCCGCACCCTGTCCCTCGCCGACCTCGACCTGGGCGGCGTGGCGGTCGGTGGTTCCGTCCCCACGACGCGACTCGACGAGGCGCGGCCACCCGAGGCCCGCGGTGAGACGCAGGTGTTCCAGGGCTCGCCCCAGGAGGCGGCCAAGGCGATCGTCGACCTCCTGGTCGAGCGGAGGGTCATCTGATGGCCGGTCGGTTCATCGTCATCGGCGAGATCGCCCCCGACGGGTCGCTCGCCCGCATCTCCACCGAGGTCGCCACCCTGGGCAGTGCGCTGGCCGAGTCGTCCAGCCGTGACGCCGTCGGGATCGTCGTCGGAGCCGAGCCCGACCGCGCCGCGACCGAGCTGGCCGCGTACCTGCCGCGCGTCCTGCGGGTCACCGATCCTCTGGCTGGGGACCACGCCACCTCGGTGGTCGTGGCGGAGCGGGTGGCCGCCCTCATCGACGCCGACGAGCCGTCGCACATCCTCGTCGGCGCCAGCCCGGATGGCCGGGACGTGGCCGGCATCCTGTCCGCGCGGCTCGGCTGGGGCGTCCTGGTGAACGCGCTCGAGGCCTCGTGGGACGACGACGGCCTGCACGCCGGCGCGGCGATCTTCGGTGGATCCATCCTCACCACCAGCTCGCTCACCGCGGACCGCGGCATCATGACCGTGCGGCAGAACATGATCACGGCGGCCGAGGCCGCCTCCGCCGGTACGGTCGAGGCCGTGGTCGTCGAGGGGACGGTCGCGCTGCCAATCGTCCCGGTGAAGGAGCGCATCGCCGAGGTCGGAGACGACGTCCCGATCGAGGAAGCCACCATCATCGTGTCGGGCGGCCGCGGTGTCGGAGGACCCGAGGGCTTCTCCCTGGTCCGGGAGCTCGCGGCCGAGCTGGGCGGGGCCGTCGGGGCGAGCCGTGCAGCGGTCGACTCGGGGTGGATCCCGTTCGCCCAGCAGATCGGCCAGACCGGCAAGATCGTGAAGCCCAACCTGTACCTGGCGCTCGGGATCTCCGGGGCCATCCAGCACAAGGTCGGGATGCAGACATCGGAGACGATCGTGGCCGTGAACCGCGACCCGGACGCGCCGATCGCGGAGTTCGCGGACCTCATGGTCATCGGGGATCTCTTCGAGGTCGGGCCGGCCCTCCTCGACGAGCTTCGGGCCA
>DATHYZ010000085.1:0-3166 GCA_035458865.1 Candidatus Limnocylindrales bacterium
GAGGCGGCGAACGCGAGCCCGAGCCCGGAGGTCAGGAGGCCCAGCCCGCGCGCGACCGGATCGCCTGCCAGGCGACCGATGGCCATCGCCCCGATGCCCAGGGCGAGCAGGGCCACCGCGAACGGCATGACGGTGAAGGTGACGGTGAAGATGACGTCGCCCTCCGGCCAATCAGCGGAGCCGTTGGCCAGCAATAGGACGGCGACAAGGGTCACGAACGCACTCCCCAGCACGATGGCCAGGGGGGCGAGACGGGCGGTCATGGGACGTCGGACCTTTCTGCCGTCTCCCGCCACGGACGGGTAGTCACCGCTCAGGCGCGCATCGAGCGCGGCGAGGGCGACGTCGAGGACGGTCGACGGCGTGAGCGCGCCTTCGGCGAGCACCGCCAGGAGCTCGTCCTGGTAGCGGGCCCGCCAGTCGCGTGGGTACAGGCGCAGCAGGATCGGGATGAGGGGACCGACCGGGCTCGGGGACGCAGCCATCGGATCAGGATCCGCCGGCCGTCGCGCCGACGCCGTTCAGCCGGACGAGGCCGATCTGGACGAAGCGCTCGAGCTGGTCGAGGTGGGCTCGGAGGGTGGTGGCACCCAGGCCGGTGAGGCGGTACGGCCGCCGTCGTTCCTCGGCCGGCAGCGGCTCGATGAGCCCCCGCCGCTCGAGGCGGCCGAGCGCCGCGTACAGCGTGCCCGGGCCCAGAGGCTGGCCGGTCGTCTCCTCGACGTCGGCCATGATCGCGTAGCCGTGCTTGGGCCCCTCGCTCAGCGAGACGAGGATGGCGATCGACGGTTCCGCGAAGCGACCGAGGTCCGAAAGGCCGGATGTCATCGATCCCTCCCGTGTCGGGGCGTCCACGCGTCCGCGAGCGTCCCTGTAACGAGTGACGATATATCGTGGCGCGATATATAGACGACCGGCCGGGCCGTGTCAAGACGGCGGACCCCGGGATACGGGCCGATGGACAGGTGCGTCCGCGTCGGCCCCGCAAGAGCATCGATCGAGACGCCCCGATGCCGACCCGCGCCGCCCGTCCGCAGGAGATCGCCTCGATGACCGTGACGCCAGCCCGCCCAGCCGACCTGGCGACCGTCGCCAAGGAAGCCTACGTCTACCTGTTCCCAATCGTCCTCATGGACATCACCCGGAAGGTGACGACGAACGTCCCGGCCGGCGTGAAGCCGGGGTTCGGCCCCGTGAACCGGTTCACGCACATGCGGGCCTTCCCGCCCGGCGACTTCAAGGAAGTCATCCGGCCCAACTTCGACACGCTGTACTCGGTCGTCTGGTGCGATGTCCGCCGGGAGCCGCTGATCATCTCCGTGCCCGACACCGCCGGGCGCTACTACATGCTGCCGCTCCTGGACATGTGGACCGACGTCTTCGCGGTCATCGGGTCGCGGACGACGGGGACCGGCGTCGGACGGTACGCGCTCGTTGGTCCCGGTTGGGATGGGGACCTGCCGGCCGGCGTCGATCGGATCGAAGCCCCAACGGCGTTCGCCTGGATCATCGGGCGGACCCAGACGAATGGTCCGGCCGACTACCCGACGGTCCACGCCATCCAGGACGGCTTCACGGCCACGCCGCTGTCGGCCTGGCCGGGCGAGGCCCCCGCGATCGAGGTCACGAACGATCCCGGCATCGACATGGCGACGGCCCCGCTCGCCCAGCTCGAGGCCATGTCGGGAGCGGCGTACCTGGCCTACGGCGCCGAGCTGCTGCAAGCCCATCCGCCGCACCTCGTCGATCAGCCGATCCTCGCCCGGCTGGCGCGGCTCGGCTTCCGTCCGGGCGCGCCGTTCGACCCGGCGGCCGTCACGCCCGAGGTCCTCGCGGCGATCGACGCTGCCCCGGCGGCGGCACAGGCTCAGATGACCTCGGCGGAGCCGCGCCTGACGCCGCTCGTGAACGGCTGGGCGTATCCGACCTACGGCATCGGGGTCTATGGCTCCGACTACCTCCGTCGCGCCGTGATCGCGCGCATCGGCCTCGGTGCCAACCTCGCGGCCGACGCCGTCTATCCGGTGGTCTACGCGGACGGATCCGGCCAGCGGCCGAGCGGTGACCATGACTACGTGCTCCACTTCGACGCCGACGCGCTGCCGCCGGCCGGGGCGTTCTGGTCGGTGACGATGTACGACGGCGTGGGCTACACGGTCCCGAACGCCCTCGAGCGGTACGCGATCGGCGACCGCGACCCGCTGCGCTTCAATGCCGACGGCTCGCTGGACCTGTACCTCCAGCACGAGGACCCGGGAGAGGAGCGTCGGCCGAACTGGCTGCCGGCGCCGCGAGGGCCCATCGGCGTGACGATGCGCCTCTACGACCCGAAGCCGGAAGCGCTCGACGGTTCCTGGGCGCCGCCACCATTGACGCGCGCGTGACGACCGGTACGTCGGGGCGCTAGCGCTCCAGGAGCCGGCGGACCCGTCGCTCGAACCGGGCCATGTAGGTGAGCCCATCGGCCCGGACCTCGGGATCCTCGAGGAGCTCGACGTCGTTGGCGAGCACGATCGCCCGTCCGGCGATGAGCGTGGCGATCTCGTCGCCGGTGGCATCCGGCCAGGGACGCACGGACTCGTACCCGGCGCGGAAGGCCGGGAGGATCTCCGGATAGGTCGGCTCCTCGTGGAGGTAGTAGAGCGCGATCGCGAGGTCCTGGACCGGCCAGCCCCAGCAGAGGTCCTCGAAGTCGATCGCGGCGAGGGCCGGGGCGGCCCCGCCGGACCGCCGCTCCACCAGGACGTTCCAGCGGTGCAGGTCGCCGTGGAGGACCCGCGCCGGCTCGCGGGCCCGGAGCGACTCGATGGCCCCTTCCACCACCTCGGCGCCCGCGCGGAACACCTCGCGCTGCGCGTCGGTGACGAATGACGTGTGGGCCGGGTCGAACAGGATCACCGGCTGGTCGAACGGGAAGACCCGGTCGTATCGGACGATCTCGAACGTCGGCGACGGCCGGAAGGTCGCAGCGTGCTCGTGCAGCTGGGCCGCGAGCGCGCCGTAGGCCGCCATCGTGTCGGGTCGGAGGTCGTCGTCGAGCTGCCGGCCCGGGACCCAGTCGAAGAGGACGCAGTCGCGGGCATCCGGCACGCCCCGGACCTCGACCCGGGTCACCGCGTCGCCGGCCCGGTTCGGCACGGGGACGGGGACTCGCAGGCCGGTCTCC
>DATHYZ010000086.1:0-3444 GCA_035458865.1 Candidatus Limnocylindrales bacterium
CGCCTGCGGCGGCGCCATCGGGTCGATCGCGTCGAGCGCCGCGTCGGCGATGGGGTAGGCCCACAGGCGCCAGTCTTGCCCTCCCAGCAGGAAGTTGAACGGTCGAGTGAAGTACGAGGGCGAGAGGATCAGCCGCCGAACGCCCGGCTCGAGCAGGTAGCGGACCCCGCCCGTCGTCTTCTCGATGAGGGCATCGGGCTCCAGCGTCTTGATGTCCTCCGCGCGGAGCTCCAGGTCGCGCTGGAGCATCGCCTCGACACGAGGTTCGATCGCCGCGAAGCGATCGGCCCACTCGGCGACGATGCCCCGGGCCGGGCCCAGGGCGACCTCCGGATGGCGAAGCAGGGTGCCGAACATCCGCCCGAGCCCGTTGTGCGGTTCCATCGCGTCGGCGTCCGCGCAGACCGCCTCGATGGCGACGTCCTCGCCGGCCAGGGCCTGCTCCATCCGCTCGCGGTTCTCCGGGTGCTTCAGCTCGCTGGCGAAGATCGTCCGAACGACGGTCTCGCCGTCCACCTCGGAGAACATCGCGGCGAAGTCAGCCGCGGTCCGCACCTCGGGCCGATCGACCACCAGGCCGGCGAACGCGAAGGCGAGGCCCGACCCGAAGCGGTCGAAGGTCTCACCAAAGAGCTCGCGCATCTCGGCGATCTGGGTCTCGCGCCAGCGCCGGTCCTCGGGCGGCAGGTCGTCGCTGCGGCCGGCCTCCGACGAGAGGCGCCAGACGGCGTCATAGGCCGTCCGGGCGTCGAACTCGACCGGGACCCGGGCGCTGCGCAGCGGCGAGAACTCGCGGACCCGTGGGGCGGGGGGCGCCGGTTCGGTCGTGCGCCTCGTCGTCGTTCGCGCCATTGGTGACGGTCTCCTTACCTGTGTTAGATGAAACACTAACATGGACTCGGCCCATGTCAAGGGCTGTCTCGTCGGTCGGGCCGTCCGATCTGCGCTACGATCGGCCGGACCGTTCGCCGGCTGGGAGCACCGCCCGGCCATCCCGCTGCCAGGAGTCGTGCATGTCCGCTCCGCGCGTCGCGTTCACCGACACGCGTCTGTCCAACGGCCTTCGCGTCATCGTCGCGGAGGACCACCTCGCCCCGGTCGTCGCCGTCAACGTCTGGTACGACGTGGGCTCGAAGCACGAGGTCGAGGGCAAGACCGGCTTCGCCCACCTCTTCGAGCACGTGATGTTCCAGGGCTCGCGGAACGTGGCCAAGGCCGAGCACATCGCCCTCGTGCAGGCAGCGGGCGGGACGATGAACGGGACGACCTGGCTCGATCGGACCAACTACTTCGAGACCGTTCCGTCGCACCAGCTCGAGCTCGCGCTCTGGCTGGAGGCCGATCGGATGGGCACCCTGCTCGACGCGCTCTCGCAGGAGAACCTCGACAACCAGCGGGCGGTCGTCAAGAACGAGCGCCGCTCCTCGTACGACAACCAGCCGTACGGGACCTGGAACGAGAAGCTCCAGGGTCACCTGTTCCCGCCCGAGCACCCGTACCATCACCCGACGATCGGCTCGATGGAGGACCTCGACGCCGCTTCGATCGAGGACGTCTCGACCTTCTTCCGGACCTGGTACGCGCCCAACAACGCCGTCCTCTCCGTGGTGGGTGACTGCGAGACCGACCAGGTGCTGGCCTGGGCCGAGCGCTACTTCGGCGCGATCCCGGCGAACCCGACCATCCCCGTGCTCGGCGACCTGTCCCTTCCTTCGGTCATCGGGGAGGAGCGTCGGGAGATCGTCCACGACCGCGTGCCGCTGCCCCGGGTCTACGTCGGCTTCCGGGCCCCGGTGTTCGGCGACACCCGGCTCGACGCGCTCGAGGTCGCCTGTCACATCCTGGCCGGGGGCAAGGGGAGTCGGCTCCACCGGCGCCTCGTCCGGGAGGAACGGATCGCCCAGGACGTGGCGTTCTTCGTTCTCGGCTTCGTGGGCGGAGGCTCGATCGCATCCGGCTGGGCGACGGCCCGACCGGGCGTCGACGTCGCCCGGGTGGAGGCGGCCCTGCTCGAGGAACTCGAGCGGATGGGCCGGGAGCCGGTCTCGGACGACGAGCTGGCCCGGGCCAAGGCCCTGGCGGAGACCGACGAGCTCGGCGCCCTCCAGCGGGTCGACGAGCGGGCCGACCGGCTCTCGATGTTCGCGACCCTGTTCGACGACCCGGACCTCATCAACCGGATGCTGGAGCGGTACCTTGCGGTCACCCCGGAGGCCATCCTGGAGGTCTCGGCCGCCACGTTCCGCCCCGACAACCGGGTGGTCCTGACCTACCTGCCCCTCGCGTCCGAGGCGGAGGCCGTGGCATGAGCGAGCAGGTCCGCCCGGATGTCGTCGCCGAACGCCCCGTCCCGGGCGTCCCGCGCGGCTACGAGTTCCCGGCAGCCGAACGTGCCCGCCTGTCGAACGGGCTCGCGGTCGTCGTGGCTCCCATGGCCGGCAGGCCGATCGTCTCGGCGTCGATCGTGGTCCGCAGGGGGGCCCTGGACGAGCCGGCCGACCAGGGTGGCGTGAGCGTCCTGGCCGGGCGCGCGCTCACCGAGGGCACGGCCCAGCGCGACGCCATCGGGCTGGTCGAGGCCGCCGAGCGACTCGGGGCCTCGCTCCATGCGGATGTCGGCTGGGATGCCGGCAGCGTCAGCGTCGAGGTGGCGGCCTCCCGGCTCGCGCCCGCGCTCGACCTGCTCGCCGAGGTCGCCGCTGAGCCGTCCTTCCCGGCAGCGGAGGTGGAGCGCCTCCGTGCCGAGCGTCTCAACGACATCCTCCAGGCCCGCGCCAACCCCCGCCGCCGCGCCGACGAGGCGTTCGCCTCGGCCGTCTTCGACGCCGCCTCCCCGTACTCGCGGCCTGCCGCCGGCCTGCCCGACACCGTCGAGCGCCTGGACCGGGACCGGACCGCCGCCGCCTGGGCGGCCGGGTTCGATCCGGGAGCGATGACCCTGATCGTCGCCGGCGACGTGGATCCCTCGGAGGTCCTGCGGATGGCCGAGGAACGGCTGGGGGGATGGACGCCAGCGCCGTCCGCCGCGGCCGCGGAGCCGCCTGCCATCCGGCCGGCGTCCACGGACCGCCGGGTTCTCCTGGTGCATCGACCCGGGTCGGTCCAGACCGAGATCCGCATCGGGCACGTGGGCCTGCCGCGGAGCAACCCCGACTTCCATGCGGTCGCGGTGATGAGCTCCATCCTCGGCGGCCTGTTCAACTCCCGCCTCAACATGAAGCTCCGGGAGGAGAAGGGGTACACGTACGGCGCCGCGGCCTCGTTCGACCTCCGGCGTCGACCCGGTCCCTTCTCGGCGCGGGCCGCCGTCAACACCGACGCGACGGTCCCGGCCGTCGTGGACACCCTCGCCGAGCTCGAGCGCATGCGCGAGGCGTCGCCATCCGCGGGCGAGCTCCGGGCGGCTCGCGACTACCTCGTCGGCGTGTTCCCGCTGCGGTTCGA
>DATHYZ010000087.1:0-11485 GCA_035458865.1 Candidatus Limnocylindrales bacterium
GCGTCGTGCTGTCGATGGAGGTCCCGACGCGGATGCGGACCCCGACGACCTCGGGCGCGAGCTCTGCCCCCCTCACGGTGTCACCCAGGGCGTCGACCGGGACGAGCCGCACGTCCTCGTCGACGTCCAGGCCGGAGGGCTGGATGGTGACCCGGGCGATGGCACGGTCGATGAGGCGGACGACCGACTCGGGACCGGAGGCCACCACCTCCTCGGCCTCGAGGATCGGCGCGCCGATCTGAAGGTCCGGTGGGACCTCGCCGAGGTCGACCTCGATCGGGATCGTCCGCGTCACCAGCGGGTCCAGCTCCACCCGGACCGTCGTCGGCTGGTAGTCGAGGATGGTGATCCGGGGGTCGTTGGCGGTGATCTCCACGCGGGCGAAGGTCGCGCCGGCGGCGGGATCGATGTCCGACAGGTCCGCAATGGCCGTGAAGGTCGCGCTCGACACGCGGGCCGCGACCTCGGCGGGAGCGAAGAACCGGACCTCGGTGACGTCGGCCGGCTGCAGTCCTCCGAGCAGGACCGCATCGACCGGTTGCCCTCGCGGCTCGATCGGGATCCGGCCGTCCCATCGCTGGGCGTTCTGGGCGAGCACCAGGCCCGCATAGAGAAGGACCGCGACCCCGATGGCCGCCAGCTTGAGGGGCCAGTTGTGGACGATGGCCGCGGCGAGGCGCCTCACCGGGGAGCCGCCGTCGGAGCCGGCTCGTCGTCCGGCACCTCGTCACTCGAGCGTCCTGGGATGCCGCTCCAGCTCAGCCGTCCGCGTCGGTCCGCGTTCAGGTCCAGGGCCGCCCGCAGTGCTCGCTCGAGCTGGCTCTCCGAGAGTGCCCGCACGATCCGACCGCGCTCGACGAGGCTGATCTGCCGGTTCTCCTCCGAAACGACGACGACCACCGCGTCGGTCTCCTCGGTGATCCCCAGCGCCGCCCGGTGGCGGGTGCCGAATCGCTCGGTCGTGCCGTTGGCCTCGGCCAGCGGCAGCACGGCACCCGCAGCCAGGATCGATTCGCCGCGGATGATCACCGCACCGTCGTGGAGCGCCGTCTTGGGCATGAAGATCGTCAGCAGGAGGTCCACCGAGATGTCACCGTCGATCGCCACGCCGGTCTCGGCGATCTCCCCGAGTCCGGTCTCGCGCTCGAGGACGAACAGGGCACCGTGACCCTCGGCGGAGAGCAGGGCCGCCGACCGCGCGACCTCACGGGCCACGTGCTCGACCGCCCGGCGGTCCGCCGGGCTCCACAGCCAGGCGAACGAGCCGAAGCGCCCGAGGCGCTCCAGGCCCCGGCGCAGCTCGGGCTGGAAGATCACCACCAGGGCGAAGGCTCCCACGACCGCGCCGGCCTGCATGATCTGGGTGAGCAGGCGCAGACCCAGGAGCTGGGCCACGGCGTACACGAGGAACAGCACCGACACACCGATCACCAGGGTCACGGCCCTCGTCCCCCGGATGAGGAGGAAGAGCCAGTAGATGAGCAGCGCGACCACGGCGATGTCGAGCAGCGTCGTCAGCCGGACCTGGTCGAGGAGTGACTCGATGATCGGCGACATCGCGTCGAGTGTAGCGCGCGACGACGATGGAACGAGCCCGGAGTCGGGTCAGGCGCCCGGCGCGGCTGCGCTCCCGGAGCCGTCGACGGCCGGACCCGCTCCGCCGGTCGTCGCCAGCTCGTCGAGCCGGGCGAGGAGTGCCAGCTTGTCATCGGCGAGGCGGTCCCAGCCACGCTGACGGTAGCGGCGGACCAGGGCGAGGTGGACGGACGGCTCGGTCGGATCGATCGCGAGGGCCCGGTAGCAGGCGTCCAGGGCGGCATCGGGGAGGCCGTCGTCGGCCAGGGCATCGGCCGCAGCCACGAGGGCGCTTCGCGCCGTCACGAGGTCGCCGTCCGCGAGCGCGGCCTCGGCGCGGGCCTCGAGGGCGCTCACGTCGGCCGGCGGCTCGGGCTCACGCCCGGACGCCTCCTCGGGTGACGACTCGTCCGGCGTCCCGGCGGCCGGCGACCACGTCTCGTCCACCGGACCCTCGAGGAGCCGCTCGGCCCGTGCGAGCGTCTCGCCGGCGGCGTCGGTCGGGTCGACTGCCCTGGCGCCGTCCAGCAGCCGGCGGACCGCCGCTCGGCGCTCCCGCGATTCAGCGAGCGAGAGGGCGAGGGCCGAGGTCTCGAGCGCCTCGAGCAGGCGACCATCGGCCTCCTGGACGCCGGCGAGCAGGTCGAGGCTCGCCGCCGCGTCGACCGGACGGACGAGGGCCTGGAGCGCTTCGGCGGCTCCGGCCAGGGCGGCCTCGTCACGGGGCGCCCGCGCCAGGGCCGTCTCGAAGGCGACGAGCGCATCGGCAGGGCGACCGACCCGCTGGTAGAGCCCGCCGATGCCGACGTGAGGAAGCGCCCGCTCCGGGGCGATCGAGGCCGCTTCGGCGTAGGCGCTGAGCGCCGCCTCCACCTGGCCCCGAAGGGCGGCCACGTGTCCGCGGCGCAGGGCGTCCTTGTAGCGCTCGTAGACCGCCTCGCTCATCCGCTCCTCCGCCGACCGTCGGGCCGGCAGTGGCCGAGCCTCCTCCGGAGGGTACCCGACCCGGCGGGCCGGATCAGCGCTTCGTGTACTGCGGCGCCTTGCGGGCCCGCTTGAGCCCGTACTTCTTGCGCTCCTTCATCCGCGGGTCGCGGGTGAGCAGGCCGTTCTGGCGCAGGGGCGCCCGGTACGCCTCCCGATCGATGTCGAGCAGGGCGCGGGCGATGCCATGGCGGATCGCTCCGGCCTGGCCGGTGACCCCACCACCCTCGACCTTGACCATCGCGTTGTAGCGACCCTCGGTCCCCGTGACGCGGAACGGCAGGCGGATGTCCGCCTCGCTGACGGCGTTGCCGAAGTGCTCGTAGAGCGATCGGCCGTTGACGACGATCTCGCCCTCGCCGTCCAGCAGGCGGACCCGGGCGATCGAGGTCTTGCGGCGGCCGGTCCCGGAATGGAACGCTGGTGTGGACATCGACGACTCCTCCCTCAGGCGAGCGGCTCAGGCCGCTGGGCCTGATGCGGATGGTCGGGGCCGGCGTAGACCTTCAGCTTGCGGAGCTGCTGGGCGCCCAGCCGGTTGCGCGGCAGCATGCCCTTGACCGCCCGCCGGATGGCCTCCTCGGGGCGGCGCTCCAGCAGATGGCCGAGGGTCTCCTGGCGAAGACCCTGCGGGTAGCCGGTGTGCCGCATGTAGAGCTTGGTCCGGCGCTTGTCCCGACTGACCGCGACCCGGGCCGCGTTGAGGACGATCACGTGATCGCCCGAGTCGAGATGGGACGCGAACGTGGGCTTGTGCTTGCCCTCGAGGACACGGGCGATCCGCGACGCGAGGCGGCCGAGCGTCTCGTCCGTCGCATCGACGACGTACCAGCGTCGCTCGATCTCGCCCGCGCGAGGGGTGTACGTCTTCGCGGTCATCGTTCCTCGTGTTCTCCATCGCGCGCCTGCCCGGATCGCCCGAGAGCGACCCGACGCAGGCAGAGGCCCTTGGCCGGGGCGGATGCCCCGTTCCGGGCCGGACGGCCGGCGGCCAGGGCCGCCGCCACGTCTGCCTCATCGATCGTTCCGCGACCGACCTCCAGGAGGACGGCCACGATCCGGCGGACCATCCCCCGGAGGAAGGAGTCTGCCCGGACGTCGATCGTCACGAGCCGACCCTTCCGCCGGACCCGGACCGCGTGCACGGTCCGGACGGTGGTCCGGTCTGCAGCCCCGAAGGCCCGGAAGTCGTGTCGGCCCTCCAGGACCGACCCGGCCCGCGCCATCGCGGCGGTGTCGAGCGGGGCCCGCACCCCGAGCGCGAAGCGCTCGCGGAGCGGACTTGGCGGCCCGTTCCAGACGGTGTAGCGGTACTCCCGATACCGCGCCGCGTGGCGGGGGTGGAACCTTGGGGCCGCCCGACGAAGGTCGCGGATCGCGACGTCCGCCGGGAGGAGTGCCCCGAGGGCCCGCTGCAGCTCCTCTGCCTGGAGGCGGCCACGGTAGGTGAAAGCGATCACCTGGTCCGCGGCATGCACCCCGGCGTCGGTCCTGCCGGCTCCATCGACCACGACCCTGACACCGCTGAGGTGTCGGAGCGCGGCCTCGAGCTCCCCCTGGACCGTCCGGGTCCCCGGCTGGGCCTGGAACCCGGCGAAGTCCGTGCCGTCATATTCGACCCGGGCGGCGTACCGCACGGGCGCGCCCTCTCGGGCGCGGTCGCCACGGTCAGACGAGCTCGATCTGGACGATCTCCGCTGCGTCGCCGGGCCGCTGGCCGATCCGGACGATCCGGGTGAACCCGGACTGCCGGTCGGCATACTTCGGGGCGATCTCATCGAACAGCTTCCTGACGACGAGCGGCTCGTTCGGCATCTCCGAGATGACCGTCCGCCGCGCGGCGAGGTCGCCCTTCTTGGCGAGGGTGATCATCCGCTCCACGCGACCCCGGACCTCCTTGGCCTTCGCCTCGGTGGTCTGGACCCGCTCGTAGCGGAGCACCGACACCGTCAGGTTGCGATAGAGGGCCATGCGGGGACCGTGCTTCCGGCCGAGCTTCCGGCCGTCGATGCGGTGCGCCATCTCAGGCCTCCACCTCGGCGGTCTCCTCGTCGGCGACGGCCTCGGCGGAGTCGGCGAAGGGCTCGTCGGCTCCTTCGGCCGCGCCCTCGTCGACGGACTCGTCGTCGGGGAGGATGAAGCCCCGCATGCGGAGCCGCTCCTTCATCTCGTCGAGCGACTTCTTGCCGAAGTTGCGCATCCGGAGCAGGTCGTCGTCCTTCAGCTGGAGGAGCTGGCCGACCTTGACGATGTTGTTGCGCTTGAGCGAGTTGTAGGCCCGCATCGGGAGGTCGAGCTCCTCGCTGGGCATGTCGAGCATGTTCGGCGGCAGCGCCGGAGCGCCGGTCGCGGCGGGCTCGACCACCGGGGCCACCCCGATCGTGGCGAACGGCTGGAACTCGCGGATCAGGATGCCCGCCGCCTTGCTCAGGGCGTCCTGGGGGCTGATCGTGCCGTCGGTCTCGACCTCGAGGGTGAGCTTGTCGTAGTTGGTCATCTGACCGACGCGCATGCTCTCCACCCGGTAGTTGACCTTGCGGACCGGGGTGAAGATGGCGTCGACCGCGATGACGCCGATCGGCAGCTGCTCGCTGCGCTCGGTGCCGAGGTAGCCGATGCCCCGCTCGACGGTGAGGTCCAACTCGACCGTCACGTCGTCCGCGTCGATCGTCATGAGGACGGCGTCGGGGTTCACGATCTCGATGTCGGCCGACTCGGCGATGTCGGCCGCGGTGACCGGGCCCGCACCGCTCTTGAGCAGGCGGAGCGCGACCGGGTGGGCCGCGTAGCTCTTCAGGCGCAGCTTCTTGACGTTCAGGACGATCTGGGTCACGTCTTCCTTGACGCCGGGGATCGTCGAGAACTCCTGGTAGACGTCGCGGATCTGGATGGACGTGACCGCAGCACCCTCGAGCGACGAGAGGAGCACGCGCCGGAGGGCGTTGCCGATCGTCACGCCGTAGCCGGCCTGGAGGGGGCCGGCCTCGTACTTGCCGTAGGTCCCGGCTTCCTCGACGGGCTCGATCTGCGGGGTCTCGAGTTCGATCATCGTGTGGTGCTTACCTCGAGTAGTACTCGACCACGAGCTGCTCGTTGAGGTCCTGGGGCATGTGCTCCCGACGAGGCGGCTCGACGATCGACGCGGAGAGCTTCGCCGCATCGACGCTGAGCCACTCCGGGGCCTGATGCGAGCGGAGGGTCTCCTTGGCCAGCTTGAAGGGCTCCCGCGCGGTCCGCGACTCGCGGACCTCGATGCGATCGCCCGGCTTGAGCTGGTATGACGGGATGTCCGTGGGGCGCCCGTTGACGGCGAAGTGGCCGTGCCCGACGAGCTGACGGGCCTGGGCTCGCGAGTTCGCGAACCCGGCGCGGTAGACCGCGTTGTCGAGCCGCAGCTCGAGCATCCGCAGGAGGTTCTCGCCGGTCACCCCGGGCCGCATCTCGGCGGCATCGAAGTAGTTGCGGAACTGTCGCTCGAGGACGCCGTAGACGCGGCGGACCTTCTGCTTCTCGCGAAGCTGGAGGCCGTAGTCCCCGACCTTGCGGCGACGGACGCCGTGCTGGCCGGGCGGGCTCGGGCGTCGCTCGAAGGCGCACTTCTTCGTGTAGCACCGCGAGCCCTTGAGGTACAGCTTCATGCCCTCGCGGCGGCAGAGGCGGCAGACGGAGTCGGTGTATCGAGCCATCGTTGGGTCCCCCGATCAGACGCGGCGCCGCTTGGGCGGGCGGCATCCGTTGTGGGGGATCGGCGTGACATCCGTGATCGCCGTGACCTCGATGCCGGCCGCCTGGAGGGAGCGGATCGCCTGCTCACGGCCGGCGCCGGGACCCTTGACGAAGACTTCCACCTGGCGCAGCCCATGCTCCATCGCCTTCTTCGCGGCCAGGTCGGCCGAGAGAGCGGCGGCATAGGGCGTGCTCTTCCGCGAGCCCTTGAAGCCGGCGACCCCGGCGGAGCCCCAGCTGAGGACGTTGCCCGACGGATCGGTCAGGGTGATGATCGTGTTGTTGAACGACGCCTGGATGTGCGCGTGTCCCTGGGGGACGTTCTTGCGCTCCCGGCGCCTCTGCTTGGGCGCCCGCTTTCGATCGGCCACGGCGGTCCGGTTCCCCTTACTTCTTCGCTTTCTTCCGGGCGCCGACCGTCCGCTTGGGACCGCGCCGCTGGCGTGCATTGGTCTTGGTTCGCTGGCCACGGGCCGGCAGGTTGCGCCGGTGGCGGAGCCCCCGGTACGAGCCGATCTCGATGAGCCGCTTGACGTTGAGCGCAACCTCGCGACGGAGGTCGCCTTCGACCTTGTGGTTGCGGTCCACCACCTCGCGGAGGCGGTTGACCTGTTCCTCGGTCAGGTCGCGCACCCGGGTGTCCGGGTTGATGCTGGTCTGCTCGAGGATCTTCTTCGACGTCGGCAGGCCGATGCCGTAGATGTAGGTGAGAGCGACCTCGACGCGCTTCTCGCGCGGGATGTCGATGCCGGCGATGCGTGCCATCGGCTAGCCCTGCCGCTGCTTGTGCTTCGGATTGGTGCAGATGACCATCACGGTCCCGCGACGTCGGATGACCTTGCAGTTGTCGCAGCGGGGCTTGACGGATGCTCTGACTTTCAACGCGTCCTCGCGGTGCTCACTTGAGCCGGTAGGTGATCCGGCCGCGGGTCAGGTCGTACGGCGACAGCTCCACCCGGACCCGGTCGCCCGGGAGGATGCGGATGAAGTTCATCCTGAGCTTGCCGCTGATATGGGCAAGGACACGGTGACCGCTCTCGAGCTCTACGGCGAACATGGTGTTCGGCAACGGCTCGATGACGGTCCCCTCGACCTCGATCGCGTCCTTCTTACCCAACGATGTGGTTCCCTCATGTCGTGACGAGTGCCGGCCCCACGCGGGCCGACACACGAACGCGTAGCGTATCAGACGATCGGCCCAACCGGCAACCGTGCCTTCCGCCCGCTCACAGCGAGGTCAGGACCTCCGGCCCGTCGTCCGTGATGGCGATGGTGTCCTCGTAGTGGGCCGCCAGCGACCCGTCGGTCGTCGCGACCGTCCAGCCGTCCCCGAGGACGGCGACGGAGGCGTCACCAAGGGTCAGCATCGGCTCGATGGCCAGGGTGTGCCCCGGCTCGAGACGGATGCCCAGGGAGGCGGTGCGGTAGTTGGGGATCTGCGGTGCCTCGTGCATGTCCGTGCCGATCCCATGGCCCACGAACTGGCGGACGATCCCGAAGCCGGCGGCGCTGGCGACGTCCTCGACGGCCCCGGAGATCTCCCCGATGCGCGAGCCACGGGTCGCGGCGGCGATGCCTGCCGCGAGGGCCGCCCGCGTCGCGTCGACCAGGCGACGGGCATCGTCGCCCACCTCGCCGACGATCCAGGTCCGGGCCGCGTCCCCGTGCCAGCCGTCGATCGAGCAGCCGGCGTCGACCGAGACGATCTGACCCTCGCGGATGGTCCGGTCGCCGGGGATCCCGTGGACGACCTCGTCGTCGATCGACAGGCAGATCGTCGCCGGGTAGGCTCCCGGCCCCTCGCCGTAGCGACCTCCCCCGAGGTAGCCCTTGAACGAAGGGATGGCCCCGTTCGCTCGCATGTGGCGCTCGGCAAGCTCGTCGAGCCGGGCGGCGGCGACCCCCGGCCGAAGCTCGGCCTCGATGAGGGCCAGGACCTCGGCGACGACGCGACCCGCTCGTCGCATCCGCTCGACCTCCTGGCGCGACTTGCGGGTGATCGGCCGGCTCAGACCCGGCCTCCCGAGGACACTGCCAGGGCGTCGAGGAGGGCCTGGTTGACGGCGTCGATCGACCGCTCCCCGTCGACCTCCTTGAGCACGCCGCGCCTCCGGTAGTGTTCGACGACCTCGGCCAGGGCGCCGAGCTGGCGCGCGAGCCGAGCCCGGACGGTCTCCGGTCGGTCGTCGTCCCGCTGGACCAGCGGGGAGTCGTCGAGGTCGCAGCGGCCGGCCGACCTCGGCGGGTTCGAATGGACGTTGTAGACGTGACCCGTCGCCTCGCAGATCCAACGGCCGGACATGCGCCGAACGAGCTCCTCGTCATCGACGCGGATCAGGAGGGCGTGCTCGACCTCCTCACCCTGCTGGGCAAGGGCCGTATCCAGCACCTCGGCCTGGGCCCGGGTCCGCGGGAAGCCGTCGAGGATCACGCCAGCGCGGGCGTCCTCTCGGGCCAGCCGATCACGGAGGATCCGGATCGTGAGGTCGTCCGGGACGAGCTCACCCCGATCCATGTAGGCCTGGGCCTCGAGGCCCACCGGCGTCCCGTCCCGGACTTCGCCCCGGAAGAGGTCGCCGGTGGCGACGTGCGGTAGTCCCAGCCGCTCGCCCAGGAGCCGGGCCTGGGTGCCCTTGCCTGCTCCGGGCGGACCCAGCAGGACCACCAATCTCACCGGATGAAGCCCTCGTAGTTGCGCATCAGGAGCTGCGCCTCGATCTGCTTCATCGTCTCGACGACCACGCTGACCGTGATGAGCAGGCCCGTGCCGCCGAGGGCGAGGTTGCCGAGCGCCGGGAGGGCGGCCGACATCACGTACGGGGCGACCGCGACCGAGCCAAGGAAGAGGGCGCCCGCCAGGGTGATCCGGGTGACGACCTTGGCCAGGTACTCCTGGGTCGGTCGCCCGGGCCGGATGCCCGGGATGAACCCGCCGTTCTTGCGGAGCTGCTCCGCCGTCTCGTCGGGCTTGAAGGTGAAGGCCGTGTAGAAGTAGGTGAAGCCCACGGTCAGCAGGAAGTACAGGACCGCGTAGACGACCTGGTTCGCGAAGACGGCCACGATGCCGTTCGCGATGTCCGCGATGATCGCGATGTCCGAGGTCGTGAAGTACTGCGCGATCTGGGCCGGGAACAGCAGGATGCTGACCGCGAAGATGATCGGGATGACGCCGGCCATGTTCACCCGCAGGGGCAGGAACGTCTGGCCGCCCTGGTAGAGGCGTCTACCTCGGACCCGGCTGGCGTACTGGATCGGGATCCGCCGCTGACCCTCCTGGATGTAGATGATCACTGCCACCGCGGCGATCGCCAGGATGCCGAAGGCGACGCCGGCGACCGGATCCGGGTTGGCCAGGAAGGCCACGATGGCCGTCGGGGCCCGGCTGACGATGCCGGCGAAGATGATGAAGCTGATGCCGTTGCCGATGCCCTTCTCGGTGATGAGCTCGCCGAGCCACATCAGGAGGACCGATCCCGCCGTCAGGGTGACGATCTGGGTGAGCGTCTCGAAGGACGACAGGTCGAACTGCGTCGTCAGGACGCTCTGCGAGTTGAGGAGCGCGAGGAAGCCGTACGCCTGCACGGCCGCCAGCGGCACCGACAGGTAGCGGGTGTACTGGTTGATCTTGTTCCGCCCGTACTCACCCTCGCGGCTGAGCTGCTGGAGCGACGGGATGACCCCGGTCATCAGCTGCATGATGATCGAGGCGTTGATGAAGGGGTTCACCCCAAGGCCGACGATCGAGAAGTTCGACAGGCCGCCACCCGAGAACAGGTCGAGCAGACCGAAGATGGCGTTGTTCTCGAAGAACTGATCGAGCGCGGCGCGGTCCACGCCCGGCACCGGCACGTGAGCCAGCAGCCGGAAGATGATCAGGATCCCCAGGACATAGAGGATCCGGCGCCGGATGTCCGGCGCGCGGAACGCGTTGAGAAGGGACTCGAACACGGCTCAGGCGTCGGCCGGCGTCGGCCGGTCGGGGTCGTCGGCAGCCGGCTCGCTGGCCTCGGTGTCGGCGGCATCGGCCGGCTCGCTGGCCTCGGTGTCGGCGGCCTTGGCCGCCTTGGCCCGGCTGCGGCGCGGCTTGGGGGCCGGCTTCTCCTCGGCCGGAGCCTCCTCCGCCGGAGGCTCCTCCGGCGCGGCTGCCGGCGCGGCCGGGGCCTCGTCCGTCTCGATGCCGATAGCCGCCATCGCGGTCGTCGGGGTCTCGAGGACCTGGACCGTGCCGCCGGCTCGCTCGATCTTCTCGACCGCTGACCGTGTGAAGGCATCTGCCACGACGAACAGCGGGACGTCGACGTCGCCGTGGCCGAGGACCTTGAGGGGCTTGTCGAGGGTCCTGACGAGCCCGGTGGCCCTCGGGATGTCCTGGTTCACCGTGATCGGGGCAGGCTTGCCCTTCTTCGAACCGGACTCCACGGCTTCCAGCTTCCCGGCCGCCACGAGCGCGGCGATCCGGCCCACGTTCACGACCTCGTACTGGGTCTTGAACGGGTTCCGGAAGCCACGGAGCTTCGGGATGCGGACGTGGAGCGGGGTCTGGCCGCCCTCGAACCACGGCGCGATGGTGCCGCCGGCCCGGGACTTCTGCCCCTTGGTGCCACGGCCCGCGGTCTTGCCCTTGCCGGCCGCGATGCCGCGGCCGACCCGGGTCCGGGGCCGACGGGAGCCCTCGGCGGGACGGAGGTCGTGGAGCTTCATGGCTTCTCCTGGGTCTCGGACCCGGGGACCTCCTCGACGCTGACGAGGAAGCGGACCTGGCGGACCATTCCCCGGGTCGCAGGATTGTCGGGAACCTCGACGGTGTCGCCGATCCGACGCAGACCGAGCGCCCGGATGGTCGCGCGGTTGCGGGCGATATGGCTGATGGTGCTCTTCACCTGGGTGACGCGGAGCTTACCGGGCATCGCCCGCCTCCCCGCTCGGCTGACCCGAGACGAAGACCCGGACGGGAACCCCGCGCCGGGCGCTGACCTCCTCGGCCGACTCGAGCTGTCCGAGGGCGTCGAGGGTGGCCCGGACGACGTTCACCGGGTTGGTGCTGCCCATCGACTTGCTGAGCAGGTCGCGGATGCCCGCCACCTCGGCCACGGAGCGCACCGAGCCGCCGGCGATGACGCCGGTCCCGGCCGAGGCCGGCTTCAGCATCACCCGCGCGGCACCGTAGTCGGTGATCACCTCGTGCGGGATGGTGGCGCCG
>DATHYZ010000088.1:0-10306 GCA_035458865.1 Candidatus Limnocylindrales bacterium
CGACGAGCGGTCGGCGTCGGCCGACTCGAGACCCGGCAGGGTGATCGCGGTCACGTCGTGGCCGTCGGCGCGCAGCGCGGCGGCGACCTCGTCCCAGGCCCAGGCGCCGAGCCAGAACCCGGGGACCAGGATGATCGGGGCAGCGGTCATCGGCGCACTCTACCGGGCGCTCGCCAGGACGGCTCGGCTTGGACAGGATCACACGGGAGCGATGGCCGGAGGACGCCCGTCCTCCGGCGAGGTGCTCGGGAACGCCTAGGTGGACCGGTCGTCCCGCTCCGGGCGGATCGCTCCGGCGGAGACGAGGTCCTCCTTCCAGCGACTGACCATCTCCCTCGATCGGTAGGGGTTCTGGTCCAGCCACTCCTCGACGTCGACGGTGGGGTAGCGATCCCGGATCTGCTCGGCCGTCGCCTTGGCGCGGCGTTCCAGGCCCAGCTCCACCTGGGCGGCGGCCAGCACCAGGAGCGCCTCGAGGTTGCTTGGCTGGTACTCGAGGACCATCTCGGCCACCGCAGCCGCCTGCTCGATCCTGCCGCCCATGAACAGGGAGCACGCCTTGACCGTGGGGTACCAGGGCTTGTTGACGGCGGTCAGGCGCATCGCCACGTCGGTGAGGTCGACCGCCTGATCCCACTGGCCGAGGTACCGTCGCACGCTCCCCTCGAGGCCGAACGTGACGTCGCACGTGGGCCTGAGGATCTCGACCTTCTCGATCGCCTCGAGGGCCTCGTCGCCGCGGCCCTGGGACATCAGGATGGCGGCCTCGACGGTCCGGGCCATGCCGGTCGGGTCACCGACGGAGAGCCCGGTCTGCGCCTGCTCGCGGGCCCTGGCCAGCGCCGCCTCGGGCTCCGTCCAGCCGTTGCTGGCGCCCATCCAGTTCGCGAACGCCGAGAGGACATGGCCGTACGGCTGATCCGGATGGGAACGGGCGACCCGGCCGAAGTGCTCCAGGGCGCGCGACCAGCCCTCGCGTGTCCCGGCGGTCAGCTGATACCAGCCGAGGTAGACCTGCTCGATGGCCTCCGGGTCGTCGAGCTCCGCGTACAGGCCGGCCGGTTCCCCGACGACGAGCTCCACCTCGACCGCCCGGCCGACCTCGTCGGCGAACGCGTCCGACTGGGTGAAGAGATCGGCGACCGGCGCCGTCCGCTTGAGCGACTTGACGACGTTCATGGACCCGACGTCGTAGAGGCTGGCGTAGATCCGCGCGTTGTCGCCGGCCTGGTGGACCCCGGTCTCGAGCATGTAGCGGGCAGCGCTCGGCGAGGCTCCCCCGTCGGGCTCGACCTTCGCATCGATGACGTTCAGCTGCGGGACCTGCGAGAGGCGGTGGATGAGGTCCGTCCGAAGGACCGTCGCCATCGCTCGTCCGGACTCGTCGAGCATCTCGGCGTGGATGGGGAGGACGGCCACCGTCGGTGCCTCGAGGGCGAGCGGGTGGGAGACCGCAGCGGCCGAATCGTCGCCGGGCAGGTCGGCGAACTCGTAGATCTCCACGTCCTCGGGGATCCCCTTGAGTCGACGTCGGCCGATCGCCTTGAACCGCAGGGCGGGCTCATCCAGGGCGCGGTAGATGCGCCCGGAGACGCTGATCCCGCCGGGTCGGGCCACGGCCTGGATGCGGGCCGCGATGTTGAGGGCGTCGCCGAAGTACTCGTCGCCGGAGACGGTGATCTCGCCCTGGTCCATGCCCATGCGGAACCGCACCCGGCGCGAGCTGGCATGGGCGGAGTTCCTGGCCTCGATCTCGGTCGTCACCGCGATCGCCGTCCGCATGGCGCCCGTGGCATCGCCGAAGACCGCCATGAAGTTGTCGCCCACGAAGTTCACGAGCGTGCCGCCGCTGCGGCCGATCTCCGTCTCGACGAGCTCTCGGTACTCCTCCATGGTCGCCGTCATGGCCGCGAGGTCGTCGGCCACGAGCTGGCTGTACCCGACGACGTCCGCGTTGAGGGCCACCATCTCGGATCGTTGCTGGATCAAGGTCGGTCCCTGCCCCTTGTGGGTCATCCTGGCATGGGCTCGCCGGGCTGATGCCCGGGTCGCTGCCCCAAGCATCCCACCACCGGGCCGTTCCTGCGAGTCCCCGGCTCCAGCAAGGGACCGCGGGCCCGGCGCTCGCCCGGACCCGCGGTTCCTCCGGCGCGGCCATCGGCCGGCCCCGAGGCCTAGCCCGTGCCGGCCGGCGCCTTGCCCCAGTTCGCGTAGAGCTGGCAGAACGAGGCCACGTCCGAGCCCGACAGGTCGCGCTTCTGGTAGAAGCTGCTGGTGTTCATGAGGCTCGCTGAATGCGGGTTGACGTAGAGGTCCACGAACTGGCCGTTGACGTCGAGGATGACCGTCGACCGACCGAAGTGGCCCATGCCCAGGGCATGCCCGAGCTCATGGGTGGCGATCGTCTGGACGTCGATGTAGAAGAGCGTGTCGGCGAGCTCCTTGTCGTCGGTCACGTAGTTCCAGTCACGATTGAAGTAGATCTCCGTGGCGAACAGGTCGTGCTTGCGGTCCCGGTTGACATCGGTGAACGAGCGATCCGGATCCCACACCTCGAGCCCCCAGGCGAGCGAGCCATCGGTCTGCCACGCCGCAGGGAGGGCGACCCCGAACGAACCCGGCACGCCCGCCGCGGCCATGAAGCTGGCCGGCAGCCAGCCAGCGAAGGTGATGTCGGCCCGAGGGGTCGCGGCACCGCCCATGCCGACCGCGTGCTGGACGAAGCCGAAGTCCATGCCGGGATCCGCGTCGACCCGCACCAGGTCGAGGGTCCTGCCGCACTTCTGGCCCTCGAAGGTGGCAACAGCGGCCTCGATCGCCGCCTCGGTCTTCGCCGCTGACACGCCGGGCGGCAGCTCGGTCAGGTCGATCCGGTAGTAGAGGGTCAGTCCGTCGTCGCCATGGCGTCGGGCGTCGTTCTCGACCCACTGGTAGTGGAATGCCTGGTTCCCGACGTCCTGCTCGGTGATGAGGATCTGCCCGTCGCGGAACAGGACCCGGGTCTTGGTCTCGTATGCGTTGACCGGGACCGAAACGAGCAGGGCGAGGAGGACCGTCCCCGCCAGCACCCTCCGGATGAACCTGCCTCGTGTCCCGCCCGCTCCCGCCGGAGCGTCCCGTCGATCCGCCATGTCCCCTCCTTGCCCGCTCTCGAATGGGAGTCGGGCCTGCGTGTATAATGAAACGCAACGCAGCGTATCGTATTGAGTGGGAAGGAGGGCGTCAAGACCCGCGGTGTCCGGACCCGGTCCCCGGAGCGACGCCGGCGACCCCCGTTCACTCCGGCTATCGTTCGACCGGACCATGACTGATGCCATGCCTCGGCCCAGGCGACCGGGTCGACCTCGCGACCAGGCCACGCAGGCCGCCATCCTGGCGGCGACTCGTCGTCTCCTCCTCGAGTCCGGCTACCACCGGCTCACGTTCGAGGCCGTGGCCTCGGCCGCAGGGACCTCTCGATCGACCGTGTACCGCTGGTGGCCGACGAGGGGATCGCTCGTGCTCGAGGCTGCCGCAGACCACATCGACATCGGGCGGGTCCCGGACACCGGTGACAGCCGCCAGGACCTCCGCATCGCCATCCGCCAGCTCATCGAGACGTTCTCGGACCGGCTCGCCGGCATCGTCATCCTCGCGGCGGTCGCGAACCTCGACGGCGACGCGACGATGGCGACGGCGTTCCGAGACAGTCGCGTCTATCCCTGGAGGACGAGTGCTGCGGACGCCCTCCGCCGGGCCATCGAGCGGGGCGATCTGCCGCCCGATACCGACGTCCAGTTCGTCCTCAACGTGATCGTCGGGACCGTGTTCCAGTGCACGATCACGCCCGCCACCCCGATGACCGATGGTCTCGAGGACGCGCTGCTCGACCTCGTCTTCGCGGGGAGGACCGACGCGGGCTAGGTCCCGCGGCGAACACCTGCCTGGACCGCGCGCCGGCGGCGTCTACTTGGGGCGGTAGGTCCGGGCGCCGAAGACGACCAGGATGCTGGGATCCGGTTGGTCGTTCCGGGGGATGACGCGCACCTCGAGGCGATGACGGCGAGCGACCTCGCCCATCGCGACCGCCAGGGTCGAGATCCGGTCGGTCGCCTGGGCGCTCACCTCGCGAACGTCCCGCTCGAGCGCTTCGAGATCGCCTGCCGTCCCGAGCCACACGTCCAGGACGCCGGCCGGTCCGATGATCCTGATCGTGCGGGCCATCATGGCATCGGCCGTCGGCTGACCGGCCGGGCCGCCGCCCTCGGGGAGCGGGTCCGGCGTGCGGGGCGTCATCGTCCGGTAGGCGGGCGACCGACGGTTGCGGCCGCCGCCTCACGGGGGTCGGACTGGCGAGATGCGAGGGACGGGGCCATGGGGCTCCCCTGATCTCCCGAACGTAGGTGGCGGTCGCACGGTCCGTTCGAGAGGACGACCACGCGGGAGCGACGCACGCGGGTCGCCCCGGGCGACTCGAGCCTACCACGGCCGACGCCGGAGCCCCTCCGGGCATCGTCTCGGACGATGAACGCGGCGAGCTGCTGCAACACGGCGGGTGGCGCTGCGTCGGTACCGCATACGCCGGGGGGCGAGCCGAGGCGTCAGCAGGGAGATCCGAACGATGGCCGTGCCGACGGGCCGCCCGGACCTGGGCCTGTACCAGCAGAAGTACCTCCTCCGGCGGGTGCTCGACCGCATCCCGGGGATCTCACGACTCGACCCGAACGCGGTCTCGATCGCCTCGCTCGTGCCGTCGGTGGTCGCGGCAGCCGCGTTCGCGGCCGGCTGGTGGTGGCTCGTCATCCTCGGCATCGTCGGCCGGATGGTCCTCACGACGCTCGACGGCCATATCGCCGAGAACTACGGCAAGAAGACCGTCGTGGGCGCCTACGTGAACCGGATCCCGGCCGAGGTGGGTGACACCCTGATCCTCGGCTCGCTCCTCGCCCGGGCGGATCCGGCCTGGGTGGTCGCGGTGCTCTGCGGGGCCTGGCTGGTCAACGTCCTGGGGGTCCTGGGCCTGGTCGCCGGGGGCTCCACCCAGTCCGTGGGCCCGGCCGGCCAGACCGACCGCCTCGCGCTCCTCATCGTCGCCAACGCGGTCGCCATGTTCGTCGTCGTGGACTGGACGATCGTCTGCCAGATCCTGGTGATCCTGATGGTCCCCACGATCGCGCTCCGGATCCGCCGCACCCTGCGCGAGCTCAGGGCCATCGACGCCCTCCCCGGACAGGCGGGATGATCGGCCTGGCCTACCTCAACTACGCGGGGCTGGCGCCGCTCCGAGCACGGAGCGCCCTGGCCGGCCTGTTCCCCTGGGAGATCGCCGGGAACGCGCTGCTCCCGCGCTTCGTGCCTCGCCAGCAGCGGATCCGCGAGGACGTGGGCGCCTGGCTCGGCGTCACCGACCGCAACGTCGCCTTCCTGACCTCGACGACCGCCGCCCTCCAGTCCGTGGCTGCCTCGATCCCGTGGGAGCGGGGTGACGTCGTGGTCTACCCGGCCGGCGACTTCCCGGCCAACGTGCTCCCGTGGACGGGCCTGGCACGGTCCGGGGTGACGGCGGTGGCCGTGAGCGACTGGTCGGCGCCCTTCCCGGATCGGACGCGGCTCGTCGCCATCTCGTCGGTGGACTTCTCGACCGGCGACGAGCGACCGTGGCGCGAGGTCTGCCGGCGAGCCCGGGCGGCCGGGGCCTGGACCTGCGTGGACGCGATCCAGTCGGCCGGCGTCCTCCCGTCCTGGTCGTCGGACGTGGACTTCTGGGCGGCCGGCACCCAGAAGTGGCTGGTGTCCGGGGTCGGCCTGGGACTCCTGGTCGTCGGCGACCGGGCGCTCTCGGAGCTGGAGGGACCGTGGCAGACGTACCTCGGCCGCGAGGACCCCCGGACGCCCGGATCGCCCCCGGCCGACTCGGCCCGCCGCTGGGAGCTGGGCTGGGTCACGCCCGGCGCCCTGGTCCGCTTCCAGTCGAGCTTCGGGTGGTTCCGGCGGCGCGGCTGGGACGCCGTGGGAGGCGAGCTGCGGGAGCGCCGCGACCGGATCCACGAGCGCCTGGCCGACATGGGCTACCCGGTCGTCTCGTCACCTGACCACCCGAGCGCGATCGTCACCATCGACCCGGCGCCGTTCCGGGCGGCGGACGTGGTCCGGGACGGCTATGGGCGCCGGATCGTGGTGGCCGACCGGGCTGGCTGGGTGCGGCTCTCCGCGCACGTCTTCACGGGCCGCCGGGAGATCGACCGGACCCTCGACTGGCTGTGGCGGATCAGGTCCGGACGCATCGTGCCCTCGACCGCTCGCTGAGCCCCGCGAACCCCGGCGACCTGACCCTGCGGTACGACAGCCCGCGCGAGCCGGTCGACGCGGCCGCCTCGCGGAGCGCCGTCATCGAGGGCCGAGGCATCACCGACCCGATCGCCCGCGCCCAGGCCGACCTGGATCGCTGGGCCGTCGGGGCGACGACCAGCACGACGGACGCCGTCGAGATCGACGCGGCTGCGGCCCGTGGCGGGGTCACGAGCCTGCGCACCGTCACCGACCCGGTCGCCCGCGCCCAGACCGAGCTGTCCGGCTGGGCGACCCGCTGACCGACGCCGGACCGTCCGGCCGTGACGATTCGAGGCTCCTGGCTCTAGCCCCGACCGGCTGCCGCCTGGAAGATGGTCCTGATCCGGGCGATGGGGGGCGCCTGGCTGGCATCAGAGGCAGCCCATGACCGATACACGCACGACCTCGCCACGACTCCCGCCACGCTGGTTCATCCGGACCGCCTGGGCGCTCCATCGGGCCTTGTACGCGATCACGGGTGGGCGGCGGGGCCTCCGATCGGCGACCGGCGATCGCTGGGGGATGATGCGTCTGCACACGATCGGTCGACGGAGCGGTGCCGAGCGGTTGGCGATCCTCGGCTACTTCGATGATGGCCCCAACCTCGTGACGATGGCGATGAACGGTTGGGGCGAGCCGGAGCCGGCCTGGTGGCTCAACCTCCAGGCGCACCCCGACGTGCGCGTGGACTTGACCGGTGGGCCCCGCCTGGTCCGCGGTCGGGCAGCCGAGGGCGACGAGCGGGTCCGACTCTGGGAGCGCTGGGCCCACTACGATCGGGATCTCGACGGCTACGCTGCGCGGCGACCCCGCTCGACCGCCGTGGTGATCCTGGAGCCGCGGCCGGCCTAGGCGACCGGCGAGGAGCGGCCCTCCGGTGCCTGGGCCGCCGCCGCGATCACCTGCCGGAACTTCCCGCTGACGGGGTTCTGCTGCGGGCGCTCGTCGGCCCGGACGAGCTCCACGTCGTCGAGGCCCTGGTCCTCCAGGTACGCCCGCAGGTTGCCCACGACCGCGACCCAGACGTCGTCCGCCCGCGCGTCCGCCTCGGGCTCGAGCCGGATCCGCAGGGCCGACGGTCCCGTCTGGACGACCTGGCTGCGGTGCACGCCGCGCGTCGACTCGAGGGCGGCGCTGATCGCGAGGGGCAGGATCGCGACGCTCCGTCCGTCCCGGGTCGCGAGCCGCAGGACGTCGTCCCGGCGGCCCTCGACGCGGATCGCCGGGAACGGGCTGCCGCACGGGCACGGGTCGGGTCGCGCCAGGACCGAGTCACCCAGGTCATAGCGGATGATGGGCTGGAGCCGGTCGGCCAGGCTCGTGAGCAGCACCGTATGCGACGGGAGCCCCACGGCCGCCGGCCGCAACTCTGCGTCGACCGGCTCCAGGACGACCCAGTCGGCGTTCACGTGCAGCCACCCCATCGGGCAGTCCATGGCCATCATCGTGAACTCCGTCGACCCGTAGACGTCGTGGACGGGGGCGCCGAAAGCGAAGGTCACTCGGGAGCGCGCGTCCGCCGTCATCGACTCGCCGGCCGTCTCGAGGATCGTCGGCCGGACCCGCAGGCGCCCGGCGACCTGCTCCTCGGCCAGCAGCTCCAGCGCGCTCGGATAGGTCGAGAGGATCGCCGGATCGAAGGCGTTGAGCGCATCCACCAACTCGGCGAGCGGCCGCTGGACCGAGAACGTCCGGTAGGCCCACCGATTGACCGGATTGCGGTGCCGCTCGAACTCGACCCAGGCCGTCCCGGCGAAGTGGGAGCCGGTGCCGACGACGGCCGCCCACCGGATCCCGCGTCGGACCAGCCGGACCCAGTCGAGCGCTGAGAGCCAGGCGAGGTCGAGGCGGACGATGGTCAGCGCCCGGTAGACGGCGACCAGAGGTCGATCGTGGACGAACAGGCCGGGGTGGCCGGTCGTCCCGGACGTGGTGCAGACGAAGAGGCCGTCCCGGTACGGCTCGCCCGCGCGCTCGGGATCGGCGATGAACGTCTCGAGATCCGCCCGCGTGATGCTCGGATCGGTCAGCCAATCGTCGAACGCCGCCATCAGCTCGGGCTTCGTCGTCGGCGGGAGGTCGGCGAGCCGCCACCCGTCGGTCGGCACGCCGGCGTAGTGCCGGGCGAAGTAGGGCGACCGAGCCCGGGCGTGAGCCACGAGCGTCGCGAGTCGACGCGCTTGGCGTCTCGCGATGCCGGTCGGTCCCTCGCGCTGGGCCCGCCAGAGATCGCGGGCGACCTGGAGATAGTCCGGCGCGCTGCCCATGGCTGCGTCACCCCCGGATGGAGCCGTCACCGGACGCGAGGTTCGGCTGGTCAGAGGATGCGCGGCGGAGCGGCGGACCCCAAGTGGCGGGCGGCCCGAACGGCCCGGGACCGGGGCCCGGCTCGCGCGGGTGACCGCCGTTGGGCTGGAGGCCGGTCTACCCCCGCTCGGCCATCTCCGCTCGGAGATCCTTGCGGAGGATCTTGCCGACCATGGTCTTGGGGAGCGCGTCCCTGATCTCGATCGTCGCCGGGACCTTGAACCGGGCCAGGTTCGCCCGGCAGTGCCTGGTCAGGTCTTCGGTCGTTGCCGGCGACTCGGCCGCCAGGACGACGAACGCGTGCGGCACCTCGCCGTAGTGGGCGTCTGGGACGCCGATGACGGCGGCATCCACGACGGCCGGGTGGCCCAGGAGGACCTCCTCGACCTCGCGCGGGTACACCTTCAGACCGCCGACGATCACGAGGTCCTTGGCCCGGTCGACGATCCGGAAGTAGCCGTCCTCGTCACGGGTCGCCAGGTCGCCCGTCCGGAGCCAGCCGCCGCGGAGGACGGCCGAGGTCTCCTCGACGTTGCGCCAGTAGCCCGCCATGACCTGCGGCCCGGACACCTCCAGCTCGCCGACCTCGCCCGCGGGCTGCTCGACGCCGGTCTCCGGGTCGATCACCCGGGCATCCGTGGACGGGAACGGGAGCCCGATCGTGCCCAGCCGCCGGTCGCCGTCGATGGGGTTGCAGTGGGTGACCGGCGCCGCCTCGGTCAGCCCGTAGCCCTCCGAGACCCGGGCGCCGGTGATCGCTTCGAAGGCGAGCTGGGTCTCTCCGGGCAGCGGCGCGGCGCCGCTGATGCACGCCTCCAGGCTCGTGAGGTCGTGCCGGGGGGCCTTGGGATGGCGGGCGATCGTGTCGTACATGATCGGAGCGCCGGGGAACAGCTGGGGACGATGGCGCTCGGTCGCCTTGAGGATCTCTTCGGGGTCGAACTTGGGCAGGAGGACGAGCGTCCCGCCGAGGAGGATCCCGTAGTCCATCGCGACCGTGAGGCCGTAGATGTGGAAGAAGGGGAGGGCACAGAGGACGGTCGTGTGGTCCCGCTCGCCGGCCCCGGGGAACCACGCCGAGACCTGGATGGCGTTGGCGACGAGGTTCCGATGGCTGAGCATCGCCGTCTTCGGGGTCCCGGTCGTGCCGCCCGTCGGCTGGAGGATCGCCAGGTCCTCGGGCTCGGCCCGGGACTCGACCCGCTCCCATGGCGTCTCGTCGAGCAGGCGGAAGAGGTTCGGCGTCTCGGCCGTGTGCGGCTGGGGGTTCCAGCGGCCCTCGCGCCGCGCCTTGATGGGGTAGAGCCACTTGATCGGGATCGGCAGCGAGTCCCGGATCCCCGTCAGCACGAGCCGGCCCGGCCGCCCCGCGTCGGCGTCGTCCCCGACCGCCCGGAGGCGCGGGAGCAGCAGGTCGAGCGCCACAGAGACCTTGGGCTGGGTCTGCCCGAACAGGATCCCCAGCTCCCGTTCCACGTAGAGGGGGTTCATCGGCACGGCCAGCGCACCGGCTCGCAGGGCGCCGAAGAAGGCGATGACGAAGGCCGGCGACGTGGGCAGGTGGAGACTGACCCGGTCGCCCTTCTCGACGCCCATCCGGCGGAGGGCCAGGGCGAACCGGTCGACCGCCCGGTCCAGCTCCTCGTAGGTCGTGCGGGCCCCGAAGAAGACCATCGCGGTGCGGTCGGGC
>DATHYZ010000089.1:0-5248 GCA_035458865.1 Candidatus Limnocylindrales bacterium
CGCCTCGTACTCCGCGATGGCCTGCGCGAGGCGATCTGCGAGCAGCGCGTCCACCCGCTCTTGGATCAGGGAGTCAAGGGCTTCTGTCGTGGGGAGCGTCGCTGGCTCCGCGGTCTGGACCATGATGGAGACCTCCGTCCCAGGGTTCGTCAGGCTTTCTGGATCCAGAACCGCATGACCTTGCCGTCGCGGTCCTGGTGCAGGACGAGGTTGCCGGTCGTCTTCGACCACGCGGCGACATCCGGGATGGATCCCGGATCGGTCGCCTCCAGGAGGAGGATCTCCTGGGAAGCGAGTTCCTTGATCGCGCGGGACAGCTTGACGATCGGCATGGGACAGAGGAGCCCCTTGGCGTCGAGGGTCTGGGTCGCCATCGGGGCTTCGATCATGGCCGGGATCTCCTGTCGCCGACGGCTTGCGCTGGTTTTGTCGGCATAAGCGGTAAATTCGTCGTTCGGCGGCGATCTGTCAAACGCTACGATGCCTCGATGTCCGACCGCCGCCGCTCGGCCCTCGTGATCTCGCCGGTGCGTGTCGTCGTCGTCACGACCTGGCTGATCGCGGCGATCGCGCTGCTGGTGATCACCGGCGCCGAAGCCATGGTCCTGCTCCTGATCGGACTCGGCTTCGGAGCCGCGTTCCTGTCAGGGCTCGTGGGGGTCGGCGGGGCCGTCGTCCTCATCCCGCTGCTGCTGTACGTGCCGCCGCTGCTCGGCCTGGAGGCGCTCGGCATCAAGTCGATCGCGGGGATCACGATCGTCCAGGTCGTCGCGGGCGCCGTCTCGGCGGCGACCGGGCACCGCGCCGGAGGGCACGTCGACCGCCGCCTCGTGGTGACGCTTGGGCCGACGATGATCGTGGCCTCCTTCGTCGGCGCCTACCTGTCGGCCTTTGTCGCCCCGATCGTCCTCGAGGCGGTCTTCGCGGGTCTGGCCGTGTTCGCCGCGGCGATGATGCTCGGCCTCCGCAACCGCGCCCCGCAGCACGCGGAGACGCCACCCGTGTTCGATCGTCGGCTCGCCATCGTGATCGGCCTGGTGGTCGGCGTCCTCGCCGGTCTCATCGGAGCGGGAGGGGCGTTCTTCCTTGCGCCGGTCCTGCTCCACGTCCTCCGGATCCCGATGCGTTACGTCGTCGGGTCGTCCGTCGGGATCGTCGCGATCTCGGCGGGAGCCGGGCTTCTCGGAAAGGCCGTCACCGGACAGGTGGACTGGTTGCTCGCAGCGGCCCTCGTCGTCGGCGCGCTGCCCGGCGGGCGCGCGGGCGCCACCGTCTCGAGGCGGACGACCCCCTATCGACTATCGATCGCGCTCGGGGTCGTCATCCTCATCGTCGCCGTCAGGATGTGGCTGGACATCCTCGGGCGGATCGGCTGATCCGGGCCGGCTGAACCGCCGGCGCGCGTCTACTCGAGATAGTCCTTGAGCTTGCGCGAGCGCGACGGGTGGCGCAGCTTGCGCAGCGCCTTCGCCTCGATCTGGCGGATCCGTTCGCGGGTGACGTTGAACTCCTTGCCGACCTCCTCGAGCGTCCGGGCACGGCCGTCCTCGAGGCCGAACCGGAGCTGCAGGACCCGCCGTTCCCGGCCGGTCAGCGAGTCGAGGACCGCCTCGACCTGCTCCTTGAGCAGCTGGTGCGAGGCCGCCTCGGCCGGAGCCAGCGCCCCGCGGTCCTCGATGAAGTCGCCCAGGTGCGAATCCTCCTCCTCGCCGATCGGCGTCTCGAGGGAGACCGGCTCCTGGCTGACCTTGATGATCTCGCGCACCTTCTCGGGGGTGACCACGACCTCCTGGCCCTTGGACATCGCGTCGGCGATCTCCTCGACGGTCGGCTCTCGACCCAGCTCCTGGAGGAGCTGGCGGCTGACCCGGATGAGGCGGTTGATCGTCTCCACCATGTGGACCGGGATGCGGATCGTCCGGGCCTGGTCGGCGATGGCCCGGGTGATGGCCTGCCGGATCCACCAGGTGGCGTAGGTGGAGAACTTGAAGCCCTTCTCGTAGTCGAACTTCTCGACCGCCCGGATGAGGCCGATGTTGCCCTCCTGGATGAGGTCCAGGAACGACATCCCGCGGCCGATGTACTTCTTGGCGATCGAGACGACGAGGCGGAGGTTGGCCGAGGTCAGCTGCTCGCGGGCCTCGCGACCGATGCGGACGATCTCGCCCTTGCGGTGCGCGAGCTTCGTCGTGGGCGGCACGTCCGGGTCGTAGCCCATCTTGCGGAGCAGGTCCGATTCATTCCCCGCCTCGACCCAGCGCTCGAGGGCCGGGAAGGCCACGTCGTCACGTGTCCAGTCGTAGATGGCCCGCAGGCCCACGTTGTCGCGAGCGTCGAGGTCCCCGGAGTGGACCGAGCCGTACGACCAGTCCATGAGCTCGATGAACGACTCGGCGTCGAGCTTGTCGTTGTAGGTCGAGACGAGCTTGCGGGCCTCCTTGAGGAACTCCTTGGTCCGGTCGCTCTCGGCGCTCTTGCCGGCGCGGATCAGGTGGAAGTCGGGCGAGGTGACCAGCAGGTCGGCCGCGCCGTCGTCGGAGAGCGCGGACCGGACCAGCCGGTGCGCCTCCTCGCCGAACGGCAGCTGGTGCTGCGGCTTGGCCTGGCGGGTCTTGCGCTCCGTGTCGTGGAGGGTCCACTCGTGGAGGCTCACGAGGGCCTTCCACGGCTCCTCGGCCATCTGCTCGCCGAGCTCGATGGACTTGGCGAGAACGACCTCCTCCTCGGCCGTCAGGAGGGCGACCTTCCCGATCTCCTTGAGGTACATCCGGACCGGGTCGTCGATCCCGATCATGTCCGCCGAGAGGGCGTCGAGCTCCTCCTTCGTCGGTTCCTCGACCTCGGTCGGATCGAGCTTGGCGGGGGCGTCCTCGGTCGGGTCGGCGGCGGGGCGCTCGGTCACGACTTCGGCGTCCATCTCCGCCCGGTCGTCCATCTCGGCGTCGACGGTGTCCATGTCGGGTCCGTCGTCGCTCTCATCCTCGGTGTCTTCCTCGACGACCCGTGCGCGCACGCCAGCGAGCTTCGCTTCCTCCAGCTCGGCCTTGCCGCGCCGGGGGCGGGTCAGCACGGCCTCCACGAGCTGCTGGTCGAGGGGGTCGGTCATCGGGTCACCTCCTGGTGCGGCTGGGGTCGGGCTTCATGGGTGATGCGCGACCGGCGGTCGCGCGGGGTCGATCCGGTCATGGCTTGACTCCGGTGGAAGACGGCGTCGCCGCAGGCCGTGCGCCGCGCGCGCGGGCAAGCAGGCGGACCTGATCGCGACGCCGGTCGAGCGAGCGCCGCTCGGCGTCGATCTCGCGGGCGGCGCTCAGCAGCTCGCGGATGGCGGGGGCATCTCCCTGCGCCTCGGCCTCGGCCTGGGCCGCGGCGTTGAACGCTGCGCGCTCCTCGAGCCGCTCGGCCTCCAGGGTCAGGAGGCACGACTCCACGGCGTAGTGCTGCCGCTCGGCGGTGAGGGCCGCGGGATCCGGCCCCTGGCGAGCATAGAGGCCGATCGCCAGGGCTCGCGTCTCCTCGTCGAGGCTCTCGATGAGCTTCGCCCGGTCGAACGAGCCAGCGACGCCATGGTCGTCAGGCGCCCGCATCAGCACGATCGCGCGAAGGAGCTGACGGGCCAGGGTCGACGGCAGCTGGTCGGGCGAGATGGAGTCCGCCACCTGGAGCTGGAGCGAGGGCACGAGGAGGACCAGGCGGAGCAGCTCGGCCTCCACGGGGCTGACGGCCTTGACGACCTCCTCGGGGCTGACCTGCTCGCGGGCGGCACGGACGGCCTCGAGCGACAGCCGGCTGCCGGCATGCTCGCCGTCCCCTGCCCCGCCAGGCCGGGCGGCGGCCAGCGGCGAGGGCTTCGCGTGGAGCACCTCCAGGAGGGTCCGCTCCTCGAGGCCCGAGCGGCGGGCCAGGATCTGGACGTAGGAGTCGCGAACCACCGGATCGGCGACCTTGCGGAGCGTCGGCATGACGCCATCCACGAGGCGCTTGCGACCCTCGGGCTTGGTCACGTCGACCCTCGAGGCGTGATAGTCGATGAGGTAGGTCAGGATCGGGTCGGGGGCGTCGGTGGCCGTCCGCCAGACTTCGGGCGTCTCCCGGATGACCTCGTCCGGATCCTTCCCCTCGGGCAGCCGGACGACGCCGACGTCGGTCAGGCCCACCGACCCGTCGCCGGCCTGGACCTCGGAGATCAGCGCGTTCAGCTCGGTCACCCCGAAGGTCCCCGCTGACTGGCCTGCGGGATCGACGTCGTAGGCAAGAGCGATCCGCTTCGCGTAGCGGGTGAGCAGGGCGACCTGCCCCGGGGTCAGCGCGGTGCCAAGCGAAGCGACGACGTTCGCGAAACCGGCCTGGTGGGCCATGAGCGCATCGGTGTAGCCCTCGACCAGGACCGCCTGGCCGGACTTGCGCATCGCGCTCTTGGCCCGGTCGACGAGGTAGAGCGTGCGGCTCTTGTCGAAGAGTGGCGTCGACGGTGAGTTGAGGTACTTGGGCCCGGGATCCCTGCCCTCCGGCACGGCCGACTCGAGGATCCGCCCGCCCATCCCGGTCGCCCCGCCGTTGGCGTCGCGGATCGGGAAGATGAGCCTCGAGCGGAACCGGTCGTAGACGCCGCGGCCGCTCCCGCGGGGCATGGCCAGTCCCACCTCGACGAGCTCGGGCGCGCCGATCTGGCGACGTGTCGCCAGCTGGCGCACCAGGTTGTCCCAGCCGGCCGGCGCCCAGCCGAGCTGGAACCGCTCGATGGTCTCGTCCGTGAAGCCTCGGCCCCGAAGGTAGTCAAGGGCGGGCTGACCCGCCTTCGACGAGGTCAGGACCGTGTGGTAGAAGGCGATGGCCGTCTCGACGACCTCGCGGAGCCGTGACCGTCGGGCGTCCTCCTGGCGCGTCCGCTCGTCGAGCTCCACGCCGGCTCGGGCAGCCAGCACCCGGAGGGCATCCGGGAACGACAGGCCGTCGCGCTCCATGACGAAGTTGAAGACGTCGCCTCCCTTGCCGCAGCCGAAGCACTTGTAGGTCTCGCGGCCGGGCGTGACGATGAAGCTCGGGGTCTTCTCCGAGTGGAACGGGCAGAGGCCCTTGAACGTGGTCCCCGCCTTCTTGAGCTGGACGGTCTCGCCGACCACGTCGACGATGCTGAGCCTGCTCTTGATCTCGGCCGTGACGCCGACCGCCAACCAGTCCTCCTGCCGGGTCCGTCGCTGGCGGGTCCCGGCTCGTCCGCCACTCCCCGAGGATTACGCCTCCTCGG
>DATHYZ010000090.1:0-7685 GCA_035458865.1 Candidatus Limnocylindrales bacterium
CGCGACCGCCGCGGACGGCCCCTGCGGCAGGCGAGCCAGGACGGCGCCCGCGCCGCGATAGGCGGCGAGCGCCGTCCGCTCGGTCAGGCGGCCGAACGACCGGGGCCCGCGCCGATGCGGGGCCTCGAGCCGCCGCGCGCCGTCGGTCACTTGGCCGCGGCCGCGGCCTTCCGCTTGGGAGCGGCCTTCTTCTTGCCGGCGGCCGACAGGTCCTCATCGCCGACGAGGGTCTCGACGTCCTCGCCACGGATGAAGGCCTCGACCCGCTCGCGGGCGATGTCGTCGTGGATCTGGAGCGGCGGGCTCTTCATGAAGTACGACGACGGGGCGACCAGGGTGCCCTTCAGGCCGCGATCGAGCCCGAGCTTCAGGCAGCGGATGGCGTCGGTGATGACGCCGGCGCTGTTGGGGCTGTCCCAGACCTCGAGCTTGAGCTCCATGTTGAGCGGCACGTCCCCGTAGGTGGTCCCCTCCATCCGGATGTGGCACCACTTGCGGTCCTTGAGCCACGGCACGTAGTCGCTCGGGCCCACGTGGACGTCGTCGTCGTCGATCTCGTAGTCGATCATCGAGGTGACGGCGTTGGTCTTCGAGATCTTCTTCGACTCGAGACGTTCCCGCTCGAGCATGTTGAGGAAGTCGGTGTTGCCGCCGAAGTTCAGCTGGTAGGTCCGGTCGATGCGGACGCCCCGGTCCATGAAGAGTCGGGTCAGGACGCGATGGGTGATCGTCGCCCCGACCTGGCTCTTGATGTCGTCGCCGATGATCGGCAGGCCCGCCTCGGCGAAGCGGCGCTGCCAGTAGGGCTCACGGCCGATGAAGACCGGGATCGCGTTGATGAAGCCGACGCCGGCCTGGAGGGCCTGTTCGACGTACCACTTGGTGGCCTCCTCGCTGCCGACCGGCAGGTAGGAGACCATCACGTCGACCTGGCGCTCCTTGAGGATGCCCACCACGTCGGCCGTCGGGCCCGGGGCCTTCTCGATGATCTGGCTCAGGTACTTGCCCAGGCCATCGTGGGTCATCCCGCGGTCGACGGTCACGCCGAGGTGGGGGACCTGCTGGAAGGCGAACGTGTTGTTCGGCTCGGCGTAGATCGCCTCGGAGAGATCCTTGCCGACCTTGTTCTTGTCGACGTCGAAGGCCGCCACGAACTCGATGTCGCGGATGTGGTAGCCGCCGAGGTCGACGTGCATGAGACCCGGGATCTGCTCGCCCGGCTTGGCGTCCTCGTAGTAGTAGCGCCCCTGCACGAGGCTCGAGGCACAGTTGCCGACGCCGACGATCGCGACGCGGATCTTGCGGTCCGGCTTGTGGCCGTTCTTGCCGTTGCTGCTCACTGGCTGCTCCATGAAACCTGGTTACCTACCTTGACTCAGAGGCCGTCGAACGCTCCGTCGCCACGCGACGGGTGTGCAGGACGCGCTGGATGACGGTGACCACCGCCAGGACGGCGATGATCCCGAGGGCGAGCGCCAGGACCAGCGACCCACCGGTCGCCTCTGGCCCGACGCCGAGGATGCCGGCCACGACGAGGCCGACGGTGAGGACCACGAGCCGGAGCTCGCGGGGCATCAAGCCGACCTCGGCCATGCCGGTGCCGGCGCTGAACCCGAGCCCCTCGGACTTGGCCCGGGTGTAGCTGACGAGGAAGGCGGCGCCCATGGCCGCCGCTGCCAGGTAGACGCCGAGGGAGAAGCCGGTTCGCTCGAGACCGACGACCAGCCCGAGGTAGACGAGCGCCTCTCCCCAGCGGTCGAAGACGGAATCCATGAAGGCGCCGAGCGGGCTGACCTGGCCCGTGGCCCGGGCGAGCGTCCCATCGAACATGTCGAAGGCGCCGCCGATGAAGACGACGAGCCCGCCGATCAGCCAGAGCTCGGCGCCCAGCAGCACGGCCGCCAGGACGGTGATCCCGAAGCCGATGAGGGTCAGGGCGTCGGGGGTGAGGCCGAGGCGGCCCATCGCGAGGGCGATCGGCTCGAACGTCCGCTTGACCCGGGATCGGGCATCGTTGGAGATGGTCATGCTCGTCAGCTCGCGATGCCGAGGACCGCCCGCTCCTGCTCGGCGACCTCGCCGAAGGCCTGAGCGCGAAGCGTGTAGACGGTCTCGCGTCCCACGCGCTCGGTCTCCACGAGCCCCGCATCGCGGAGCCGGCGAAGGTGATGCGAGACGAGCGGCTGGGACAGGCCCACCAGGTCGATGAGCTCGCTGACGGTGCTGGGACCCTCGGCCAGGCAGCGGACGATCCGGAGGCGGTTCACGTCGGCAAGGGCCTTGTGGAAGGTTCGCAATCGACGCAGCTCCTCCGGCTGATCGACGATGGCCGCGATCGTGCTGCGGATCCGGGCAGGGGTGGGGGACAAGACGCCTCCGATGACGTTCGTATCAACGACGGTTCATATAAAGCGGCGTTGATGCTACGCGGGCGATCAGCGGTGTGTCAAGGACCCGCCATCCGGCCCCGGAGGCCGGGTCAGGCGCAGGCGACCGGCTTCGGGACCGGGTGGGACTCGGCCGGGTCGGCCGGCCCCACGGAGAGCGGCTTGGCGATGACCTGGAGCTTGCCCACGGTCCCGCGCGGGCCCTCCGACGTCTGCAGCCAGAGCTCCTCGCTCGTCGCCCGGATCGCGTCGTCGAGGCTGGTCTGCGTCGGCCGGACCTCGGTGATCTCGTAGAGGTGGAGCCGGTCGTCGCTCGAGTACACCTGGACGAGCATCCCGATCATCCGCGCGCCTTCGTTGCGCCGCGATTCCGTGAGGAGCGGGAGGAACATCCCGGTCCGGGCGTGCGCGTAGAGGTACGTGGCCGCCGGCTCGCCGGGCTGACCCAGCTCCCGGATGAACATGGCCACGTTGCACGGGGGATAGGTGTCCGGCCCGGGCATCACCGGCATGTCGATCCGAAGGGCCGGGACGACCACGCGGGTGGCAAAGGCTCGCTCGGCTGGCGCCGTCGGCGACGGCGAAGCCGACGGACCGGCGGATGGCGTCGGCGTTCGCAGTGGGGACGGGGATGGTGACGGCAGCACCGCGGTGCCAGGTGGTGCCGAGGCGCCCGGATCCCCGGCGACGGCCGGCGTCGTGTAGGTCAGCAGGCCCGCACCCAGCAGGGCGACACCGACCGCCGCCAGCAGGGCGGGGACGAGGCGATCGCGGACGAAGACGAGCAGGGGCATCGGCGCGGGCATCCTAGCATCGAGGTCGTCGGGTCGACCCGAGCCGGTTCGTACCGGTCCAGGCGGGACATCCGGACGATCAGCCTGGTCGAGACGCGGGCGCGACGACCGCCGTGACGCTCACCCCCTCGCTGTCGGCCCGGCTGCTGCTACCCTGCGCCCGATGAGCCCTCGTCTCGTTCCGGTCCTCGGCCTGCTCGCCGGGATCCTCGCGGCCGGCGTGATCTTCGTGGCCGTGTTCGCCTTCCTTCCGGACCCACCGCGGGCCAGCCCGAGTCCCTCGCCGACGGCGACGCCGACGACCAGCGCCTCCCCGGAGACGGCCAGCCCGAGCCTGTCCCCGTCGCCGACCACGGACACCGGCTTCATGATCGGCCAGGAGGCGCCGCCGCTCGCCGTCCCGGCCCTCGGCGGCGCCACGATCGACCTGGCCGGCCTGCGCGGGTCACCGGTCTGGGTGAACTTCATGGCGACCTGGTGCCCACCCTGCCGGGACGAGCTGCCATTGATGGCCGCCTTCGCCGCCGAGCACGCCGATGACGGTCTCGTCATCCTCCTGATCGACGTCCAGGAGGATCCAGCGACGATCGAGGCGTTCATGGACGAGCTGGGGGTGTCCTTCGAGGTGGGGCTCGACGACGGCGCCGCCCAGGCCGAGTGGGGCGCCTACGCGCTCCCGGTCCACTACTGGATCGATGCGAGCGGGGTGATCCGGGACGGTGCCCTTGGGGCGATCGGCCCCGACGTGATGGAAGCCGGCCTGGCCTCGATCCTCCCACCGGCCAGCGCGAGCCGCTGATCTCCTCCCCGGGGCTTCCGGGGCAGGCGCCGGGCACGATGGACGCGGCTGTCACAATGTGGCCATGCCCGAGTCGAGATCCGGTCTCCTGGCCGAGCTCCTGGGGCCCGATGGCCGCCTCTTCGTCGTCTCCAACCGCGGCCCGATGACGTTCACGGTCGAACCCGACGCCCCCGCGGGCATCGACGCCAGCCGGGGGTCAGGCGGCCTCGTCACGGCCCTCGGGGAGCTCGGACGACACGCGCCGGTCACCTGGGTCGCCGTCGCCCTGACCCGGGGCGATCACCTGGCCGCCCCCGAGCTCGATCGGATGGAGCGGCCGCTGTCGAGCCTCGCTTCGAGGGATCGGGCCCTGGCTCGTCGCGTTCGGGAGCTCATGGGGCAGCTGGCGCCCGGCCAGGACCTCCGGCTCTCATACGTGCCGCTCCCGGAGGACGTCTACATCCCCCACTACGAGGTCATCTCCAACCCCTTCCTCTGGTTCATCCAGCACCAGATGTACGCCTTGCCGTACGCCCCCGTCGTGGACGGCTCGCTCGTCCAGGCCTGGCGGACCGGCTATCGGCCGGCCAACCTGGCCGTCGCCGACGCCGCGGTCCGGGCTGCGGAGGGCGTCAAGCGGCCCGTCTTCCTCCTCCAGGACTACCACCTCTACCTGGCCGCCTCGCGCATCCGCGAGCGTCGGCCGGACGCCACCATCCTTCACTTCACGCACGTCCCCTGGCCGCCGGCGACCCAGTGGCAGATCCTGCCCCAGGGTCTGCGTCGAGCCATCTGCGAGGGTCTCCTCGCCTGCGACATCGTCGGCCTCCAGACGGACCGCTACGCGACCGCCTTCCTCGACACGGTCGCCAGCTTCGTGCGCGATGCCCGGGTCGACCCGGATGGACGCTCGATCCGCTGGCACGATCGGAGGATCCGGGTCCGCTCCTACCCGATCTCGCTCGATCCCGACGGCGTCACCACCTTCGCCCGGTCCGACGAGGTCACCGAGCGGGTGGACCGGCTTCGCGAGCGCCTCGCTCGGGCCGGTGACCCCAAGCTCATCGTGCGGGCCGACCGGATCGAGCCGTCCAAGAACGCGCTCCGCGGGTTCCTCGCCTACGAGGAGCTCCTCGAGCGACGACCGAAGCTCCGCGATTCCACCCGGTTCCTGGCCGTGCAGGCTCCCACCCGGACCTCCATCCGCGAGTACGCCGACTACGCCGGCGCGGTCCGCGAGGTCGTGGCCCGGGTCAACGGGCTCGCCGACCCGGACGACGCGCCGATCTGGATCTCCGACGGATCCGACTACGCGATGGCGATCGCGGCCCTGCGGCTGGCCGACGTCGTGGTCGTCAACCCGCTCGTCGACGGCATGAACCTCGTCGCCAAGGAGGCGGTCCTCGTCGGGGAGCGGGACCCGGTGCTCGTGCTCTCCGAGACGGCCGGCGCCGCCGAGCAGCTGGCGGACGCCTGCCTGATCGTGGCCCCCGCCGACGTCACCGGCACCGCCGACCAGATCGAGGAGGCGCTGCGGATGCCCCGCGACGAGCGACGGGCCCGGATCCGCCGGCTGCGCTCGTCGGTGCGGGCGGAGGACATCCGCTGGTGGCTGGACCGCCAGCTGCGCGACCTGGCGGCGATCCGGCGCGGCGCGGTGCCGCCGTCGCGCCGCCTGCGCGACGAGGTCCGACGCGTCGAGGCGCCGATCCCGGAGTGAGGCGCTAGCCGATCGCCTCGGCTGCGGCCAGCGCCGCGTCGAGGATGGGGATCGGCCAGTTCGGCAGGACGCCCAGCAGGACCGTCCCGACCAGGGCGATGACCAGGCCCACGCGGAGCAGACGGCCGTGCCGGAACGGCTCCACCTCCGTCGTGGCCTCGCGCATGAACATGTAGACGACGACCCGGAGGTAGTAGAAGGCCGCCGCCGCCGCATTCAGGACGGCGATGACGGCCAGGATGGTCATGGGACCGCCCGCCTGGACGGCGCTCAGGATGACGAGCGCCTTGGCGAAGAAGCCGGCCGTCGGCGGGATGCCGGTGAGCGACAGCAGGAACAGGGTCATCAGGACGGCCAGGAGCGGCTCACGGCGCCCCAGGCCGGCGAACGTCTCCAGGTTCGAGAGGATGCCCTGACGCTTCTGGAGCGCCGCCACGACCGCGAACGCGCCGAGGTTCATGAACGCGTAGGCAGCGCCGTAGTAGATCAGGCCCTGGAGCCCCTGGATCTCGCCGGCGGCGTAGGCGGCCAGCCCGACCAGCATGTAGCCCGTGTGGGCGATCGACGAGTAGGCGAGCATCCGCTTGACGTTGTCCTGGCTCAGGGCGACCAGGTTGCCCAGGGTCATCGTCACGGCCGCCAGGATGGCGATCATGACGACCCACTCCCCCGACAGCGGGCCGAGGGCCTCGACGAAGAGGCGGAGGATGAGCGCGAAGGCGCCGATCTTGGGACCCACGGAGAGATAGCCGGTCACCGGGGTCGGCGAGCCCTGGTACGCGTCCGGCGTCCAGTAGTGGAACGGCACCGCGGCGATTTTGAAGCCCACCCCGGCGGTCACCAGCGCCAGCCCCATGATCAGGCCGGCCGAGATCGACCCGCTCGCCACGAGGTCGGCCAGCGCCGCGGCGATCTCGTCGACCCGGGTGGTGCCGGTGGTCCCGAAGACGAAGGCGAGGCCGAAGAGCAGGATGGCCGAGCTGAAGCTGCCCAGGAGGAAGTACTTGATCGCTCCCTCGGTCGACAGCGCGTCCCGCTTCGCGAAGCCGGCCAGCAGGTAGCCGGGGATGACCATGAGCTCCAGGCCCAGGAACAGGAGCAGGAGGTCGGTCGACGCGGCGATGAGCATCGCCCCGCTCATCGCGAAGAGCAGGATGGCCGCGAACTCGGCGAACGGCAGGTCGCGCGGACCCAGGTAGTCCGGGGCGACCAGGATCGTCATCCCCACGACGAGCACGAACAGGACGTCGAGGAACGTCGTCAGCGGATCGACCGTGTAGGCGCCCGCAAACGCCTCGGTGGGTGCGGCCAGCTCGATCGCCCCGTCGCCGGCCCGCAGGCCGATGAGCAGGACCAGGGCGAGGACGCCAGCGAGCCCCAGCAGGGACACGGCGAGGGCCGGCCGCGTCCGGCCCGGCAGGGCGAGGTCGACGAGGATGACCGCGATAGCCGCCAGGACCGCGGCGATGAGCGGAGCGATCGTCAGGAGGTCGTCCCAGGCCATGATGTCGTCGCGTCCCCTCGGCTACCGGAACAAGGCCAGTTGCTGGATGGCGTCGCCCGCGGCCACGTCGCCGAGGACGGTCGTCACGGAGCCCGCGACGAGGTCGAGCAGCAGGTTCGGGAAGAGCCCGAAGACGACGACCAGGACCACGAGCGGGGCCAGCGTGGCCACCTCGATGGGGCGGACGTCGGTGAGGTGGTGGCCCAGGCCCTTGATGAAGTCGGATGGCTCGCCGAAGACGACCCGCTGATACATGAAGAGCAGGTACCCGGCGGCCAGGATCATGACGATCGTGGCCACGATCGCGGCCAGCGGGATCGCGTCGAAGGTCCCGATGAGGGTCAGGAACTCCCCGACGAAGCCCGACAGGCCGGGCAGGCCGCCGGACGCGAAGACGAAGAATCCCAGCAGCATCGCGAACACGGGCACCCGCCCGGCCAGCCCGCCCATCCTGGCGATGGTCCGGTCGTGGGTCCGCTCGTAGATGACCCCTACGAGG